>NZ_JAAKVF010000011.1:0-155999 GCF_049175515.1 Aeromonas sp. 600479
TCAGAAGTGAAACGCGGTAGCGCCGATGGTAGTGTGGCATTCGCCATGCGAGAGTAGGACACTGCCAGGCACCCAATACAAGAAACCCCGCTCATCGAGCGGGGTTTTTTATTTCCTGCAATTCAGAACGTCGCCGGATATTAAACTTTCCCCTTCTTGTCATTCATTGATTACCCTTCTAAAGCCCCAAAAAGACCTCTTTTTCTGTTCGATATTTGCTCACCGGTTCAATATGTTGGATACAAAAAGTACAGAATGTGATGCCTCTACCTTTCTTGTGATGCCTGCTCTGGTTTAATTCTTCAGTCCACATGGATGGACCAAGGAATCACAATAATTTAAGGAATAGACCCATGTTCAAAAGAACAGTAACGATGATGCTGGCGGCGGGAACCCTGGTATTAGGCGGTTGCGCATCCAATGGTGGTGCAGAGCAGGCAGCGGCAGACAACAGCGACTTCGGTGGCAAGTCCATCTACCTGCGCGGGGAGATGAACGACTGGATGGCGACTGATGAAAGCAAGGTAGTCAAGGTGGCCGACAAGCTCTATATGGCTAAAGGGACCCTCAAGAAAGAGTGGGCCCCCTACAAGTTCAAGTTTGCTGATTCAGGCTGGAGCTGCGGTACCAACTTTGGCTACAAGAGCCCGAGTGATGGTGTTGCCGTGTTGGGTGGTGAGGCTGTGCCGGTCAACCCCTGCTCCAAGTATGAGGACATGAAGTTCTCACCGGATGCTGATGGCGTCTACGAGTTTTATCTGAATATGGCGGGTGAAACGCCGTCCGTTTACGTCAAGAAGCCCTGATCTATCTCTGAGTGTTAAATCTCTCAGCAAATTAATCAGTTAAGTGCCCTGGCCCAGAAATCTGCTGGCCGGGGCATTTTTTTAGGTTAGAATCGGCGCCCTCATGGCATCAGGTGTACTATATGTTGTGTCATTAATTTTAGATGACACCATTAGTTGTGTTTTCTGCTGTTGTCATGATGTCGATGCATTCACATAAGGTTGATTGAAAATGGCTAAATCGAACCCGGTGCTGGAGAGTGAGCTTGGCTCCCGCCTTATCCCCATGCAGGAAACGTCCCTCGAGATCTGGGATAGCAAGTATCGCCTCAAGAGCAAGGATGGCACTCCCATCGACAGCTCTATCGATGAGACCTACCAGCGGGTAGCCCGTGCGTTGGCAGAGCAGGAGCTGGAGCCTGAGGCCTGGTATGAGCCGTTCCTGTGGGCGCTGCGCAATGGGGCCATTCCGGCGGGCCGCATCACCTCCAACGCCGGGGCGTTTGAGCACAAGCCTGCGACTTCAACCATCAACTGTACTGTTTCCGGCACCATCGAAGATTCGATGGACGATATCCTCGGCAAGGTGCACGAGGCTGGCCTGACCCTGAAAGCCGGGTGCGGTATCGGCTATGACTTCTCGACCCTGCGCCCGCGCGGTGCCTTTGTCTCCGGTGCCGGTGCCTACACCTCCGGCCCGCTCTCCTTTATGGATATCTATGACAAGATGTGTTTCACCGTCTCGTCAGCCGGTGGCCGTCGCGGCGCCCAGATGGGCACCATGGATATCCGCCATCCCGATGTGATCGAGTTTATTCAGGCCAAGCGTGAAGATGGCCGCCTGCGTCAGTTCAACCTCTCCCTGCTCATCACCGAAGATTTCGTCAAGGCGGTGAAAGAGGATGCCCCTTGGTCGCTGATCTTCCCCTACACCGCCAAAGAGGTGGAGCAGGATGGCATTGCGCTGGACGATCCCGCTCAGGTGCTATGGGCCGACTGGCCCAACAAGGAAGGGGTTGTATTCAACGAGTTGGGGCAGGTCGCTTGTAAGGTCTACAAGACCATGCCAGCCCGCAAGCTGTGGAATGTCATCATGACCTCCACCTATGACTATGCAGAGCCCGGTTTCATCCTGATCGACAAGGTCAATCAGATGAACAACAACTGGTTCTGTGAAGAGATCCGCGCGACCAACCCCTGTGGCGAGCAGCCGTTACCGCCTTACGGTGCCTGTCTGCTGGGTTCGGTCAATCTGACCAAGTTTGTGCGCGACCCGTTTACTGAAAACGCGGCGTTCGATTGGCAGGCGTTTCGCAAGGTGGTGGCCATCTTCACCCGCATGCTTGACAACGTGGTGGAGATCAACCAGCTGCCGCTTGCCAAGCAGCGCGAGGAGATTACAGCCAAGCGCCGTCACGGCATGGGTTTCCTGGGGCTTGGTTCGACCCTGACCATGCTGCAGATCAAGTACGGTTCTGCCGCGTCCGTCGCTTTTACCGAGCAGGTATCCCAGGAGCTGGCGATGACCGGCTGGCAGGAGTCCCTGCGTCTGGCCAAGGAGAAAGGCTCTGCCCCCATCATGGAGCAGGAGTTTGAAGTGACTGGCAAGATGCTGCGTCTGCGCCCGGAAATGGCGGCTGATGGCATCAAGGTGGGTGACAAGGTGAAGGGCAAGGTGCTGCATGCGCGTTATAGCCGCTATATGCAGCAGGTTGCCGAGGTAGATCCTGCGCTGGTCGCCGAGCTGGCCGAAGTGGGTGGGCGTTTCACTCACCACAGCAGTATTGCGCCTACCGGCACCATCTCGCTGTCACTGGCCAACAACGCCAGCAACGGCATCGAGCCGAGCTTTGCTCACCACTACAGCCGCAACGTCATCAAGCCGGGCAAGAAGAGCAAGGAGAGCGTGGATGTCTACTCCTTCGAGCTGCTGGCCTATCGCGAGCTGGTGAATCCATCCGCCATGCCCTATGCCGATGATGAGGCGAGTCGTCTGCCGGACTACTTCATTACTGCTGATGACATCACCCCGGCGCAACATGTGGACATTCAGGCGGCGGCCCAGCGCTGGATCGACTCCTCCATCTCCAAGACTGCCAACGTGCCGACTGATTTCCCGTTCGAGCAGTTCAAGGACATCTACATGTATGCCTCGGACTCCGGCCTCAAGGGCTGCACCACCTTCCGCTTCAATCCGGAGGCCTTCCAGGGCGTGCTGGTGAAGGAGAAGGATCTGGAGAACACCCTGTACGATTTCACCCTGGAGGATGGTTCCGTCATCTCCGTCAAGGGGAATGAAGAGATCGAATACGATGGCGAGCTGCATACGGCTGCCAACCTCTATGACGCCTTGAAAGAAGGCTATTACGGTAAATTCTGAGAACGACATTATGGTCAAGAAGATCGACAAGAAAATCGTCGCCTACAAGGTGCGTACCAAGGATGAGCCGCAAGAAGATCTCTCTGTGCAGGATGACGTAGTGCATATGCACGAAACCGTGCTGCGCCCGGAGCGGCTGATGGGCACCACCTACAAACTGAAGACGCCGGAGCATGTCTCCGAGCACTCACTGTTCATCACCATCAACGACATCATTCTCAACGAGGGCACGGTTCACGAAACTCGCCGTCCGTTCGAGATTTTCATCAACTCCAAGAGCCTGGAGCACTATCAGTGGATCGTGGCGCTGACCCGCATCATCTCGGCGGTATTCCGCAAGGGTGGGGATGTCACCTTCCTGGTCGAGGAGCTGCGCTCGGTGTTTGATCCCAAGGGCGGATACTGGAACAAGGGCAAGTATGTGCCGTCGCTGATCGCCGAAATTGGCAACGTGATCGAGAGCCATCTCACCGAGATCGGCATGCTCAAGGCGCCGGGATTGGATGAGCATCAGCAGGCATTTCTGGCCGAGAAGCAGGCCGAGCTGAAAGCCGCTCAGGAGGCTGAAGAGCAGCAGGCGAGCAGTGGTTTTCCGGCCAATGCCGCGCTCTGCTACAAGTGCCACACCAAGGCGCTGGTGCTGAAGGATGGCTGCATGACCTGCCTCAACTGCGGCGACTCCAAGTGCGGCTGACAGACAGGCCCAAGTAGTTGAACGATAGAGAAAAGACCGGCCACAGTGCCGGTCTTTTTATTGCTGTTTTTATGCGCAATCAAATCAGACGGCCCAGTGATTTGTTGCGCGATAGTAAAATCGGGCGTAGCGTTGAGGGTAATAAAACTGTCACGGCCGTGTGGTTTCAATGACATCTGAGATTCACACACGTGGCCCTTCAGTGCCAAGGAGGATGCTTATGGACAATACGGACCGAAAGCTGTTTATCCTGGATACCAACGTTCTGCTTCACGAACCCCTCGCTATCTACTCCTTCAAAGAGCACGACGTGCTCATCCCCATGACGGTGCTGGAAGAGCTCGATAACATCAAGGATCGCAACAAGGATGTCAGCCGCGACGCGCGGGTGGCCATTCGTGCGCTGGAAGATGTGTTCCGCGATGCAACCCCGGATCAGATCACCCAGGGCGTGCCGCTGGCTGGCGAAGCGAGCGGCAATATCTGCATCTTCAGCGATCACCATCTGCCGCAGGATGCCGAGGTTTTTACCGACAAGGAGGCCGACAACCGCATCATCAACGCGGCCCTCTATCTGCAAAAGCACGAGTTGAAGCGTCAGGTGGTGCTGGTCACCAAAGACATCAACATGCGCCTCAAGGCCAAGGGGGCCGGGCTTGCTCACGTTGAAGATTACCGTAGTGACCAGCTGATCGACGATATTCGCCTGCTGGCCAAGGGCTTTCAGGTGGTGCCCGGCAGCTTCTGGGAGCGGGTTGGCGAGTGCGAGAGTGAGACCCATGGCCGCGACACCATCCATGTGATCGATGCCAATCTGCTGGAAGGGGTTCATGTAAACCAGTATCTGGTGGATGAAGAGAATTTCTTCGCCGCCCGGGTGCTCAGCCACGATGGCAACAAGATTCGCATCAAGGATCTGGGGCGCGAGCGGCTGATGTCCCGCAAGGCGTGGGGTGTCCATCCCAAGAATGTCTATCAGGGGATGGCGCTGGATGCACTGCTCGATCCACACATCGATCTGGTGATCCTGACCGGCCCGGCGGGTTGCGGCAAGACCTTGCTGGCCATGGCTGCTGCGCTGGAGTTGGTGATTGAGAAGGGCATTTACGAGAAGGTGATCGTCACCCGAAATACCCCGGAAATTGCCGAAAGCATCGGTTTCCTGCCCGGCACCGAAGAGGAGAAGATGATGCCCTGGCTGGCGGCGGTAACCGACACCCTGGAGGTGCTGCACAAGCAGGACGAGAACATGAGCGGCTCGCTCAGCTACATCATGGAGAAGGCCAATATCCAGTTCAAATCGGTCAACTTCATGCGCGGGCGCAGCATCCAGAACACCTTCGTATTGCTGGATGAGTGCCAGAACCTGACGGCTTCCCAGATCAAGACCATCATTACCCGTTGCGGCGAGGGCACCAAGATCGTCTGCTCCGGTAACCTGGCCCAGATCGACTCCAACTACCTGAGTCCGGTGACCTCGGGTCTGACCTACATTGTCGAGCGTTTCAAGGATTTTGACGGCAGTGCCAATATCTTCCTCAATGGCGTGGTACGTAGCCGACTGGCCTCCTTTGCCGAGGAGAACCTCTGATTTCACCCAATATGTTTGCATGAAAAGGGGAAGCCAATCGGCTTCCCCTTTTTGATCTCGGCACAGTCTTGGGCCAAGGGCTATTGGCCAAGGTAGCGCAGCAGCCCCGGGTGGTTGCTGTTTTGCAGAATATCCGGTTTGCCTTGCAGGGCGATGCGCCCCTCGTCGACAAACAGCACCTGATCGGCGATAAGCTGGGCATCCTCCGGATTGTGGGAAACCATCAACACGGTAATGCCCTGTTCGCAGGCGAGGCGCGCCACTTCGGCCAGCATCTCCCGGCGCAGGGCGGGATCGAGGGCAGAGAAGGGCTCATCCAGCAGCAGCAGCGGTTTGCCGCGCACCAGCGCACGGGCCAGCCCGACCCGCTGCTGCTGGCCGCCGGAGAGCTGTTCAGGCAGGCGGCTTAGCATCTCGCCAAGACCAACCCGTGCGGCTGCATCGATCACCTGTGCCCGCTGGGCGGCACTCAGGCGTAGACCCGGGTGTAGGCCGATAGCGATATTGTCGAACACCGACAGGTGCAGGAACAGGTTGTGATCCTGAAACAGGGTGGTGACTGGCCGCTCGGCTGGCCCCAGCGGCAGCAGATCTTCACCATCGAAGCTGAGGCTGCCTGACTCCACCGGCACGAAACCGGCGATCATTCCGAGCAGGGTCGACTTGCCTGCGCCGCTTGGGCCGATCAGTGCGGTGATCTCCCCCTTGGGCAGCTTCGCGTTGAAGCTGACGCGCCAGTCGGGGTAGCTGGTCACCAGCGTATCAATGTTCAGCATGTTTTCCTCCAAGCCCCCGCTCCACCAGCCAGAACAGGGAGAAACAGAGTGTCAGCAGCAGCAGAGCGGTGGCTGCTGCCTCGGTCAATCGGTAGCTGCCGAGCTGCTGGTAGAGCAGCCAGGGCAGAGTGGTGAGCTCCTGACTGCCAAACATGGCGATGGCGCCAAGATCCCCCAGCGAGAGGATCATCGACAGCGCCATCGCCAGTGCCAGCGGGCGGCGCAGCAGCGGCCACTCCACCAGCCGCAGGCGATGCAGGCCGCGTACCCCCAGACTGTCCGCCAGCCGATCGTATTGGCGCACCACCAGTTGCATGGGGGCGGAGAGGGTGCGCAGCACGTAGGGTAGCGCCATCAGGGCATTGACCAGTACCACCAGCCAGGGGCCAAGGGCAAAAACATCAGCAAAGGGCATAAACAGGATAAAGAGACCGGTAGAGAGCACCACCGCCGGGATCATCAGGATCACCGAGCCGCTGGCCTCCCACAGGGCGGCAGCCCGCCGCTTGCGAGCCCGTATCCGTAGATGACGGCTGGTCAGCAGCAGTGCACCGCCGAGCAAGGTGGCCAATGCACCGGCTGCCAACGCAATCAACAGCGACTGGCCGCTCGCCTGCCACAGCTTGGCGGAAGTGAGCGCCGTCAGCAGGCCGGGGTGGAGGCCGGCGACGACGATGGCAAGCAGCGGTGGCAGAAAGATGGCGAGGCCGATACCGAGCGAGAGCAGATCCACCACGGCCGTGCCCGGCTGATGACGGTCCGGCCGCTGGCAGGGACGACGTGGGGTTACCCTGCTGGCCGGGGTACTCTGCAGCTTGTGCTGCAGGGCGAGCAGGGCGGCGGTCAGGATCAGCTGCACCAGCGCCAGTCCGCCTGCGGTGGCGAGATCGAAGTCAAAGCGCAGCGCCTGATAGACGGCCACCTCCAGCGTGGTGGATTTCGGGCCGCCGCCCAGCGCCAGCACTGTGGTGAAGCTGGTGAAGCAGAGCATGAAGATAAGGCTGGCCAGCCCCGGCAATATGCCGCGAATAAGCGGCCACTCCAGCAGCCGAAAGATGTGGGATGAGCGCATGCCGAGCTGGCTGGCGAGGCGCCAGCTCGATTCGGGGATGCTCTCTATGCTCTGCAACATCAGGCGTGCCGCCAGCGGCATATTGAAGAAGACGTGGGCCAGCAGGATACCGAACAGGCCGTAGAGATAGTTGCCGGGATCCAGCCCCAGTGAGCGCAACAGTTGCGGCAGCCACCCCTGTTTGCCGTGTACCGCTACTATGCCGAAGATGGCGATGATGACCGGCAGCACCAGCGAGAGGCCAAACAACTTGATCAGCAGGGTTCGGCCAATGAAACGGCGCCGCGCCAATGCACGGGCCACCGGAATGGCCAGCCCCAAGCTCAGCAAGGTGGAGAGCAGTGCCTGCCCCAGACTGAAGCCCAGCACATGACGCAGATAAGGATCTGCGAACAGGGTGCGGGGTGCCAGCGAACCGGCCTGCCACAGCAGGGCCGCGAGCGGCCCGAGGGATAACAGCAGGATCAGCAGGGTGGCTGCACTGCCCGGCAGCCACCAGAGGGGACGAGCCTGTGGTTTCAGATAACGGCTCACTGGGTGACGGCTTGCAGCCACTCGCGGATCCACCCTTTGCGATTGGCGGCCACCTCATCGCTGCTGAAGGCGAGCGGCTTGGTTACGGTGATCATCTGCTCGAAGCCCTTGGGCAGCGGCGTGTCGATAACCGGATACATCCAGTTGCCGGTCGGGATTTCCTGCTGGAAGGCGGGGCTCACCATAAATTGCAGGAACTGGTCAGCCAGCTTCTCCTGTTTGGCGCTCTTCAGCTTGGCGGCCACTTCCACCTGACGGTAGTGGCCCTCTTCAAACGCCGCAGCCTGATACTGGGGCTTGTTCTCGGCAATCAGGTGATAGGCCGGAGAGGTGGTGTAGGAGAGCACCATGTCCGCTTCGCCATCGAGGAACATGCCATAAGCCTCTGACCACCCCTTGGTGACGGTGACCGTCTTTTTGGCAAGCTCGGCCCAGGCGGCAGGCGCCTTGTCGCCGTAGACAGACTTCATCCACAGCATCAGCCCCTGCCCCGGGGTGGAGGTGCGGGGATCCTGATAGATCACCTTGAGGTCGGGACGCTCCACCAGCTCTTTCAGGCTCTTGGGCGGCTGCTTGAGTTTGTCTTTGTCATAGACGAAGGCAAAGTAGCCGTAGTCGTAGGGGACGAAGGTGTCATCCTGCCAGCCACCCGGCACCTTGATGCCATCCAGCTTGGCGGGATGGGGGGCGAACAGACCGCTCTGCTTGGCTTCGCTGATGAGGGCATCGTCGAGCCCCAGCACCAGATCAGCCTTGCTGTGGTTGCCCTCCAGCCGCAGCCGGTTGAGGATGGCGACCCCATCTTCGAGGGGAACCAGATTGAGGGTGCAGCCGCACTCTTTCTCGAAGGCCTGTTTGATCTTGGGCCCCGGACCCCACTCGGCAGTGAAAGAGCTGTAGGTGTAGACGGTGAGGGTGTCAGCGGCGAACACATTGGCCGACAGCAGGCAGGTGGTGACCAGCAGCAGGGTCTTCATGGGTGGCACTCCCTATTACTTGTTAATAACGAGGTGCCAGCGGGTGAGGGCGCAAAAAATGAGCGCCATGCCTCAAATTCCTCCGCCAGCATTATCTGGATCAGGTACACGGGTATAATCTCAGCGGTAAACCGCACCCCGTTTGAGAAACGAACCGCATTGTATTAACGTTCTTTTGGGTAGACCAGCACAATTGTGCAATACCCATGAGATGACGCCCACCCAACAGAGGATGTTCGCGTGCTTACCAATACCAAGGAAAGGCGTGCCTTTGCGCGCATGGTCATCAATGCTCCGGTCACCGTCTATCAGCAGCAGCTGGTGCTGGAGGGGATCTGCCGGGATCTCAGTGCCAACGGCATGGGGATTGCGGTCTCTGAACACCAGCTCGACATCAATCAGCCCATCCGGATCAGTCTTGCCACCAACAACAACCTGTTGCCCCCCTTTGAAGCCCATGCCCGTATTATCCGAGTGCTGGAGGAGGAGAGCGGGTTGCTGCTGGCGGTGGAGTTTCTGCCTCAGGGTTAATCCTCTCTCCTCATCGGCAGAGGGAGGGGGTTAGCCTTTTTCCTGAACCGGTTGCACACTCAACTGCTTGCTATCGACCAGCGTTTTGCTGGTCGAAGCTATTTGGCCCGCAGGCAAGGTGGCGGGGCCTGTGGGTTCGAGCAGCAGGTAGTTTTGCCCCTGCCAGTTGAGGGTCGCATCCCCCGGCTTGGCGGGCAGGTCAACAGCCAGCAGGGCATGGCCGGGGACGAACACCATGGCCTGTTTCAGCTCGGGAAAGAGCTGGGCCAGCATGGCGGCCATCAGGGTTACCTTGCTGTCGCAATCACCCCGGTTCTGTTCCAGTACCTGACGGGGCGGGAGGAAGCCCTTGCCCTGTCTTCCATTCAGGCTGTCGAGCTGCTGATAGGGGATGCTCTGGATAAAGGTGAGCATATGGGCCACGGTTTTCTGGCGCGCTTCTGTTTCGGTACTGCCCTGTTGTTTGAGCTGATCCGCCAGCGGAGCCAGCCCGCTGCGACTCTCCAGCGCGATGCGCACATGATCTTGCTTCACCGCCAGCTGCCCGTCCGGGGTGTTGAAGTACTGGAAGTAGTGTTTGGTCAGCCACGCCTGCTCCTCTTTGCTTCGCTTGGACTGCAGAAAGGCCATCGCCTCGCGTGCCTTGTCCTGATTGCGGCTTTTCAGATGCAGCTCCAGCGAGGGGCGGGAGAGGGTGAACTGCACCTCGGGGTAGTTCTGGCGCACTTCCCGCAGCAACACCTGCAACACCTCCTCCTGCATTCTCGCCGGACGATAGGCGATGAGAGGCGGCAACTTGCCCTGTTCGAGCCGGTAGGTGAGCTGTTGGGGTTTGCCTTCGCTATCCTGCCAGCCGACGCTGATCTGGCCGAGGCTGTTGTTGAAGCTGGTTTGGCTGGCCCCCGCAGGCAGGGCAAGCAGCAGGGCACAGAGCAGAGGAATTGCCGTCGGTCTCTTCATCATCCTTTCCTGTGGCACGGGCCAGTTCCGGTGGTCCAAAGTGGGAAGCGTCGCGGACAGTAAAACAGGGAGCCGAAGCTCCCTGTTGATTCTACTCGTTTTTTGCAACTGGCTGATTAAATCCAGCTCGGCTGCTTTGCCTCAAAGGCGCTGATGGCGGCCTCGTGCTGCAGGGTCAGACCGATGGCATCCAAGCCGTTGAGCAGGCAATAACGGCGGAATTCGTCGATCTCGAAACCGAAGCTGAGGCTACCTGCACGTACCTGATTCGCTTCCAGATCCACTTCGATCTGGATGCCCGGCTGGGCGGCGACCAGCTGGAACAGGGCGTCGACCTCCTCCTCCTTCAGGCGTACCGGTACCATGCCGTTGTTGATGGCGTTGCCGTAGAAAATATCGGCAAAGCTCGGGGCTATGATGGTCTTGAAGCCGTAGTCGGCCAGCGCCCAGGGGGCGTGCTCGCGACTCGAGCCGCAGCCGAAGTTCTCCCGCGCCAGCAGGATGCTGGCACCGGCGAATTGCGGTTGGTTCAGTACAAACTCGGGGTTTGGCTGCTGGCCGGCATCGTCCAGAAAGCGCCAGTCGTGGAACAGGTGCTTGCCAAAACCGATGCGGTTGACCTTCTGCAAAAACTGCTTGGGAATGATGGCGTCGGTGTCGACGTTGGCGCTGTCGAGGGGGACGACGATCCCTGTATGCTGTTTGAATCCTGTCATCGAAATGTCCTCTTACAGTGCGCGAATGTCGGCGAAGCGGCCGGTGACGGCGGCAGCGGCGGCCATGGCCGGGCTGACCAGATGGGTGCGGCCGGCGCGGCCCTGACGCCCTTCGAAGTTGCGGTTGCTGGTGGAGGCGCAGCGCTCCCCCGGTTGCAGCCTGTCGTTGTTCATGGCCAGACACATGGAGCAGCCCGGCAGGCGCCACTCAAAACCGGCCTCGATGAAGATCTTGTCCAGCCCCTCGGCTTCGGCCTGGGCCTTCACCTGTTCGGAGCCCGGCACCACCAGCGCCTGCACGCCAGCGGCGACCTTGCGACCGCGGGCGATGGCGGCTGCGGCGCGCAGATCCTCGATGCGGCTGTTGGTGCACGAGCCGATGAACACCTTGTCGATGGCGACATCGGAGAGCTTCTGGCCCGGTTGCAAGTCCATGTAGGCCAGAGCCTTGCGGGCGGACTGCTGCTCCATCAGATCGCTAAAGGATTCCGGCGCCGGAATCGGTTCATTGACGGCAATCACCTGACCCGGGTTGGTGCCCCAGGTGACCTGGGGAGCGATGTCGGCAGCGTCCAGCACTACCTCTGCATCGAAGCGGGCACCTTCGTCGCTCTTGAGGCTCTGCCAGTAGGCGATGGCCTGCTCCAGTACCTCGCCCTTGGGGGCAAACTCCTTGCCACGGATGTAGTCGATGGTGGTCTGGTCGGGGGCAATCATCCCCGCTTTGGCGCCCAGCTCGATGGCCATGTTGCACACCGTCATCCGCCCTTCCATGGTGAGGCCTTCGATGGCCTCGCCGGCGAATTCCACCACATAGCCGGTACCGCCGGCATGGCCGACCTTGCCAATAATGGCCAGCACCACGTCCTTGGCACTGATGCCCTCGGCCAGCTTGCCGTTGACCGAAATGCGCATGGTCTTGGCGCGGCCCTGTTTCAGGGTCTGGGTTGCCATCACATGTTCCACTTCGGAAGTGCCGATGCCGAACGCCAGCGAGCCGAAGGCGCCGTGGGTGGCAGTGTGGGAGTCGCCGCAGACGATGGTGGTGCCGGGCAGGGTGATGCCGAGCTCGGGGCCCATCACATGGACGATCCCCTGATATTTGTGGTTGAGATCGTAGAGGCGAACCCCGAACTCCTTGCAGTTGTCCGCCAGCGTCTCCATCTGGATGCGGGCCATCTCGCCGGAGGCGGCGATGTCCTTGGTGGTGGTGGAGACGTTGTGATCCATGGTGGCCCAGGTCAGATCCGGGCGGCGCAGCTGGCGATTCATGGCGCGCAGGCCGTCGAATGCCTGCGGGCTGGTCACTTCATGCACCAGATGGCGGTCGATGTAGATGAGAGGGGTCTCCCCTTCCACTTCCCTTACCACGTGGGCGTCGAATACTTTCTGATAGAGGGTCTTGGCCATTGCTTCTCTCTTCCTTGTTCTCTGTTATGCGGCTCAGATCCGGGCGGCGATCTGGCTACCCATCTCGGACGTGCTCTGCACCGGATGGCGGGCGCTGGCCTGATGCAGGTCGGCGGTGAAGTAATCCTCGGCCAGGGTCTGGGCCACGGCCTGCTCGATGGCTTGAGCTGCGGCTTCCTGGCCCAGGCTGTAGCGCAGCATCAGGGCGGCGGAGAGGATCTGGGCGATGGGGTTGGCAATTCCTTTGCCGGCGATATCCGGGGCCGAACCACCGGCCGGTTCGAACAGTCCGAAACCCGATTCGTTGAGGCTAGCGGAGGGGAGCAGCCCCATGGAGCCAGTGATCATGGCACACTCGTCGGAGAGAATGTCGCCAAACAGGTTGGAGCAGAGCAGCACGTCGAACTGGGACGGATCCTTGATGAGCTGCATGGTGGCGTTATCGATGTACATATGGTTGAGGGTTACGTCCGGATAGGACTTGGCGACTTGCGTCACCACCTCACGCCACAGAATGGAGGAGGCGAGTACGTTGGCCTTGTCGATGGAGGTGACCTTGCCACGGCGCACGCGAGCCGACTCAAAGGCAATCTTGGCGATGCGCTCAATCTCGAAGCGATGGTACACCTCGGTGTCGAATGCCTTCTCGTTCGCCCCCTCTCCCTCACGCCCCTTGGGCTGGCCGAAGTAGATGCCGCCGGTCAGCTCGCGCACGCAGGCGATGTCGAAGCCGCGATCGGAGATGTCGGCACGCAGCGGGGAGAACTGTTCCAGACCGGTGTAGATGCGGGCCGGGCGCAGGTTGCAGAACAGTTTGAAGTGGGCACGCAGGGGCAGCAGGGCACCACGCTCAGGCTGATCGTTGGGCGGCAGATGCTCCCATTTCGGGCCGCCCACCGAGCCAAACAGCACGGCATCGGCCGCTTCGCAGCCTTTGATCGTGCTTTGCGGCAGCGGGGTACCGTGGTTGTCGATGGCGATGCCGCCCACGTCATGGTTATCATACTCGAAGGCGAGGCCGAACCTGGCCTGCACCTTCTCCAGCACCTTGACGGCTTCGGCCATCACTTCCGGGCCAATGCCGTCACCCGGCAATACTGCGATCCGATAACTGCTCATACACTCTCCATCCTGATATTGTCTTTGAGATCCCTCTGTCCGGTTTCCCCGACGCTGCGCGCGGTTGCCGGTTCAGACGTTCCCCGTCTTGATGTTGTCATTCCATGCCGTCTGTGTGGCAGCGAGTCCTGCTCAGACGGTTTCTGATTTGATGCTGTTATTGCGTTCCATCTGTTCGGCGACCTGATCGGCGCGCCAGATGCTGTTGATCACATGGAGCAGGGCGTGGGCCGAGGATTCGATGATGTCGGTGGCCAGTCCCATGCCGTGGAATTTGCGCCCTTTGTACTCGGCGACGATATCGACCTGACCGAGGGCATCTTCCCCTTCGCCCTTGCTCTTGAGGGCGTATTTGTCGATGCGGATCTCATAGCCGGTGATGCGGTTGATGCACTGGTAGACCGCATCCACCGGGCCGTTGCCGGTAGCCGCTTCGCAGATCAGATCCTGTCCTACCTTCAATTTGACCGAGGCGGTGGCCAGTACCGAGCTGCCGCTCTGCACCCCGAGGTACTCCAGTTTGAAGTGCTCCGGCTCTTCGTGGATCTGGCTGAAGAAGGCCAGCGCTTCGAGGTCGTAGTCGAACACCTGACCCTTCTTGTCGGCCAGGGTCAGGAATTTGCCGTAGAGGTGGTCGAGGTCGTAGCTGCTCTCGGCGTAGCCCATGGACTCCATCCGGTGCTTGATGACGTGGCGGCCGGAGCGGGAGGTCATGTTGAGGTTGTTCTGGGTCAGGCCAATGCTCTCGGGGGTGATGATTTCATAGGTGTTTTTCGCCTTGAGCACGCCATCCTGATGGATGCCGGAGCTGTGGGAGAAAGCATTGGCACCGACGATCGCCTTGTTGGGTTGCACCGGCATGTTGCAGAGCTGGCTGACCAGCGTGCTGGTGCGATGAATTTCGTTGTGGCGGATATTGGTTTGCACCCCGAGCAGGTCGGCGCGGGTTTTGAGGATCATCGCCACCTCTTCCAGCGAGCAGTTGCCCGCCCGTTCGCCGATGCCGTTGATGGTGCACTCGATCTGGCGGGCCCCCATCTGCACCGCGCCGATGGAGTTGGCCACCGAGAGCCCCAGATCATCGTGGCAGTGGACCGAGATGATCGCCTTGTCGATGTTGGGGACCCGGTTGAACAGGGTGTGGATGATGCCGGAGAACTCGGTCGGTACCGTGTAGCCCACGGTATCGGGGATATTGATGGTACGGGCCCCCGCCTTGATGGCGGCCTCCACCATGCGGCAGAGATTATCGATCGGCGTGCGGCCCGCATCCTCGCAGGAGAACTCCACATCATCGGTGTAGCGCAGGGCGTGCTTGATGGCGCCGATCCCCATCTCCAGCACATCCTCGAAGCTCTTTTTCAGCTTGCTCTCCACATGGATGGAGGAGGTGGAGATAAAGGTATGGATGCGAAACGCCTCGGCGACCCGCAAGGCTTCGCCGGCGGCGTCGATATCCTTGGGCAAGGCGCGGGCGAGGGCACAGACCCGGCTGTTTTTGATGTGGCGGGCGATGGTCTGCACCGATTGAAAATCGCCGGGAGAGGAGACCGGGAAGCCCACCTCCATGACGTCGACACCGAGTCGCTCCAGTGCCTGGGCGATCTGCAGCTTCTCCTTGACTGTCAAACTGGCCGCCAGGGCCTGCTCACCATCACGCAAGGTGGTGTCGAATATGATGACCCGATCTGACATGTGACTTCCCTCTTCCTAAGTTCGGTAACGTGCATCCTGCGGCGGCATAAAAAAACCCGTGCAGGGTGCACGGGTTTTTGTAAATTCCGGCTATGCCTTAGCCCGGCTACAAGGATCCCGCGCGAGTTAACGCGATTAGGGAGATTAGTAGTAGCGGGGTGGCGATACGCATGACGTTGTTATTCCTTCCAGTCGATAACGCTTTTACCAATATCGAGATTTTTATGCTGTGTCAACACGGAAGGTCAGGGGCAATCTGCTGACGTATTTAATCGGATTGTAAAGGATTGCAAATTTCCTTGTCCCATATTCGGCCCATGACCGATTATCTGGTCATTCCTGCTGTGCTCTATTCTCTGCACAACCAGATCGACTTATCAGCATTGGCTGAATTATCTGAGGTGTTAAATGGAAAAACGTAGACCTGGTCGTCCGGTCGGACGTTCTGACATTCGTGACAAGTTGCTTGCTGCCGCCCGTGAGCGTTTTCTCAATACTCCCTATAGCAAGGTGACTACACGCGAAATCGCGGAGCTTGCTGGCTCCAATCTGGCAATGATCCACTACTACTTCGGCAGTAAAGAGGGTCTTTACAAAGCGGTGCTGGGCGATGTGGCCGAGCCTCTCGACCATGCCTGGCAAGATGAGCACAGCAATCACAGCTTGAACGAGCTGCTCAACACCTACTATCAGGTGATGTCGCCCAACAGCGAGTTGACCTCGGCTATCTCCAGTGCATTGTCGACCGAGAAGAGCCCGGGCCGGGATTTTGTGCTGAGCCGTCTGCTGGAGCGTCAGCTGCCGCAGTTTGATGCCCTGCTGGAAACCATGAAGTCCAACGGCGAGCTGGGGGACGATCTGGACCCCGAGATGTTGAAGATCTCCTTCCTCAGCATGATGTGGCAGCCGTTTGTGATGAAAGATCTCTACGAGCAGGTGTTTGGCCTGAAAGTGGATGAGCACTTCATGGCCCGTCTGGCGGATCACAACTGTCGTCTGATGGAGACCGGCTTGCGCGGCAACCACTGATTTTGTCGCTACATCGAAATTTAAAAGGGCCATTAGGCCCTTTTTTCATAAATCTGTTATCCCTTATTCAACGTCCTGTCATCCCGCCTTCCTACTCTGCAAGCAGAATTCAGGGAAGGAGGAGATATGAACAAGATCCAGCAATGGGACCTTCAGGTGTGCCGGGTCTGCCTGCTTCACGGTTACAACCGGCAGCAGGCGAGGGTGAGTCGTCTCATTTCCCGCACCGGTGATGGCCCGCTTTACGCCGTGCTGGCCTCCTTGCTCTGGTGGCTGGGGGAGGCAGAGCGTGAACTGGTTCGACTGGCGCTGCTTGCCTTCGCCATCGAACTGCCCCTCTATCTGCTGCTGAAAAACAGCCTGAAACGGCAACGGCCAGTCGGTTTGCCGGTCTTTATCACCCCTTCCGATCGCTACAGCCTTCCCTCCGGCCATACCGCCGCAGCCTTTCTGATGGCCACCATACTGGCCACCGGTTTTCCGCTCTGGGCACCCCTGCTGTTTGGCTGGGCGGCACTGGTGGGGGCATCCCGGTTGCTGCTCGGGGTACACTACCTGAGCGATCTGGTAGCCGGTGCTCTGCTGGGGGGCGCTTGCGCCGTGCTGGCGCTCGGCTGGAGCCATTCATGAGGATACTGTTCGGGGTGCAGGGCACCGGCAACGGCCACATCAGTCGCAGTCGCACCCTGGCGCGGGCGCTGCGCACGGCAGGGGTCGAGGTGGATTATCTCTTTAGCGGCCGCTCCGCCGACTGCTACTTCGACATGGAGGAGTTTGGCGCCTACCGCGCCTTTCCCGGCCTCACTTTTGTCAGTCACGAGGGGCGAGTTTCTCCGTGGCGCACCCTGCAAGCCGCCTCGCCGCTCACCTTCTGGCGGGATCTGCGGTCTCTCGATTGCAGCGCATACGATCTGGTGGTGAGCGACTTTGAGCCGCTGACCGCCCACGCCGCCCGCCGCTATGGCAAGCCAAGCCTCACCGTCAGCCATCAGGCCAGCTTCAACTGGCCCATCCCGCGCTGGGGGGAGAATGGGATCAGCCGTCAGCTGATGCGCCACTTTGCCCCAGTGGATCAGCCGCTCGGGCTGCACTGGTTTCACTTCGGCCACCCCTTGCTACCACCGGTGATCGACCCCATCGCCGCCGCGCCGGATAACGGCGAGATCCTGGTCTATCTGCCGTTCGAGCAGAGCGAGGCGATCGCAGCCCTGTTGTCGCGCTTTGGTCAGCAGCGCTTCGTCTGCTTTCATCCCGCCATTCGCACCCCGAGCCAGTGGCGCAACCTGCGCTTCGAACCGCCGTCGCGGCAAGGATTTATCGCCGTGCTGGCCGGTTGTCGCGGCGTCATCTCCAACGCGGGTTTCGAGCTCGCTTCCGAGGCGCTCACCCTTGGCAAGAAGCTGCTGGTCAAGCCCCTTGTCGGCCAGTTCGAGCAGCTGTCCAATGGCAAGACTCTGGAGATGATGGGGCTGGCGACCCTGATGGATGTGCTCGATGCCAATCTGGTGCGTACCTGGCTCGACAGCGCCTCGCCGGGTGCGGTCTGTTACCCCGATGTGGCGGGGGAGTTGGCCCGCTGGTTGGCTGCGGGTGCTGACGAGAGCGTGGCCTCTCTGTCTCGTCGGCTCTGGGCTCGCACCCTGTTTCCGGAGGAGGTGAGTGATCGCCTGAGCGAGCTGGATGGGGGAGAGCGTTTATCCGCTGGCTGGTTATCGCAAGTGAGCGTTGTTGACTAGACTGAAAGGCGACCCCACCAAGGAGAGGATGGAGCAAATGCGCTTTACCAATGAAAACGGCGAAGTCATGAACCTGGCTGACAATCTAACCCTGCACGAACTGCTCGATATGGGCGTCAGCATTTCTGTCAGTGAAGAGACCGATCCGGATCAGCAGATCTGGCTGGCGGAGCCGGATCAGGAGAACTGAGCCATCATTCGGCATCAAGCCCACCGCTGAGCGGTGGGCTTTTTTGTGGCTGTTTTTCTCCTCTGCGGAATGATCCACTGGCCATTCCCCGACATCCTTCCCTTTTGTCTCATGGTCGCAGTGGCAAGTCATTGAATGTTAATAGCTGGTTGAAATGTATGACTGTTCTGGTCAGATAAAGCCGTGGACAAGCGTTATGAAGCGGGTTAAGTTGTTTTTTCACCCGATTTTCGGGTCAATGATGGAAAAATCCTTTTTTTCTACTGTCGACGGGGCTGAATTGGGCCGATCTGCATTCAGATAACAACAAGAAACGGATCGGGCCGTGCCGGGAAGCACGGCATCGTCGGCGGGATTCGCTAAACGGAGCAAAGCCTGGAGGGCTTTATCATGGAGATGTTATCAGGCGCCCAGATGGTGGTTAGAGCGCTGGAAGATCAGGGAGTTGAGCACGTCTTCGGCTACCCTGGTGGCTCAGTACTCGACATCTATGACGCTCTCTTCGAAAACGGCAAGATGGAGCACGTCTTGGTGCGGCACGAGCAAGCCGCGGTTCACATGGCGGACGGTTACGCCCGTTCCACCGGCAAGGTGGGGACTGTGCTGGTGACCTCGGGCCCGGGAGCGACCAACTGCATTACCGGTATTGCCACCGCCTATATGGATTCCATTCCGCTGGTGATCCTCTCCGGCCAGGTGCCGACCAGCATGATCGGGGAGGATGCGTTTCAGGAGACCGACATGATCGGTATCTCCCGTCCGGTGGTCAAGCACAGCTTCCTGTGCAAGAAGGCGAGCGATATTCCCGAGGCCATCAAGAAGGCCTACTACATTGCCGCCAGCGGCCGCCCGGGGCCGGTGGTGGTGGATCTGCCCAAAGATGTGCAGAACCCGAAAGAGAAATTCCCCTACCAGTATCCCGAGACGGTCTCTCTGCGCTCCTACAATCCGACCAAATCCGGTCACAAGGGTCAGATCAAGCGAGCTGCCAAGCTGCTGGTGGATGCCCAGCGCCCGGTGATGTACGTGGGCGGCGGTGCCATCAATGCCAACGCGGATCATCTGGTGACCAAGCTGGCGGAGCTGCTGAATCTGCCGGTGACCACCACCCTGATGGGTTTGGGGGCCTTCCCCGGCACCCATCCGCAATTTATCGGCATGCTGGGGATGCACGGTACCTTCGAAGCCAACAAGACCATGCACAATGCGGATCTTATCTTCGCCGTGGGGGCCCGCTTCGATGACCGCGTAACCAACAACGTGGCCAAGTTCTGCCCCGATGCCACCGTGGTCCATATCGACATCGATCCCACCTCCATCTCCAAGACGGTACAGGCCCATGTGCCCATCGTCGGTTCGGTGGAAACCGTGCTTGAGCAGATGCTGGAAGTGGTCCGCGAGTGTGGCTTCGATAACGACAAGGAGGCGCTGGCGGACTGGTGGAACCAGATCAACCAGTGGCGCTCCCGTCACTGTCTGGCCTACGAAAAGTCGTCCACCCAGATCAAGCCACAGCAGGTGATCGAGACTCTCTACAAGGTGACTCAGGGGCAGGCGTTCGTCGCCTCCGACGTCGGCCAGCATCAGATGTTTGCCGCTCTCTACTACCCGTTTGCCAAACCGCGCCAGTGGATCAACTCAGGGGGGCTCGGCACCATGGGCTTCGGTATTCCGGCCGCCATGGGTGCCCAGTTTGCCAACCCGGATGCGGTGGTCTGCTGCGTCACCGGCGACGGCTCGGTGCAGATGAATATTCAGGAGCTCTCTACCTGCATGCAGTACGGGGTGCCCATCAAGATCATCTCCATCAACAACCGTGCGCTGGGCATGGTCAAGCAGTGGCAGAAGATGTTCTACGGCGGTCGTCACAGCCACTCCTACATGGAGTCCCTGCCGGACTTCGTCAAACTGGCGGAAGCCTACGGCCACGTCGGTATCGCGGTGAGCGATCCGGCCGAGCTGGAGAGCGCCATGGAGAAAGCCTTCGCCATGAAGGATCGGCTGGTGTTCATGGATATCTCGGTCGACCCGGATGAGCACGTCTATCCGATGCAGATCAAGTTTGGTGCCATGGATGAGATGTGGCTGAGCAAGACGGAGAGAACCTGATGAGACACATCATTTCGGTACTGCTGGAGAACGAATCTGGCGCCCTGAGCCGTGTGGTGGGCCTCTTCTCCCAGCGCGGCTACAACATCGAGACCCTGACGGTGGCGCCGACCGAGGATCCCACCCTGTCACGCATGACCATAGTCACCATGGGTGACGAGCGGGTGCTGGAGCAGATCCAGAAGCAGCTGCACAAGCTGGTGGATGTGCTCAAGGTGTGCGACCTGAGCGAAGGGGAGCATATCGAGCGGGAGATCGCGCTGGTCAAGGCGCGCGCTGCCGGTGGGGCTCGTGACGAGCTGAAACGGCTGGCGGATATCTTCCGTGGCCAGATCGTCGACGTCACCCCGGAGCAGTACACGGTGCAGCTGGTGGGTACCAGCGAGAAGCTGGATGCCTTTATCAAGACTGCCGCCCAGACCAACGAGATCATCGAAGTGGTGCGCTCCGGCGTCTGCGGTATCTCGCGGGCGGACAAGGCGCTTCGCCCCTGATGGCTGGCGGGACAGCTGATGACGCGTCAGCTGCCGCAGAGGAAAGGAAAGAGGGCTCTGCGGAGCCCTTTTTGTTGGGTTTTGCTTTACGAGGGGAGGGGTGATGTTCGGTATTCATGATCTTGCATTGTTTATGGTTTCGGGGTTGCTGCTCAATATCATGCCGGGGCCGGACTCCCTGCTGGTCATGCTGCGCAGCGGCTCGCAAGGGTGGCGTGCCGGTTCGGTCGCGACGTTGGGTATCGGCACAGGTGTCATGGTGCATGTGCTGGCTGCGGCCCTCGGTCTGTCGGCCCTGCTCAGTGCCTCGGCCGAGTTGTTTGCCCTTATCAAGCTGGCTGGCGCCATCTACCTCATCTATCTGGGGTTCTCCCTGTTGTGTCAGCAAGCAACGGGTTCCATGGAGAGAGGGATCACCTTGCCCGCCCTCTCCTATGGCCAGATTTACCGGCAAGGTGTGCTGACCAATGTGCTCAACCCCAAGGTGGCGCTCTTTTTCCTCGCCTTCGTGCCCCAGTTCATTGCACCGGATGCCCCCGACAAGGCGCTCGCCTTTATCCTGCTCGGTTGCATCTTCAATCTGGGCGGCATCATCTGGTGTCACCTGCTGGTCTTTACCACCGTCTATGCCAGTCACAAGGTTCGGTTGTCGCAGTGTCTCGGTCGCTGGCTAAACCGGGGCATCGGCACCCTGTTTGTCGGGCTCGGGATCAAGCTGGCCAGCGACTAGCTCGCCGCTTTCTGACCTGGGGCAGATTATCGTGCGCCGCGCTGTGGTATGGTCGGCGGTCAGCTGCGGGGCCAGCCCCGCTCTCTCTTTTTCAGGTCAGCTCCACTGGCCGCAGCAGCGAGATCCCTTGCCCAGATGAACATCGCCCGGCTCAAGAACTTTACCGAGATTGTGAAGAACAACTTCAACATCTCGGCGACGGCGGAGAAGCTCTACACCTCCCAGCCGACCCTCAGCAAGCAGATGAAGATGCTGGAAGATGAGCTCGGGCTCGCCCTCTTTACCCGCAAGGGGAAGAATCTGGTCGGGTTGACCTGCGCGGGTGAAAAGGTGATGGAGCTGGCCAAGGGGGTGGTGGCGCAGGTGGAGCAGATCAACCAGCTGTCGCTTGGGGAGCAGCTGGCCACCAGCGGGGTGCTGCGCATCGCCACCACCCACACCCAGGCTCGCTACAAGCTGCCCGCGGTGATCACCGAATTCAGCCGTCGTTATCCCAAGGTGGCGATCCAGCTCCATCAGGGGGCGCCCGCCCAGCTGGCCCAGATGGTGCAAAGCGGCGATGTGGATATGGCGATCGCCACCGAGTCCATGTATCTGTTCGATGAGCTGGCCGCGGTGCCCTGCTATCGTTGGGGGCGCAGTGTGGTGGTGCCCCACGGTCATCCGCTGCTTGACTGCCAGCCGCTGTCGATGGCGGATCTGGCCCGCTATCCCCTCATCACCTATGTGTTCGGCTTTACCGGTCGCTCCAAGATGGACAAGGCCTTCAGCCGCCACGGCCTCTCGCCGAAAACCGTGCTGACCGCCACCGATACCGACGTGATCAAGCACTACGTCCGGCTCGGCATGGGGGTTGGGGTGATTGCAAGTGTGGCCTTCGACGAGGGGGATCGGGAGGATCTGGTGAGTCTCAATATCGACCACCTGATCGCCTCGAGCGCCACCCACATCTGCCTGCGCAAACATGCCCATCTACGTGACTACATGTATGACTTTATCCACCTCTACGCCCCCCATATCAGCCGGGAGACGGTGCAGCTGCACCTTATCAACCAGCCGCCCGCTGCCAATATGGCGGAGTTGCCATGGCTCTAGCCGCGGGTTGTTTGTCGTACACAGAGCAAAAATACAGAGACAAAAAAAGAGAGGCCTTGGCCTCTCTTCTGGTTTTATCGGTATGCGGGATTAAGCGCTGCGGGTCGCCAGATTGATAAAGATCTGGGCTCCGACCAGCAGGCAATCGTCATCGAGGTAGTAGGGATTCGCATGCAGGTAGTTGCAGATCCCCTTGGCCTGACAGCCACTGCCGAGGAAGAACATGGCCCCCTTGCGGCCACGGCAGGCGTTGACCATATAGCTGAAGTCTTCGCTGCCGGTCATCGGCTGACCCTGAGCGTTGATCCCCTCAGAGGGCAATACGTCGGCGGCCGCTTGCAGCAGACGGGCGCAGGCATCGGCGTGGTTCTCGACCGCCGGATACCCGGCATAGACCATCTTGGTTTTGAAGCCGCGCAGTTCGCTCTGGGCCACGATCTCCTTGAAGCTGTGCTTCAGGATCTGGTCGGTCTCGGCATCCATGGCACGGATGGTACCGCGCGCCTGCACATGGTCGGCGATGGCGTTGGGGATAGTGCCGCCGTTGATCATGCCGCAACCAAACACCGCCGGGCTGAACGGACTGGTGCGCTTGGCGACGATGTAGTCCATATCCTCGATGATCCGCACCGCTTCGCGGATGGCATCCAGCCCCTTGTGGGGGGTGGATCCGTGGGCGGAGATACCGTGCACATCCAGCGTCCAGGCGGAGCCCCAGGAGGACATGACACCGTGGTTGAACTTGATGGTGCCAGTCTCCATGGCGCCGTCGTTATGGAGGGCATAGACCTCGTCCACCCCCTTCATGCAGCCCAGTTCGACCATCTTCTCGGCGCCCGGCACCCGCATATCCTCTTCCGCCATCTGGAAGATAAAGCGGACGTTGTACTGCAGGCGATCGCGGTTGGCGGCCAGAAACTTGGCCGCGGTCAGGGCGATCGCCATATGGGAGTCGTGACCGCAGTTATGGGCCATTCCCTCGTGGGTCGATTTGAACGCAACGTCGCTCATGTCGTGCATCTCGAGGCCATCCATGTCGGCACGGAAGGCGATGGTCGGCAGTACCGGGTCAACCACCAGATCGCCGTGGAAACCGGTGAAGCCCGGATAGTCGGTGAGACGGTAGCCAAAGCCTGCCATCAGCTCGCGGCAGTAGGCCGAGGTCTTGAACTCGACGCCGGAGGCTTCCGGAATGGAGTGCAGGTGGTGGCGCACTTCCTGACTGAAGTCGCGCAGGGCCAGCAGGGCCGGTTCAATGTGGATGTTGTTCATCAGATGATCCCTTGGATGGAGAAGCCGAGCTGGGCCACCAGCGAGGCGCCGAAGAAGCAGCAGGTAGAGACGATCATGAAGATCAGGATCACTTTCCAGGACATCTTCTTCAGCTCTTCCAGCTGACCGCCCACCGAGAGACCGGCAAAGGCCAGCAGCGGTACGCAGCAGGAGAGGAAGGAGATCTTGGCGACGGCGTCGATAAAGAGGCCGCGCACCGGGGTCTCCGGCAGGCAGATGAGAATGCCGATGATGGTGGCATAGGCAAACGCCGGCAGGGAGGAGGGCAGATAGCGCTTGGCAATCAGCGAAGCGAACACCACCAGCGACATGGCGATGAAGCTGTCACCCATCAGCCAGAGCGGAGTGCCGGTGGTCAGAGTCTGGGTAAACATGGCCAGCAGGATCGCCAGAAAGACGAATCGCATATCCATTACGATGCTTTTCATGCTTTCTCTCCTTTGGCAGTCAGGGCATAGATTTTTTCAGCGAGCGGCAGACCCAGATAGGTGAGGGAGAGGGCGCCGAGGGCAGACGAGAGCAGGTTCGAGGCTGCCGCGATACTCAGCACCTGCTGAGCCAGTGCTTCGTCGAGACCGTTGATCAGGGCGCCGGAAGCGGCACTCAGCATGGAGCCTGAGCCCACACCGGAGCCGGCAGCCAGCGCCAGCGGGTGCAGACCGGTGAGCGGGGCGATACTGCCCAGCACGCTGAACCAGAGGGTACCGATGACGGAGCCGCACAGGTAGATGGCCAGCACGCCGATGTACTCCTGGGAGCCGGTGCCGAACTTGCCCTGAATTACCGCAACGGACGGCTCACGGCTGATGGAGGAGCAGGCCCCGATGGCGCGGCGGCCAAAGCCGAACTTCACCGCCAGCGGAATGGCGATCAGGATCGGCAGCAGGTTGCCAATCTCCTGCAAGAACAGCGGCACGCCGACGCTCAGGATCATCTTCAGGTTAGGGATGATCATCCCCGCGTACTGGGTACCCAGGATCAGCAGGCTGAAGCCCACCATCTTGCCGCAGAAGCCCTCTTCTTTTTCGGTGAAGAGCTGCTTCCAGCCGGGGATGCGATCCTTGACCGGTTTGGCGGAGACAATCATGCCGATGATGACGGCAAAGAGCATCGGCAGGATCGGGATGATGGCGATGCCGATCCTGATCTCCTGTTTGCCTATCAGGTACTGGGCCACAAAGATCAGCATGGCGGTTGCCAATATGCTGACTGTGACCGTCTTGAGGGGGCTGGTTTGCTGCATAGTTTTTTCTCTTGTTATTCCCATGTGTGGCCATCGTCAGGATTGTCCAGACCGATGATGGGGGCATCATAAGGAGCGAAGAGGGGCAGGAATGTGACCTTCATCAAGCTGGCCATATGGCATTTTTTCATGGGGTATGCCCTTTAACCCTCTGGATACCAAGGGTTAAAGGCCGTTAACAGAACGTCAGCATTGGCAGGACAAGATAAGCAAACAGGAGGGAAATGGTGACACCGCCCCGCAGGGCGGTGACGCGGATCAGACGGGCGTTTTGAGCCGTGCACTGCGCAGCAGCAGGGGGAGCTGGTAGAGCACCAGGGCGCCGAGTACCAGTCCGGCACCGGCCAGTTTGGCGCCGCCGAGGGGTTCGCTATAGAAGAGGGTGCTCAGCAGCAGGGTCCAGACCGGTTCCAGCAGCATCATCAGGGCGGCGTGGGCGGTGGTCATCTTGCTCAATGCATGGGTGAGCAGCCAGTAGCGCAATGTGGTGGCGATCAAGACGCTCGCCACAAACCAGCCCCAGATGCCGTGGCTGACTCCAGCCTCGGGCCACTGTTCGGTCAGCAGGGAGAGCAGGGTGCCGAGCAGGCCGGTCATCGCCAGCTGGATGCAGGTGAGCCAGGTGGGGGCAATGGATTGGGCGAAGTGGCGATGGACGGCAAGCTGGATACCGAGGGTGGTGGCCGCCGCCAGAAACCAGAACAGCGAGAGCGACACGCCCCAGTGGGTACTGCTGGAGAGCAGCAGCAAACCGGCGATGGCGATGGGCAGGGTGAGCCAGTAGTGGCGGCTTGGCTTGGCCCGAAAGGCTGCCCATGCGGCCAGCGGGGCCATCAGGGTGGCGACGCTCATGATAAAGGCGCCGCTGCCCAGCGCATCGCTCTGGCTGATGGCGGTGACCCACAGCAGCAGGCTGGCACCGAGCAATGTGCCGCAACCGGCGGCGCGCACCAGTTGGGCGCGAGTCGGCGGCGGTTCACGCAACCAGGCCAAGGGGAGCAACAGCAGCGCCGCCAGCAGGAAGCGGCTGCCGATAAAGGCGGCAGGGGGCAGTTCGCGGATCGCCTCTTTCGAGAAGAGCCAGCCAGCGGCAGCCAGCAGGGTGACCAGTACCATCAGCAGCAGGGGCGTGCGGTTCATAGCGCTTGTAGTGGGGAAGTGGGAAGGGGAGCATAAAGAAAGGCGCCGGGTATTGCTACCCGGCGCCTTTCATCTTTGCCCTGTTCCGCTTGTGCGGCATCAGGCCAGCAATCAGTTCATGCCGTAACGCTTGAGCTTCTTGCGCAGGGTGCCACGGTTGATACCCATCATCACGGCTGCGCGAGTCTGGTTACCACGGGTGTACTGCATGATCACGTCCAGCATCGGCGCTTCGACTTCGGAGAGAACCATATCGTACAGATCAATCACTTCCTGACCGTTCAACTGGGCCAAGTAGTTACGCAGGGCCTGTTGCACAGAGTCACGCAGGGGGCGCTGGGTCGGCTCGGCAGCGTGATTGTGAGTAGTTGTTACCAATGCATCAGAAGTCAGGGTTTGTTCGAACATATTCGGTCGGCTCTTTAGTTATCTTGTTAACCTAATCCATCGAAATACGCTTCGAGTGCTTCTAGTTGTGCGTCAGCACAATCCAGGGCATTGAAGTGCTTACGGAATTCTCGGCCCGTCTCTTCTTCATCCAGATACCAGCCCACGTGTTTACGGGCGATGCGCGCTCCCAGATATGCACCATAAAACCGGTGCAGGTTGGTGACATGCTCGTTCATCAGGGTGCGAACCTCTTCCCTCTCGGGAGGTGGCAGCTTGGTGCCCGTCTCAAGAAAATGACGGATTTCCCGGAAAATCCAGGGTCGTCCTTGCGCAGCGCGGCCGATCATCACGGCGTCCACACCGGTATAGTCGAGGACATACCGGGCTTTCTCCGGGCTGTTGATGTCGCCATTGGCGACAACAGGAATCGATACGGCCTGCTTAATCGCCTTAATCGTGTCGTACTCCGCTTCGCCCTTGTAGAGGCAGGCACGGGTACGACCGTGCACGGCAAGGGCCGCGATACCGCAATCTTCGGCGATTCGGGCGATCTCCACGCCATTGCGGTTATCCGGATCCCATCCTGTGCGGATCTTCAAGGTGACAGGTACTTCCACTGCATCCACCACGGTCCGGCAAATTGCTTTGACCTGATCGGGGTAACGCAGCAGGGCTGAACCTGCCAGCTTCTTATTCACTTTTTTTGCCGGGCAGCCCATGTTGATGTCGACGATCTGTGCGCCCTGCTCCACGTTGTAGCGGGCAGCAAACGCCATCATCTCGGGGTCGGCCCCGGCAATCTGGACCGATCGCAAACCGCCTTCTGCAGAGTGATCCATCCTCATCCTGGTTTTCTGGGTATCCCAGACATCCGGGTTGGCCAGCAGCATCTCGGAAACGGCCATGCCGGCACCCAGCCGCAAACAAAGTTCACGGAATGGTCGGTCTGTTACACCGGCCATGGGCGCCACAATCAGGGGAGTTTCAAGCGTGTGGGGACCTATCTGCATTCCACGGTTACCATCGGCTTAGGGCGGCGTATATTACGCATTTTTTAGGCAGGAGAAAAGGTTAGTATTTGAGCGTCAGCCATTTTTTTCTGAAAAAAACGTCGAGCCAAGGCTTGCAAATTCAGGAGTTATTGAAAAACAGCCAGATTGACTGGTCAGGAGTGCTGTACCATTCGGGTCACCTCCTTGCTCAATTGTCAGTCCACTTGTCAGTCCCGTTTGCGTTATGATGGCTGGCTTATGTGAGCAAAAGCTCCAAACATTTTTGCAACAGTGCGAATCGGGGTTCTATGACGTCAAGGTTCATTACATCACTCTGGCCGTGTCTGCTGGGGGTCATGTTGGGGTCTGCGCAGGCGCAGACCATCAGCTTCGGCGAGGCCTGGACCCGGGTCATCCAGCAGGATGAGGAGCTGGCTGCCGAGCAGGCCGGGGTCGATCGGGCCAAGCAACTGCGTGAGGCCGCCAAATCCATGTATCTGCCCAAGGTGGATGTGGGAGCCAGTTATACCCATCTTGATCAGCCGATTGAACTCGATGCCCTCGATCTCAATCCGCTGGCCAAGCAGAAAGATCTGATCCTGGCGCTCGGCAGTCTGTTCGGGGTCGGGGCCAACGCATTTGTCACTCCCCTGACCAAGCAGAATGTGGTGACCAGCTCGGTCAAGATGCTCTGGCCGCTGTTTGCCGGTGGCCGCATTGATGCGGCTCAGGATATCCGTCAGGCGCAGGTGAGCGAGGCGCAGCAACTGCTGGTGCTCAAACAGCAGTCTGCCTTCGAGAGCCTCTCCCAGACCTATTTCGGCGTGGTACTGGCTGCTCAGGTGGTGCAGACCAGGCAGGAGATTGAGGACGGGCTGGCCCACCATCTGGATCATGCCAAGAAGCTCGAAGCGCAGGGTCAGATTGCCCGGGTGGAGCGTCTCTCCGCCCTGTCGGCCTATGACAGAGCGCGCATCGATACCCAGAAGGCCCGTCGCAGCCTCGAGATCGCCGAGCTGGCCCTCGGCCGCATGCTGAAGCTGCCGGATGCCCAGCCGGGCAATGGTCTGTTCGTTAACAAGGAGCTACCGCGTCTTGAGGGGTTGGTAAGCCAGACCCTGGAAGTGCACCCCGGCCTCAAGTTGCTAAACGCCAAGAAGGAGCAGGCCAAGGGGCTGATCCGGGTCGAACAGGGCAAATATGCCCCCGAGGTATTCCTGTTCGGTAATTACAACCTCTATGAAGATGATTCGATCGCTTCCAAGACCACGCCGGACTGGCTGGTGGGGGTGGGGGTCAGCATGCCGCTGGTGAGCCGCGATGGCCGCTCCGAGACGGTGCAGGCGGCCAAGAGCGCCGAACTTCAGGTTAATCTGCTGCAGGCCAAGACCCGCGAGGATCTGAAACTGTTGGTCGAGAAGACCTGGCGCGAAGCAGCACAGGGGCTTGAAGAGTATCAATCACTCTCCTCCACCCTGGCGCTGGCCGAGGAGAATGTGCGGCTGCGTGACAAGGCGTTCGGGCAAGGGCTTTCTACCTCCCTTGATGTGGTGGATGCCCAGAACCAACTGGCAGGAGTCAAGACCCAACGTGCGGCGGCGGCTTATCAATATGTGGTGTCGCTGGCCCGCCTGCTGGCCCTCTCCGGCCAGATGAACAGTTTCAATCAATATCAGCACGGTCAGGTGATCGAGGTGAACTCATGATCACCATCCGGTTCGTGCCTTTTTCTATCTCTGTTTCGACCGCCAAGGGTCGCCCGTTTGTCGAGGTGAAGTGATGAGCCATCCCCCCATCAAAAAGAAGATGAGCCAGGGTAAACCGCTGTTGTTGCCGCTGGTGCTGGTGATCCTGGTGGTCTGGCTCGGCTGGCGCTTTTGGCTCGCCTATCAACCGGAGCCGGTGCATCTGCAAGGGCAGATTGAGGCTCAGCAGTATTCAGTCTCTTCCAAGGTGCCGGGGCGCATCGACGAAGTGCTGGTGAAAAAGGGCGATCAGCTGACCAAGGATCAGCTGGTCTTTACGCTGGCAAGCCCCGAGATTGAAGCCAAGCTGAGCCAGGCCAAGGCGGGTGAAGCCGCTGCAGGGGCGCTGGCGCAAGAGGCGGAGAAAGGGGCTCGTGCCCAACAGATCGCTGCCGCCAAGGATCAATGGCAAAAAGCCAAGGCTGCCGCCCAGCTGCGTGGCAAGACCTATGAGCGGGTGGCCAGCCTGCACCGCGATGGCGTGATGCCGCTGCAAAAACGCGACGAGGCCTGGACTGCCTGGCAAGCCGCCCGCTACAGCGAAGGGATGGCGTGGCAGCAGTACCAGATGGCGTTGGAAGGGGCGCGGGAAGAGACCAAGATCGCCGCTCGCGAGAAGGCCAAGATGGCGGCCGGTTCCGTGGCCGAAGTAGAGGCCTATCTGGCCGACACCCGCATCACCAGCCCCCACTCAGGCGAGGTAAGCCAGGTGCTGCTGCGCAGCGGCGAGCTGGCGCCGCAAGGCTTCCCTGTCGTGACCCTGCTCGATATGAGCGATGCCTGGGCCCAGTTCCATGTGCGCGAGGATCTGCTGCCCCGCTTCCCGGTCGGTACCGAGTTCGATGCCCGCATCCCCGGCCTTGGCGATCAGATGGTGCGCTTCAAGGTGACCCATGTGGCCGTGATGGGGGATTTTGCCACCTGGCGTGCCACCGATACCCGTCAAGGCTTCGACATGAAGAGCTTCCAGGTGGAGGCTCGCCCGCTGCAACCGGTTGAGGGGCTACGGGTTGGCATGAGTGTGCTGGTTGAACTCTGATGGGACGTGAATTTCGGCTGCTGTGGCAGGATCCGTTCAGCCGTGCCCTGATGAGCTGGGTACCGCTGCTGCTGATGGGGATCCTCTGCTGGATCTTCTCGGCAGGGTTGGCCCGCGACCTCAAGGTGGGGCTGGTGGATCTCGATCACAGCATGCTCTCGCGCCAGCTCGCCTTTTCGCTGGATGGCTCTGCGGGACTCAAGGTCGCGCAACAGTTTGACTCCATCGATGCCGGTGCCCACGCCCTGCGCGGTGGCGATATCTATGCGCTGGTGGTGATCCCCAACCATCTGGAGCGGGATGCCCGTCAGGGTACCCAGCCGCAGGTGACGGTGTTCAACAACGGCCAGTTCATCCTGATCGCCAAGCTGGTCAACTCGGCGCTAGCGCAGGTGGTAGGCACCCTCAATGGTCAGGTGGGCGTGCTGGAGGCGATGGCTGACGGTAAGGCTCTGCCCGGCGCACTCGGGCAGTCGGTACCCATCAGCAGCCAGGTGACTGCGCTCTATAACCTCAACTCCAGCTACGCCCAATTTCTGCTGAGCGCTATTCTGCCCGCGGTGTGGCAGATCCTGGTGGTGCTGTTTGGCCTCAATGCGCTGGCCCGTACCGATCGGCTGGGGCTGGACTGGACCACTCGCGGGGTCTGGTTTGGCCTCTGGCGCACCCTGCTGCCCCACGTACTGATTGGCTGGGGCTGGGGGATTGTCTGGACACTGCTGCTGTTCAAGGGGTTCTCCTACCCCATGCACGGCAGCTGGCTGGTGCTGGTGGTGGGTCTGGGGCTCGCCTCGGCGGCCTGCGTCACCATGGGTGCCTTTTTCTACGGCATCATTCGGGATCCGGCGCGCGCCCTGTCGCTGGCGGGGGCTTACACGGCGCCCGGTTTCGCCTTTATGGGAGTCACCTTTCCGGTGAGTGCCATGGGGGATTTCGCCCGCTTCTGGCGCAGCCTGTTGCCGGTCTCCCACTATGTCGAGTTGCAGATTGGTCAGAGCAACTACGGTTTGCCCCTCTCATCGGCGCTGCCGCAACTGGGGGCCTTGCTGCTGTTTCTTCTCCCTTTGCTGCTGGTGGTTCGCCGCTACAAGCAGCAGGCCGAGCTGGCTCGTCAATCCGCCGTAGTGGCCGTCGCCGAGAAGGAGCCTGAGTGATGCTGGGATTTGTCGATCTGTTGCGCCTCGAGTTGCGCACCCTGCTGGCGGATCGCGCCATCATGCTCACCCTGTTTGGCGGGGTGATCTTCTACTCGTTTCTCTACCCCCAGCCCTATCTGCATCAGCTGCCGCGGGAAGAGGCAGTGGTGGTGGTCAACGAGGATGGCAGCCAGCTGTCCCGTCAGTTGGAGTTTATGGCCGATGCCACGCCGCAGGTGAAGCTGGTGGCGCGGGCCAATTCGCTGGATGACGCGCGGCAGCTGATGATGGCCGGGGAGGCGAGCGGGATCCTGCACATTCCCAACCACTTCTATCGGGATCTGATGTTGGGCAAGAGCGTCACCCTGAGCTACGCCGGTGATGCCTCCTACTTCCTGGTCTACGGCACCATTGCCGAAGGACTGGCGCAGGCCGGTGGCACCCTCGCCGCGCAGGTGAAGGTGGCGAGGCTGCTGAGCCAGGGCGAGGCGCTGCCACAAGCGGCTATGGGCTGGAATGCGGTGGCTCTCAACGTGGTGCCGGTGTTCAACCCCACCATGGGCTATGTGAACTACGTGGTGCCGGCGGTGTTCGTGCTGATCCTCCATCAGGTGCTGCTGATGGGGGCGGGGATCCTGGGGGCGACCCAGAACCAGCGCAGTTGCCGCGGCGAGCACGGTTACTGGCAAAGCGCGCCGGTACTGCCGCTGCTGCTGGCCAGAACTCTGGTGCTGGCGGGGTTGTTCCTGCTGCCGGTGAGCTACTTCCTCGGCTTTTGCTTTGATCACTACAACATCGCTCGCCATGCCGACCCGGTGCAGCTTTGGCTATTCGCCCTGCCGTTCCTGCTGGCAACCTGCTGGTTCGGTATTGTGCTGGGGGCCATCTTTACCCGGCGGGATCTGCCCACTCAGGTGGTACTCATCTCCTCCCTGCCGCTGGTCTTTCTGGCGGGCTTTATCTGGCCGCTCGAGCTGATCCCGGCGCCCCTCAATTGGCTGGCTCAGTGGGTGCCCACTATCCCCGCCATCGAGGGTTTTCTGCGCCTTAACCAGATGGGGGCCGACTTCGCCCAGGTTTCCCGTTACTGGTGGCAGTTGTGGGGGCTTGCGTTGCTCTACGGCGTGCTGGCCTGCCTGCTGCTGCGCTGGCGGCAGCAGTCGCTGCCAGTTGCTCGCCCGTCAGTCGTGCAGGGTGAAACCACCGCCGGTTAAACGGGATAGGGCAAGCGCCCGTGAGATGGCGTGTGCGGTAAAGCGAAAACGGTCAGCCCTTGGGCTGACCGTTTTGCTATGTGGTGGGGTTAAGCGGTTTTACTGCTGCTTTAGCCGCGCTGGAGCGTGGGATCCCCGATGGCGTAGATCTGCCCCACCGCTGTCTCATCTGCCAGTAGACGCAGCCCTTGGGTGGCCACATCGGCGCGGCGAACCAGTCCGTGTACCTCCTTGCCCTGACTCAGCTCGGCGCGGCCGGTGGCGTCGCCATCCTGCAGGCCCGCAGGGCGCAGAATGGTCCACGCGAGGGCGCTGGTCTGCAGCCAGCTCTCCGCCAGACTCTTGAGGCGCACCTCGTGACCGAAGGCGGCGCGGGCACGTTCAGGCAGATACTGCCAGCTGTCGCCACAGCCGAGGGAGGTGACCAGTAGCAGTCGTTTCAGGCCTGCCTGCTCCATGGCATCGATCACATGGCGGTTGCCCTGATAGTCCACCGGCGCCGTCTGGCGAAAGCTGCCGAGGGTGGAGACGACTTGGGCATCTTGCCCCGCTCGGGCGCACGCCTGCTGCACCGCAGCCGGATCCAGCGCATCCCCTTCGATGACGTCTACTCCCAGCGCCTCCAGTTCCGTGGCCATCTCGGGGCTGCGCACCAGCGCGACTACGCGGTGACCCTCAGCGAGAGCGTGGTGGGTAAAGGCACGGCCCAGCCCTCGGCTGGCTCCGAAAATCAGTGTGGTTGGCATAGCTGAGCTCCCTTGGCAAAAGGGACTAGCCTAGTGACTTGTTTGTGCGCTGTAAATGAGAGTTGTTTCTATTTGTGGGCAGGCAGGGAGGAGAGAGTGCGAGCCGCCAGCGACTCGCACTCGCTGAGAGGGGATCAGCCGTTGTAGTTGCCGATGCTGGGGCGACGGCTGGGGCCGCTCAGATGGATATCCACCGGATTGAACGCCTTGATCGCCTCATAGCTGAAATCACCGATCGCCTGATGCAGGCTCTGGGGCGTGTGGTTGGTGATGATGATGACGCTCTTTGACAGGTTGCGACGGCGGCGCAGCAGGTGGCCGAGGAAGCTGGACTGGCTCTCCGCCATCTTGGCACGGTTGGCCGATACCTCGTCGATGATCAGCAGATCCACCTCTTCCAGCGCGCGGCGGTACTGGTTGCGCTCATCCTGGTCGGGGATGACGTTGAAGAACAGCCGATCGACGATGGAGGCCCACTGCTGGAAGATCACCGATTTCTGGTGACGGGCGATCAGCTCATGCGCCACCGCTCCCGCCAGGGTCGACTTGCCGGTGCCGTAGTCGCCGTAGATCAGCATGCAACCGCCACCGCTCTTCTCCCAGTGCTCGAAGCCGCTGATAAAGTAACGGGCGGTTTCGATAGGGTATTGCAGCGCCGGATCTGTGGCATCCATTTTGTCGAACACCCAGTCGGGGTTGAGGTCGGCCTGGGCGATCAGCTTCTGGATCCGCTCCTGACGGGCCGCTTTCTGCAGCTCGCGCACCTCGGCGTTGGCCTTGGCGTCATACTCCTTGCGCAGGGTCTCGTAGTCATACTGGCCGCCGCCGGTCTCTTGCTGCAGGCGACGAATGCGCTCCAGCAGGCCACCCACATGGCGGCTTAATTCCGGGTCGTGAACACGGTGATCCTGCTTGGCCTTGGCGATCTTCTGGCGCTTGGCTTCGATCTCTTCCAGCTCCTGGCGCAGGGGATCTTGCGGGTCAGTCATGGAATGCTCCTTCTGCTCGATCAGGGATGGGTAGACAAGGGGTTGATTCTGCCTGCAGGCGGGGGCCGCTATCAATCATTATCCGGCTCCTGCTGCGCTGCGGGTTCTTGCATCTGCTGTTCGGCCAGTCGCTTGGCCTCTTCAATCATCTGTTGGGCCCGTTTGCTCGGGCCCGACTCTGCCGGGGCCGGCGTCACCTGCTGGTAGCCCTGCACCTCCATCGGTTTGCGACGGGTATAGCGGCGGGTCTTGAGGGCGCGAATAAACTTGAGCATCCATTGATGCTGGGAGTCGAACACCTCGGGGCGCCCCAGCCAGTAGGCGATAAACTCCCCCAGATCCTCTTCGCTGTAGCTGGCATCGATCACTCCGCACAGACGGGCGAGGGCGGGCAGCTCTTCGTCCGGGCGCCACTGCAGATGCATCTGGAAGGGGCGTTCCGGCAGCGGGCTGCGCAATTTCTGGGTCAGCAGTGGCAACTGGAACGGGCACTGATGGTAGTGCTCACTCTCGGGCTGAGCCTCGACTTGCAGCAGGCCCGCCTCCATCAGTTCATCGAACAGCTCGGTGAGCTGGCGGGCATTGACCTGAAACGAAAAGCCGCAGGGATCACCCGGATCGACCACCGCCAGCGCCCGACCCAGCTCGGGATAGTTGAGCCGGGCAGCCTGATTTTCCAGCACCAGTCGGCGCAGCTGCAGGGTATAGAGACTGCGAGCCGGATGGGACAATCTTGGGTGGGCAAGGGCGCTGTATTCGGCTGGGGTCATGGTCTTCTTCACGAGCTGGAGTGGGGGGCATTATCCCTTATGGCGCCCACTTGCACAATTCGTCACACTGCAAGTGAGTGCACTGCATGGTCGGGGGAGTGAAAATAGAGCGTACCGCGGGGTGTTGAGCAGGGGGCGCGGGATTATGTCGACAATCCAGCAGCTTGCACTACTTTGGTATGCAGATTAGCCAATCCGGCTGTTTTTGACGCAAGGTGCGCGGCATTTCTGCTGATTTGGGCTAGTCTTATTACTTAAATAAACAATTGACTCATAAGGTTTTTGTCAACATGCCAAAACCCGGACTGCGGATCCTGGTGGTGGAAGACGAAGCGGTTTTTCGCCACTCGTTAGTGAGTTACCTCGCGCGGGACGGGGCAACGGTGTTTCAGGCTGAGGATGGAATTGAAGGGTTGTCAGCCGCAGCTATTTATCATCCCGACGTGGTTCTGTGCGATCTGAATATGCCCAATATGGATGGCCGCGAGGTAATTGCCTGCCTCTCTGCCCGTTACCCCCATATGCCGGTTATCGTCATTTCGGCACAGAACTCCATGGAGGCGGTCGCCAGTGCCTTGCGTGCCGGTGCACGGGACTACCTGCTCAAGCCCCTCGAGAACTTCGCACTGGTCGATCGCAGTATTGACCAGTGCCTTAACGGTGGGAGCACTCGAGCCCAGCAGCTGGAATTGATGGCGCATATGGATTACTTCAGTGCCCATGATCGAGCTGCCAGCCGTTTGCTGGCTGGGCTGAAGCCGCCGGGATTGCAGGAGTGGGGCCCCTGGCAGGTCACTTTCAAGGGGCTGGGCCATCTCTTTATTCCCGATACCTTCAAAGTGGAAGAAAAGCTGCTGGTGTTGGTGATGGAGCTACCCATCATGGGGACAGATGCGGCATTTTGCGGGGCACTGGTGCGCTCCCTGATGAACGTCCCCTACCGACAGTTCCAGCAGAACGAGAGCCGGTTACTGAGCCAGCCACACCGGTTGCTCGACTACCTCAACCATCAGCTGATGGCGTCCGGGCTTCGCCACTCTTTTGCCATGGCGGCGCTGCTTTTTGATCAGCACGATGGGTTGGTATTTGCAAATGCTGGACTCACGTCTCCCCACTGGTTGATGCGTTCCGGCGGTTTACCTCTGGGGTTGATGCGCAATAGTCACTATGCTCTGCACAAGCGCAGTTGGCATGAACCATTCGATCTGCAGTTTCGCAGTGACAGTGGCTGTGCGCTCGATGTGCAGGTGCGTCATCATTGATGCTGCCTACGGAAGGCAAAAGCAAACAGGGCACCCATAGGGTGCCCTGTTTGCTTTTGACAATCCTGACCGTTTAAACGGCAGCGGACTGCAACTTCTTGTCTTGCACGTGTGGCTCTTTGGCAGGGCCTTCGGCACCGTGCATCCAGTAGACCAGGCGGTTGGCCATGGCCAGCAGGATCAGGGCGCAGATGACTGCAGACAGTGCGATACCGCCGAAGATGGCGATTGGGCCAGCTTCACCCACGAAGGAGCCAATCAAGCCGGCGACATAGTTGGCCACGGCAGTGAAACCGAACCAGGCGCCCATCATCAGGGATACCAGACGCAGCGGAGCCAGTTTGGTTACCATGGACATACCGATGGGCGAGAGGCAGAGTTCGCCCAGGGTGTGGAACAGGTAAGCGCCAACCAGCCAGAACATGGAGGTCTTGACGGTCTGATCTCCGCCCTGTTGCAGCACAGCACCCACCATGAACAGGAAGCCTACGGCCAGGAACAGCAGACCCATGGCGAATTTCACCGGAGAGTTCGGCTCTTTCTTGCCGAGCTTGATCCAGATGGCGGCGACGATCGGGGCCAGGGTGATGATAAAGAAGGGGTTCAGAGACTGGAACCAGGCAGTCGGTACCTCGAAGTCACCGATCATGCGGTCAGTATACTGCTGGGCATACAGATTCATCAGACCACCGGCTTGTTCAAAACCAGCCCAGAAGATGATGGTGAACAGACCCAGCATCAGGATAACTTTGATGCGATCCACTTCCTGCTTGGTCAACGGAGCCTTCTGCTCCTTGTTGCGCTGTTCGGCGGCGCGCTGAGCTGCCGGTACGCGGCCGATGTCACCGAGGAAACGCTGGGCCATGGTGGCTTGAACTACCAGGGAGAGCAGCATACCAATACCGGCACTGACGAAGGCGGCTTGCCAGCCGTATGCCGTGGCAGCTGCGCCACAGATCACGCCGGCTAGCAGGGAACCCAGGTTGATACCCATGTAGAAGATGGTGAAGGCACCATCACGGCGGTGATCGCCCTCTTGATAGAGGTCACCCACCATGGTGGAGATGTTCGGTTTGAACAGGCCGTTACCCAGGATCAGCAAGCCGAGACCCGCATAGAAGACGTTAATGACCATATCAGGGAACATGGCGTGGGGCAGGGCAAGAGTGAACTGGCCTGCAGCCATGAGGATCGCACCAAACAGCACGGCACGGCGTTGGCCGAGGAAATTGTCAGCCAGCCAGCCGCCGATCAGCGGTGTGATATAAACCAGACCGGTATAAATACCGTAGAGTTTGAGGGCATCTGCCTGAGTCCAGCCCAGACCGCCGTTGGCAGTCAGGTCGGTCAGATAGAGCACCAGTACGGCACGCATGCCGTAATAGGAGAATCGCTCCCAGAGTTCGGTACTAAAGAGCAAAAAAAGCCCTTTAGGGTGACCTAGAAAGGTCCCTTTTGACGGGTTATTCATTGGAACTTCCACCTGTGTCTTATATTTTTTTGAGTTTTTTATGCAAGGGCGAGAAACACGCCTCAATCCTTATAGAGCATGTGTGAATAAATTACAACATTATGATTTGCTGAGGATTTATTTATTCTTGATTGATTTTTTGTTGCAAAAATGAAAAAGGAGCATCATTTGATGCTCCTCGAATACCTCTATAAAAAACAGATTTTTTAGCGATTACAACTGTTTGACGAACTGCTTCAACCAACCGATAAATTCGCCGTTCAGCTCGCGGTGACGTACGGCATACTCCACATTGGCTTTCATATAACCGAGTTTGCTGCCGCAATCGTGGCTCTTGCCTTTCATAAAGTAGGCGTTGACCTGCTCCTGCTCCATCAGCATGGCGATGGCATCGGTCAGCTGGATTTCGTCACCGGCACCGGCCGGGGTTTTTTCCAGCAGCGGCCAGATATTGGAGGAGAGCACGTAACGACCCACCACCGCCAGATTGGAGGGCGCTTCGTCACGAGGCGGTTTCTCGACAATGGCCTGCATCGGCAGGGACATCCCCTCGGTCAGCGCCTCACCCTTGATGTCGGCGATGCCGTACTTGTCTACTTCGCTCTCGGGTACCGCTTCTACCATGATCTGGCTGATCTGCTCCTCTTCAAACAGATGCACCATTTCGGCCAGGTTGTCTTTTTTCGGGTCGCTGGCTACGTCATCGATCAGTACGTCCGGCAGCAGCACGGCGAAGGGGTTGTCACCGATCAGCGGTCGTGCGCAGAGGACTGCATGGCCCAGCCCTTTGGCCTCCCCCTGGCGGACGTGCATGATGGTGACGTCTTTCGGGCAGATCTGTTGCACCTCTTCCAGCAGTTGGCGCTTGACCCGCTTCTCGAGGGTCGCTTCCAGCTCGAAGCTCTTGTCGAAGTGGTTTTCGATGGAGTTTTTACTGGAGTGGGTGACCAGAATGATCTCCTTGATCCCGGCGGCGATAGCTTCGCGCACTACATACTGGATCAGAGGCTTGTCGACCACCGGCAGCATCTCTTTCGGGATGGCCTTGGTGGCGGGCAGCATACGGGTACCCAGACCGGCTACCGGAAGCACGGCCTTGCGAACAATGAGAGGGGTCTTTTTCATGGAAAACTATCCAGCGGGATTGAAGTGCGGCCATGATACTCCAAGAAAAACGGGGCAGCCACAGCCAGCCCCGTTTGCATATGCAGTGCTCGGACGTTATTTGACGATGATCATGTCACGGTTTGCCTCCAGAGTGGCCGGGCCAATGCCACTCACATCTGCCAGCTGGTCGACCGAGGTGAATTTGCCCTGTTTCTCGCGATAGTCGACGATGGCTTGTGCCTTTTTGTCACCAATCCCCTTGAGGTTAGTGAGCTCGGCAAGGGTTGCCGTATTGATATCCACTTTGCCACTCTCCTGCTTGGCGGCAACCGTGGTGGCCTGCTTGGGGGCGACCTTGTCTGCAGCCTGCGAGGGCAGGGTGAACAATGGGAGGGCGGACAGCAACATGATGATGGACAAGCTGTTTTTACGCATTTCACACTTCCTTGTGGTAGGGGATTCGTATGGATGATTAACCAGATTTGGAAGATGTGACGGCTGTCATTTTTTACAGGTATTGAGTGCGATTTGCTTTGCTATAAGAGATGGCAATTTTCGAATAACAATAAGATATATAAAGACTTTTATTGCCAAATACCAAATGGAAAGTCTTGTGTGACAGGGAGCATAGCCTCATAACGCACTCACACTTTTATCTGTCTGATCCTGAATCTTCGGCTGCTTATGCTGCCTGCAGAAAAATTCCCAACAAAAAAGGCTGCTCACCTGGGGTGAGCAGCCTTTGTGATCGGTTTTTTCAGGCGGATGCTGATTAAGCTTGTGCGTCAGCCTGAGCAGCCTGGATACCGGTCAGGGCGATGGTGTAGACGATGTCGTCAACCAGAGCGCCACGGGAGAGGTCGTTGACCGGCTTGCGCATGCCTTGCAGCATCGGGCCGATGGAGACCAGGTCAGCGGAACGCTGCACCGCTTTGTAAGTGGTGTTACCGGTGTTCAGGTCAGGGAAGACGAACACGGTGGCTTTACCGGCAACCGGTGAGTTCGGTGCCTTGGACTTGGCCACGTTCTCCATGATGGCCGCGTCGTACTGCAGCGGGCCATCGATTATGAGGTCGGGGCGCTTGGCCTTGGCCAGCTCGGTCGCTTCACGCACTTTCTCTACATCGGCACCGGCGCCGGAGGTGCCGGTAGAGTAGGAGATCATGGCGACGCGCGGCTCGATGCCGAAAGCGGCTGCGGAGTCGGCTGACTGGATGGCGATCTCGGCCAGCTGCTCGGCAGTCGGATCCGGGTTGATCGCGCAGTCACCGTAGACCAGCACCTGGTCAGGCAGCAGCATGAAGAAGATGGAGGAGATCAGGGAAGAGCCTGGAGCAGTCTTGATGATCTGCATCGGCGGACGGATGGTGTTGGCAGTGGTGTGTACCGCGCCGGATACCAGGCCGTCAACTTCATTGCGCTCCAGCATCATGGTACCCAGTACCACGTTATCTTCCAGCTGCTCGCGGGCAACCACTTCGGTCATGCCCTTGTTCTTGCGCAGCTCGACCAGACGCGGCACATAGCGCTCGCGCACAACGGCCGGATCGATGATCTCGACGCGATCGGTCAGAACAACACCCTGCTGTTCGGCAACGCGACGGATCTCTTCCGGGTTACCCAGCAGCACCGGACGGGCAATGCCACGCTCGGCACAGATTGCGGCAGCCTTGATGGTGCGCGGCTCGTCGCCTTCCGGCAGCACGACACGCTTGTTGGCCTGACGGGCCAGCTCGGTCAGCTGATAACGGAATGCCGGCGGGCTCAGACGACGGGAACGGGTAGAGCTGACAGTCAGCGACTCGATCCAGTGTTTGTCGATGTGGCCAGCGACGTAGTCCTGTACCAGCTCGATACGCTCGCGGTCATCTTCCGGAATATCTACGTTGAAGTTCTGCAGGCTGACGGCGGTCTGCCAGGTGTTGGTACCGGTCATCATGATCGGCAGGCCGGTGGCCATGGCCTGTTGGCACAGCGCCATTACCTGCGGCTCCGGATGATAGTTACCGGTCAGCAGCAGGGCGCCCAGCTTGACGCCATTCATGGCGGAGAGGCAGGCAGAGACGATGACGTCAGAGCGGTCTCCGGAGGTCACCAGCAGGCTGCCCGGACGGAAGTGCTCAACCATGTTGTGGATGGAGCGGGCACAGAAGGTCACGGTCTGCAGGCGGCGGCTGTCCAGCTCGCCCTTGTGCAGGATCTTGGCGGCCAGATGCTTGGCGAGATCCTTGGCGCGCGGGGCGATCAGCTGGGTGTTCCAGGGGATGCAACCCAGGATGCGCAGCGGGCTCTTGCCGAACACTTGCAGCACTTCCAGGTTGTGAGCCGCGTCAGAAGCGTGGTGATGGGCTTCGAACATCTCGGTCAGGTCAGGGCGGGTTACGCCATGCTCGTCAACCGGTGCGCCAACCTTGTTGATCACGCAACCAACGATGCGGGGGTTGTTGACACCACCGAAGTTGGAGCAGGCCAGCTCAATGCGCTCTTTCAGCTTCTGGCTGGAGTCATGGCCCGGGTGGGTCACGAATACCATATCAGCGTCCAGCGCCTTGGCCACGTCGTAGTTCAGCTTGTTGGCAAAGGGCTGCTTGTCGGTCGGCACCATACCTTCGACAACCAGCACTTCGGCACCACTGGATTTCACGTGCTCTTCGAAGCGGGCAACGATCTCTTCCAGCAGGATGTCAGTGTTGCTGGAGCTGATCATGTTCTCGGCGTAGGAGAGGGTGAACGGCTCGGGCGGGTTGATGTTGGCAGCAGCGCGGATAACGGCGGTTGAGCGCTCGGCACCGGTTTCACCCGGACGCGGCTGGGCAACCGGTTTGAAGAAGCTGACATTGACACCGTGACGCTCCATGGCGCGAACAACGCCCAGACTCACGGAAGTTACGCCGACACCAGTGCCGACCGGGATAAGCATAATAGTGCGTGCCACTTTATACCCCTTGTTCATTTTTTGGGATCAGGAAAAGGCCGCCCTGTGGGCGGCCTCGAGTTACTGCGTCAATTAAGCGCCGACCAGTTCCAGCGCGTCGTGGGCGATGACCCACTCTTCGTTGGTCGGGATAACCAGAGCCTTGGTAGAACCAGCCTTGGTGATCTCGCCACCCTTGCCGAAACGAGCCTTCAGGTTGGCGTCGTGATCAACGTCAAAGCCCAGCAGACCCAGCTTGTTCAGGGTGATTTCACGGATCGGGGCGGAGTTTTCACCGATACCACCGGTGAAAACAACGGCGTCCAGACGACCGTCCATGGCGGCAGCGTAGGCGCCGATGTACTTGGCCAGGCGATAGCAGTAAACGTCCATAGCACGCTTGGCTTCTTCTTTGCTGTCGTAGTTGTCTTCAACGAAACGGCAGTCGGAGGTGACTTCGGTCAGACCCAGCAGGCCGGACTCTTTGGTCAGCATGGTGTTGATATCGGCCACGCTCATGCCCAGCTTGTCGTGCAGGAAGAAGATGATGGCCGGGTCCAGATCGCCGGAGCGGGTACCCATGACCAGACCTTCCAGCGGAGTCAGACCCATGGAGGTATCAACAGATTTGCCGTTCTTGATGGCGCAGACGGAACCGCCGTTGCCCAGGTGGCAGTTGATGATGTTCAGCTCTTCAACCGGCTTGTTCAGCTGCTTGGCAGCTTCCAGGCTGATGTAGTAGTGGCTGGTGCCGTGAGCGCCGTAGCGACGGATGCCGTTCTCTTTGTAGAGCTTGTACGGCAGCGCATACAGGAAGGCTTCTTCCGGCATGGACTGGTGGAACGCGGTATCGAATACGGCCACGTTCTTGTCAGCCAGCGCCGGGAATACGCGGCGGGCTTCACGGATACCGATCAGGTGAGCCGGGTTGTGCAGCGGTGCGTACGGAACGGCGGCTTCGATGCCGGCGATCACGTCGTCACAGATAACGACGGAAGAGGTGAAGCGCTCACCGCCGTGAACAACACGGTGACCGATGGCGATCAGGTTCTTGGACAGTTCCGGATTGAGCGGCAGGATCTTGTTGACGATGAAGTCCAGCGCTTCCTGGTGAGCGGCACCCGCGCCCAGATCGGCACTGCCTTTCTCGCCATTCAGTTTCCACTTGATGCGGGCGTCGTCGAGGTTGAAGCACTCGGCCAGGCCGGACAGCAGGTCATCACCGGTGGTTGCGTCAATGACGGCAAACTTCAGGGAAGAGCTGCCACAGTTAAGAACAAGAACCAGCTTACTCATGAATAAATCCTATCGCAGATTGGGTTGTGTAGGCGGATGCGTTGGACGCGGTGCGACCAAAAACTTTCAACTTATCCTTATGAGGGTTGGCAATCTGTTGCTTGCCCCTTGTATAGTGATACAAGACCCGAAATCCAGACGTCCCTGACAGGTCAATAGCAAGAAGCTTTTGACGCAAAAATGGGCGTACAAAGGATAACCCGATTGTTGAAAAATAACAAAGTCATCCTCAACCTTTGTTACTTTGCATCAAATTTTGTCGAGGTTTTGCCGTTAGTACGTTCAAAAAGCGCTCGGAGGTAGTATGAGCATGAACATTTTTGGAACTAAGTTACAGCAAGGCCGCCATTATATGACGCTTTGGCCGCGCCGTCCCGAGCTCAATTCGATGTTTCCTGAAAATCGGGTGATCAAGGCGACCGAGTTCGCCCTCAAGGTGATCCCCGCGCTGGCGGTGCTGAGCGTGATGTTGCAGTTCCAGTTTGGGGAGCAGCACTACTGGCCTTCAGTCATCACTTCCGTGCTGTTTCTGCTCAGTTTGCCGCTGCAAGGTTATTACTGGCTCGGCCAGCGCGCCGACACCCGCTTGCCCCCGTCGCTGGCGAGCTGGTATCGGGAGATCAACGGCAAGATGAACGAGCAGGGTGGCCGTCGTCAGCTGGTGTCACAGCCGCGCTATGAAGAGCTGGCCGATACCCTCAAGGCCGCCTTCCAGCAGCTCGATAAATCCTTTCTCTACGAATAACCCGTATCAGATGCAAAAAGGCGCCAGTGGCGCCTTTTTGTTGCGGTCGGTGTGTGGATCAGGCCGCCAGCACCTTGCGGATCTCCTGGATGGAGAGCTTGTACTGACGTGGACACTGACGCCACACCTGCAGCATCCGCTGGTACTTGTCGCGCATGGCGATGTCGCTGGAGAGCTCGTCGCACGGGCACTTGAGCTCGGGGAAGCGCTTGTCCACCTCCAGCAGGAAGCAGACGTAGTCAGCCAGCTCACTCTCTTGGCTGCGGCTGTAGCCGTTGAACTCCAGACGGCTGGCGTTGATCTCGCCCTGATCGGCGGCATCCAGATTACCCCATGAGATGGCCAGTGCGTGGTGCAGCTCCAGGGTGTCGATTACCTCCTGGCAGGTCGCCAGATCCAGATGGCCGAAGCTCTTCTCCAGCTCGAGGATCTGCAGGCAGTAGCCGCGCTCGATGATGGTGCTTGCGCGCTGGTAGGCGTCCGCTTTCTCCGGATTGAGTTTCGCCAGAATTTCGTACTGGTTGCTCAGGATCAAACGCTCAGTGTTGCTCATGTTCATGGGATATCTCGCTGGAATATGATTCTTGGGTCACGTTAACCCATATATAAAATGAATTTTTTGATCTGGGCGGGGGAGTTGGTGAGAAAAATCCACTGGCAAGGGCTTGCTGGCCAGACAAAAAAGGCCTGCATGGCAGGCCTTTCAATGACGCAGGGGAGGGTTATCCCTTGAGGAAATCCAGTACCACCTGATGGTGATCGCTGGTTTTGAACTTGTCGAAGTGGTGGGCAATCTTGCCCTCTTCATCGATCAGGAAGCTCTGACGGTGAATGCCGTCATACTCTTTGCCCATGAATTTCTTCGGGCCCCAGACGCCAAAAGCATCGGCGACGGCGTGGTCTTCATCGGCCAGCAGGGTGAAGTTGAGCTGGTCCCGCTCTTCGAACTTTTTCAGCCGTTTGGCCGGATCCGGGCTGATGCCAAGCACCACCACATTGAGGGCGGCCAGCTCGGCGTTCACATCGCGCAGGCCGCAGGCCTGGGTGGTGCAGCCGGGGGTCATTGCCTTGGGATAGAAATAGACCAGCACCTTCTTGCCGCGCAGGCCAGCGAGGCTGACCTGATTACCATTCTGGTCGGGCAGGGAGAAATCGGGGGCGGGGCTGCCAGCTTGTAGTGGTTGCATGGGGTCTCCTCGGGTAAAACGCCCTCAGGCGTGTTTGCGATTGACGATAAACTCGAACGATTCGGCACCCAGTTGACGACAGAATTCGGCGAAGGCGGTTTGCGAACCTTCCACTTCACCCTCTCTGGCCAGATTGAGCTGAAAACTGATCTTCAGCAGGTTGAATGGCTGCTGCTCCAGGGTCATGGATTGCATCGCCTGAATGTTCCAGCCATGTTCGCTGAAGAACTGGGTGCACTGGCTTACGATGCCGGGCTCGTCGCGGATCAACAGGTCGGCACTGGCGCGGACGTCATACTGCAGGGACTGGTGGCGCTCGGTGCGTTTCATCATGGTGATGAGATCCCACTCCTGGCTACGCAGGGGCAGGCTGATTTCGAGTTGCATCATGCTGTTCCAGTCGCCCGAGAGCAGCATGATAAAGGTAAATTCATTGCCGAAGATGCCAAGGCGGCTGTCCACAATGTTGCAACCACAGCCACTGACGTGGCGGGTCACTTCATTGACGATGCCAGGCCTGTCCGTGCCGATGGCCGTTACGACCAGGTAGTGAGTCATAAATCTTCTCTCGTCCGTTATTTCGTTGCGAAAGCCGCGCTGGCAAGCCAACCCTCCGGCCCTGATGACCACTCCCTGAGGGACGCTGCCGACTTTCGTCCATTACTTTTTGTTCCGGATGGTATCACGGCTTGCCCCCTCTCTCCCTTGTTTTTCAAAGGGGTCAGCTTTACCATTACGCCCCTGAAAATCGGGAGAAAAGTCCATGTTACGCGGTAGTATTGTTGCGCTCGTTACCCCCATGCTGGCTTCAGGTGAAGTCGATTGGGCCAGTCTGGCCAAACTGGTCGACTATCATGTCAGCGCCGGGACCTGCGCCATTGTTGCGGTGGGTACCACAGGGGAATCGGTGACCCTGAGCGAGCAGGAGCATATCGCCGTCGTTGAAAAGACCGTTGAGTATGCCGCCGGACGCATTCCCGTCATCGCCGGTTGCGGCTCCAACAATACTGCCCATGCCATTGAATTGGCAAAGCGACTGGCCAAAACCGGCGTGGTGGCGGGTCTCTCGGTGACTCCTTACTACAACAAGCCCACTCAGGAAGGTCTCTATCGCCACTATTGTGCGATCGCCGAGGCTAGTGGTCTGCCCCAAATTCTTTATAATGTGCCCGGTCGCACCTGTTGCGATCTCAAACCGGAGACCGTGGCCCGTCTGGCCAAGGTTCCCGGCATTATCGGTTTGAAAGAGGCAACCGGCGATTTGAGCCGCACCCCGCTGCTGCGCGAGCTGTGCGGGCCGGAGTTTGCTCTCTACAGTGGCGACGATGCCACTGGTTGTGATTTTATGCTGCAAGGTGGCGATGGCGTGATTTCGGTCACCACCAATATTGCAGCGGCCCAGATGGCCGACATGTGTCGTGCTGCGCTGGCCGGTGATGCCGGGCAGGCGCATGACATCAACAATCTCTTGATGCCGTTGCACAAGACTCTGTTCTGCGAACCGAGCCCCACCCCGGTGAAATGGGCCTGTGCCCAACTGGGGTTGATTGCAACAGCCACCTTGCGCCTGCCGCTGGTTGACCTCACCCCCGAGGGCGAACAGCTGATGGCGCGAGCACTGACCACAGCGGAGTTGATGGCGAGTGTTTAAATCTAATGGAAAGGGAAATAGAGCCCGTCTGGTGCTGAGCGTTGCGACTGTGGCCGTATTGGCCGGTTGCAGCACCCCCCAGGATCGCAAAATGGCCAACCGCGACTTCGGTTATGAAGATGCCCGCCTCGAGGGCCGCGCGTTCTTGATCCCCGCAGGATTGAGTGCCCCCACCTTCAACAGCCAGTACGACATCCCGCCGCTTCCCGAGAGCAGCCGTGAAGGTGCCCTAGGCGCCCAGGTCGATGTGCGCCCGCCAGCCCAGCTGCTGACCGTGGTACCGGGCAGCCAGGTGGTGCAGAGCGCAACCGAACCGACCGTTGCCTTCTATGCCCTGAGCACCAGCCAGAGCGTGGAGCGCGATACCTGGTCGTTCCTGATGAACTTCCTGGCCAAATACAAGGTCACCACCGAGAAGCTGGATCAGCAGGATGGCGTATTGCAGACCGGCTGGTTTGACAACACAGTCGCCCTCGATGGCTGGGGCGAAGATGACGAAGACTTCAAAATCCGTCAGCGTTACCAGTTCACCGTGCGCAGCGATGCCCAGCGCCACGCCGTCAATATGTCGGTCCGGGTACTGGATCACGAAGAGACCATCGACGGCGAGACCAGCAACAAGCTGACCCCTGCCGATGCCCAGCGCTATGCCGCGCGAGTGCTGAACCAGTTCTCTCTCTATTACGACAGCCAGCTGAAAGCCCGCGAGCAGCACAAGTCCAACGATGGCATGGGTCTGCAACTGGGTCTGGACAACAACGAGCTGAGCGCCTGGATTGCCGAAGGTTCCTTTGATCAGGTGTGGCGTCGCCTTAATCAGGTACTGCCTGCTTACGGTTTCACCATCAAGGATACCCAGCAGTCTCTGGGCTGGATCGACGTCGAGTACGAAGAGCCGGATGCCGAGTTCTGGAAGGCGAAAGGGAGCGAGCCGTTCAAACTGGAGGAGGAGAAATACCGCTTCCAGCTTGGTGAAATGGCGGGAGGCAAGACCTCCATCACCCTGTTCGACAAGGACAAGAAGCCGGTATCGTCCGGGGTTATCTCCCAGATGTATATCAGCCTGTCCGAGGCGTTCGCCAAGGGGCTGGCCGATCAGGCAGCAGCAAAAGCAGAATAAATACAGGGGCCTTGTGCCCCTGTTTTGTTATCAAAATCCCCCTGAAAACGCGGGGATTCCGAGCGGTTTTCGATGATGCGAGCCCCCTTGCCAGCCGTTGCAAACAGAGCGCGCAGGTGAGGGACTCGCGATGTTTACCCCCCCACAAACAGGAAGTGTTATTAGCCATGAGTCTTGCAGATCAAGTATTGGCGGTGAATGACGATTTACCGATCCGTACCGATAAACCTGTCCATTCCGGCAAAGTGCGCAGCGTCTACTGGTTGACCCCCGAAGACAGTGCCCGGCTCATAAAAGAGAAAGGCTATGATGTGCCAGCCGATGCGCCCCTCGCCCTCATGGTGATCAGCGATCGCATCTCGGCCTTCGATTGCATCTGGCAAGGTGTGGATGGCCTGAACGGCGTACCGGGCAAAGGGGCTGCGCTCAATGCCATCTCCAGCCACTGGTTCAAGCTGTTCAAGGAGAAGGGGCTGGCCGACAGCCACATTCTGGATATTCCGCACCCCTTCGTCTGGATCGTGCAAAAAGCTCGTCCGGTGATGATCGAGGCGATTGCCCGCCAGTACATCACCGGCTCCATGTGGCGTGCCTACAAGGATGGCGAGCGCGAGTTCTGCGGCATCACCCTGCCGGAAGGGCTGAAAAAGGATCAGAAACTGCCGGAGATCCTCATCACGCCCTCCACCAAGGGCGTGCTGAAAGGGCTGGACGGCGTGCCGGAAGCCGATGACGTCAACGTTTCCCGTGCCGATATCGAGCGCCACTACAAGGGCTTCAACTTCAGCAAACCGGTTGACATCGACCGTTACGAAGTGCTGCTCAAAGAGGGCTTCAACGTCATCAGCGACGCGCTGGCTGGGCTGGATCAGATCTTCGTCGATACCAAGTTCGAGTTTGGTTACGTCCACGATGCGGCAGGCAACGAGAAGCTGATCTACATGGACGAAGTGGGTACTCCCGACAGCTCCCGTATCTGGGATGGCGCGGCCCTGCGCGACGGCCAGATTGTCGAGAAGTCTAAAGAGGGTTTCCGTCAGTGGCTGCTCAACCACTTCCCGGATCCGGACATCCTGCTCAACAAGAACCGCATGCCGGAACGTTTTGCCCTTGCCCGCGACAACAAGCTGCCGACCGAAGTGATGATGGATATCTCCAACACCTATGTCGGGATCGCCGAGAAGATCATCGGCCACAAGCTGGCGCGTTCTGCCAATCCCAAGCAGGAGATCATCGAGGTGCTGCGCGAGCAGTACGGTCTGATCGACTAAGGGTTGCTCTCTTTTTTTGTCGCCAACAAACAAACGTTTGCTGGCAGCAAAGGAAAGATGCAAATAAACAGACGGGCCCCATTGCGGGGCCCGTTTTTATTGCTGGTCTGGCGGTTAGCGGGCGGCGATCAGCCGTTCACTCTGAACACCTGACCGGTCTGGATGCCCAACACCGACTTTTTGTAAGCCTGCGCTACCTTGGAGGCGGGCACCGGCACGAACCCCGGGAAGAAGTCGGCGTATTTGTCCATCGACTCCTCCAGCACGGTAGGGCTCACCACGTTGATGCGAAGGCCTCTTGGCAGCTCGCAGGCGGCCGCTTTCACAAAGTGATCGATGGCGCCATTGACGGTGCTGGCGCTCACGCCCCAGTTGATCGGCTCCTCGCTCAGAATACCGCTGATCAAAGTGATGGAACCCTTGTCAGTCAGATAGGGGATGGCGGCGCGGGTCAGGTTGATCTGGCCCATCAGCTTGCTCTCCAGTCCCACCTGCCACTGTTCGTCGGTCATCTCGGTCAGGCCGTTGAAGGCCACGCTGCCGCTGGCGACAACCAGTGCATCAAACTGGCCCACCTGGGCAAACAGCGCCTTGATGGAGGCGGGATCGCGCATGTCGACCGTGGCATCGCCACGACTGTGGCCGACCCGGATCACCTGATGATCTTTGGCAAGCAGTTCACTGACCGCGGAGCCGACGGTGCCGGAGGCACCCACAATCACAATTTTCATCTGCATCACTCCTGGTTGGGATGTATCGATTCTAGCGCAACAGAAAATGCGAAAAAGCGCGTAAAATAAACCCATTGTTTCCATATTGGAGCTAATGATGGATATCGCCCATCTGGCCAGCTTTTACGAGGTGGTGCTGCGCGGCAGTTTCTCGGCTGCGGCCGATACGCTGGGGGTCAGCAAAGGGATGTTGAGCCGCCACGTCAGCGCGCTGGAGACTTCCCTCAATGCGCAACTGTTGCAGCGTACCACCCGCCGCCTCAGCCTGACCGAGGCGGGCAAGACCCTCTACCAGCAGGCGGGGGAGATCTTCGCGCTGGCGCGGCAAGCGGAGCAGGATATTCAGGCGCTGACCGAAGAGGATGGCGGTCGGCTGCGTTTTACCTGCCCGGTCAGTACCGGCGATCGTATGGTGAGCGAGCTGCTGACCAGCTTTGCCGCGCTTTGCCCGGGAGTGGAGGTGGAGCTCAACTTCACCAACCAGATGGTCGACATGAGCCAGGGGGAGAACGACATCGCCCTGCGCGCCATGAGCGAGGTGCCGGACAATCTGGTGGCCCTGCCGCTGGGGCGGCTCAAGGATGTGGTGGTGGCGAGCCCCGCACTGGTGGCGCGCGAGGGGCGTCCCGCCACTCCCTATGAGCTGAGCGGGCGCAGCTGCATGTTGCAGGGGCACAATCCGGCTTGGGAGCAGTGGCACTTTATCCGTGAGGGGGAAGAGGCCCACATTCTGGTGCAGGGCAAGGTGCGAGCCAACCACTACAGCACAGTGCTGCAATTGGCGCGCGCCGGTATGGGCTATGCCAAGTGCCCGCTGATGCTGGTGGAATCGCAGCTGACGGCAGGGGAGCTGGTGACCGTGCTTGACGAATGGCAGAGCGGGCTGCATCAGCTCCATGTACTGCATGCCCAGCAGCGGCGAGTGCCGCGCAAGATCCGACTGTTCAAGCAGGTGCTGGCCCAGTGGTTTGCCGAGCGACCCCACTACCTGCTCTGAGCGGCGTTATTTTTCTGTCATCTTCGGCTGCTACCCTGCGCCCATCATCGGCATCAGGAAGATCAGCGGGAATGAAGAACAATAGAGGGTTGACCGGGTTTGTGCTGCTCTGTGCAGTGTTGGGGGCCGGCAGTGTGCAGGCCATGGTGGAAGTGAAGGTGCCGGAGAATTTCCGCATCCTCGCGGTGAGCAACGGTACCTTGCAAGACGAGCAGCATGCCACCCTGGCGGATGGCGAGCAGCAACTGCTGGTGCGCTTCGAGGGGGTGATCCCCAGTCGCAGCAGCAGCGAGAATGATCGGCAGGTACGCTCCGAGCCGCAGGTGGTGCGCTATCAGGGCAGCAATCAGCATTTGCAGCTGACGGCCAGCGTACCGGGAGACGAGCGGGGGATGCAGACGTATGCCAAGGCTCCTGTGGTAGCGCTGCAGGAGAATGGCCGCGCGCTTGCCATCCTGCAGGATGTGCTGGTGACCAGCGGCATGCTGCTTGGGGTGGATTGGAACGGCAAACTGGCTGAATACAACCGCAGCGGCGGCAAGGCGGCGCTGACGGCCGTTGCTGTGACTACACAACCAACAGCTACGCTATCCGGTGGGGGGCAACCCGTTGTGGCAGCCAGCGAGCTGGAAGGGCAGTTGCAGCAGCTGTTCCTCAAGGCAGATCCGGCCCTGCGCAAGCGCTTTATCGGTTGGGCCGTGCCACAGCTTTAAGTTTTCTGCCCGTTGCAGTAACGTGGACACTCCTTTTTTCAGGCGCTCTGTTCATCGTACTCAACGAGGTTTTCATGTTTGAATTGCATTCACGCCTGCAGGCAGATACCCAGTGGCTCGGTGATCTGCCGCTTTGTCGAGTCCTGCTGGCCAAAGATAGTCAGTACCCCTGGCTCATTCTGGTGCCGCGTGTGGTCAATTTGCGCGAGATCCATCACCTGGCACCGGAGCAGCAGCAGCAGCTGATGCAGGAGTCTTGTGCCATCGCAGCCCTGATGGAACACTCCCTCAGCCCGGACAAGATCAACATAGGGGCGCTGGGTAATCTGGTACCGCAGTTGCATATTCACCATGTTGCCCGTTTCGCCACAGACCCCGCTTGGCCCGGTCCCATCTGGGGGGCTCATCCAGCCGTACCTTATGAATTAGACCTCCTGGTGCAGCAGGCCGACAGATGGCGTGATCGGCTCGCCAAGCTGAGTGGTTTCACCCCTGCGGCTACTGACAACGGCGTCAACTGAGAGCTGTGTCGCTATTTCAGTCTGTGGGCCGCGCCATCTGTTAGAGTTATGGTATAGATCATCCCATTTTCGATGTGCAGGAAGGTCCCATGATAGTGACAAGAGCCGACGATGATGCCGTATTGACCACAGAGGATGTATTACTGAGTCTGTGTCATTCGGTAACGGATGTATTGAGTGCGGCCACCCAGAGTCAGGTGCGTTTTTCCGGTATGGTGCAGCGGATCAGCAAGACCTGCCTCAAGCCGGATATCGGTTGTTTCGTGCTGTTCGATGGCGGCTTCTCGGGGTTGGTGGTGATCAATTTCTCTGCCGCAGCCGCCATGGAGCTTTATGAGAGCTACATGCTGAGCATGGGACTCTCCAAGGAGGATCTTGCCATCTCCCATACTTCTGACGAGGTGAGCAACGTGATGGGCGAGCTGATGAACCAGATCGTTGGCAGCTTTACCGTCAAGGTGGGCCGTGATCTGCAGACTCACATCACCCAGAACCAGCCCAAGATGCTGGCCCTCAACAAGCAGGTGATGCTGAGCGTCGATACCAATCTCGACAGTCCGGAGTCCCGACGCGTGACCTTCTTCACCGCCCGCAACAACATCTTCTATCTGGAGCTGGCGATGGACAAGACCGAGTTCATCCGCATCCACAATGAGGGGATGGAGCATGAGGAGCTGGATCCTGATGCCCTGATCGCTCAGGCCAAACAGGATGCGACCAAACCGGCACCGGCAGCCGCTGCACCTGCCAGTAATGATCACGATGATCTGCTCGACTCCCTCGGGATCTGACGGGCGACAAGCAGATAGCAACAAGGCCACTCAGGTGGCCTTGTTCTTTTCCAGTGGGTGGCGGGTTAGAAGTTGTAGAGCAGACCGGTATTGAACACCATGGATTCGGAGTCGTAGAAGTCGATATCTGAATCGGATTTGGCATAGCCAGCGGTAAAGGTTGCCGAGAGCGGCGCGATACCGAACAGGCGGTGCCAGAAGAAGGTGCCGGTCAGGGCAAACTCGTCGGAGTCGGCATTTTGGCCAAAGATCGGGTTGGCCTCATCATATTTGGTCTGACCCAGATAGAGGTTGCTGACGAAGGACCATTGGGATGCCCGCTTGCCGTAGGTCAACTGGAGGCCGTTGCTCTTGTAGCTCTGGGCGCTGCCGTCCAGATCGGCCTGACGGTGAATGAAAGCCGGTTCCAGCACCTGGCCGGGTGCCAGCTGCCATTTGTAGGAGAAATCCAGGGCGTGGATCTTGCCGTTGCGATCCAGCTTGGCCGCTGTGTCGGCGCCATACTGGCTGCCACTGCGTTCCTCATCGACTTCGATGTTGCGGGTGGTCAGGCTGCCATTGAAGTTGCTACCCCAGATGTTGTCCCAGGCGAAGCGAACCCCTTTTGACTTGATATCGGTGGATTGGCGATCGACGCCTACGGCGAAAGGATCGCTCCACTGTTCGGTTGGCATGGCATTGAAGACCACGGAGCCAGCCACGATACCCTTGTCGCTCATCTCCTGGCGGATACCGAGCTGCTGGGTGAAGTCGAAACGGATGGCATCCTGGGTCAGGTTACCGAGGAAGACCTGGGTGCGGGTATCGGCAAAGGTATAACGGATATCAGCGTTGAGCAGCGGGGCGACGGCGGAACTGCTCTCGGCACTGCCCAGCCCGCCCAGTCGACGGTTTTCGTCATCACCGCTGTAAAAGTTGGATTCGTAATTGATGACATTGACTCCGCCAAGCAGGAAACCAGACCAGCCCGATTCGTTGGGAATGGTTCCCAAATCCGCATATGCACTATTTGCAGCCAGCAGGCCCAGACCAAGCAGGGTGGTGTTGCGCATCAGATAACTCCTGAATTAAACGTGTTTAAATTGACGGGTGGATGATTATAGGGGGCCACCCTTAATGGCAACTGACAGAATTTCATCAAATATCCTAACTCACTCATTTTACACGGCGAATCGTTAATTAATTGTGCGAGATAAGAAGAGTTCAATTCTCTGTGCTGGTATTCTGTTCGCGAATATCGGGGAGAAAATAACAAGATGAAGCAGATTAAATCCTGGGCGCAATATTACGTCGACCTGATGACCAAGCTGGGACTGGTGCGATTCAGCATGTTTCTGGCGGCCGGCATCATAGTGCTGGCGGTCGCCATCCAGATGGGGGTAACCCTGTTTCTGCGCGGCAATATCGATGTGATCGACTTCGTGCGTTCGGTCTTCTTTGGCCTGTTGGTGACCCCCTGGGCGGTCTATTTTCTCTCCATCGTGGTGGATCAGCTGGAGGATTCCCGTCAGCGACTGAGCCGGATGGTGCGCAAGCTGCAAGATATGCGTGAGCGGGATCTGGAGCTTAACAGCCAGTTGCAGGAGAACATCAGTCGCCTCAATGCCCAGATTGCCGAGACCAACCGGGCCGAGAGCCTGCGTTTGCAGGCCATTGAAGATCTCGAAAACGAGGTGTTCCAGCGGGAGAAAGCTCAGCTCCATCTGGGGGAGCGTACCGCTCTGCTGCGCTCTTTTATCGACTGTTCCCCGGATCTGGTCTACTACCGCAACGAGGATGAGCAGTTCTCTGGCTGCAACCGCGCTATGGAGGAGCTGACTGGTAAGGCGGAGAGCGAGCTGATCGGTCTGACCCCGTTCGATGTTTATAAGCAGGAGATTGCCAACAAGGTGGTGGAGACCGACAAGCAGGTCTTTGCCAGCAACGAACCGCTCACCTACGAGCAGTGGCTGGAGTATCCCGATGGCCGCAAGGCCTACTTCGAGCTGCGCAAGGTGCCCTTCTTCGATCGCTTCGGCAAGCGGCTCGGTCTGCTCGGCTTTGGTCGCGACATCACCGAGCGCAAGCAGTATCAGGACAAACTGGAGAAGGCGAGTCGCGACAAGACCACCTTTATCTCCACCATCAGCCACGAGCTGCGGACCCCGCTCAACGGCATCGTGGGGTTGAGCCGGATGCTGATGGATACCCCCCTCGACCCGACCCAGCGCCAACAGCTCAAGACCATTCACCTGAGTGCGGTGACCCTGGGCAATATATTCAATGACATCATCGACTTGGACAAGCTCGACCGACGCCGTCTCGAGATAGCACCGACCCGTATCGACCTGCCCGCCTTCCTCGATGAGCTTGAGACCCTGTCGCGCATCCAGGCTGAGCAGAAGGGGCTCTATTTGCACTTCGATCGTGATGGCGAGATGCCACAATTTGTGATGGCCGACGGCACCCGGCTGCGTCAGGTGCTGTGGAATCTGGTGGGTAATGCGGTCAAGTTTACCGATGAGGGCGGCGTCACCGTGCGCTGCCTCTCTCACCCAGCCGACGAGCCCGGCAAGCTGGCCCTGCACTTCGAGGTGGAGGATACCGGTGTCGGTATCCCGCGTGCCCAGCAGGAGAAAATCTTCGCCATGTACTATCAGGTGCAGGGCAAGAAGCACGCCACCGGCACCGGCATTGGTCTTGCGGTCTCCCGTCAGCTGGTGCAGGCGATGGGCGGGCAGCTCTATGTGGACAGCGATCCGGGCGAAGGTTCCTGCTTCACCGCCGAGCTGGAGGTCGCTTGCGCCGAACCTGTGTTGCCGGAGCAAGAGGAGGAGATGCCATCCCTCGATATCCTGCTGGTGGAGGATGTGGAGCTCAACGTGACGGTGGCGTGTGCCCTGCTCAACAAGCTGGGTCATCAGGTGCAGGTGGCACGTGATGGTGCGCAGGCGCTGGCGATGGCCAATCCGGATGATTTTGACCTCATTTTGCTCGACATCCAGCTGCCGGACATGACCGGTTTCGATGTGGCTGAAAAGCTGCTGGCGCGTTATGGCGACAGCCTGCCGCCCATGGTGGCGCTCACCGCCAACTCCACCGGTGATCGCCAGTACTACCGGGATCACGGCATGCAGGATGTGATCAACAAGCCACTTGGCTCCAAAGCGGTGCGGGAGGTGATTGGTCACCTGTTTGCCGATCTCGCCGAGGATGAGGCGGATGAGCAGGCGGATGCGGGCAATCAGGATGCCCTGCTGGATATCCCCTTCCTCACTGATTATGCCGATACAGTGGGCAAGCCGGTGCTGCTCTCCAGCGTCGATCTGTTCGAGAAGATGATGCCGGACTACATGGCGGTGCTCGACTCCAACATGATTGCCAAGGATCAGGCGGGGGTGGTGGAGGAGGCCCACAAGATAAAAGGGGCGGCAGGCTCCATCGGCCTGCGCCGACTGCAGCAGACGGCCCAGCTGATCCAGAGCCCGGATCATCCCGCCTGGTGGGAAAACGTGGAAGACTGGATTGAGACGCTGCGCCGCGAATATCCCGGCGATATCGCCCGTCTGCGGCGCTGGTTGTTGTCTTGAGACTGGTGGTTGTCTTGAGTCTGAGGGAAGTTGCTGGCAAGGAGCTGCAAGATGTATAGCCGTTTGATTACCCCCGCGCGCATCCACTCCTGGGGGGATGAGGAGCTGCTGGAGGCGACCGAGCAGGATCGCGCCCGTATCGTGCAGGCCGCACCGGTGCGCCGGTTGCAGCAGAAGACCCAGGTCTTTCCACTCGATGTGAAGGCCTCGGTGCGCAGTCGCCTCACCCACTCGCTGGAGGTACAGGAGACTGGCCGCCAGATCAGTCGCCGCATTCTGGCTGCCTTGCCTGCAGGTATGGTCTGTGAAGGCGCTTTTATCAATCTGGTGGAGATGTCCTGCCTGCTTCATGACGTGGGCAACCCACCGTTTGGCCATTTTGGCGAGCAGGTGATGAGCCAGTGGCTCGGCGAGATGCTCGATCCCCTCTATCAGCAGGCGCTGGCGCAGCCCCCCTCGGCCCAGTGGGCTGAATTACGTCAGGATCTGCAGCTGTTTGATGGCAACGCCCAGAGTCTTCGGCTGGTGCACAGCCTGCACGAGCTCAACCTGACGCTCGGACAACTGGCGGCACTCTGCAAATACCCGCAGCAGCCCCAGCCCGGGGTGAGCTATGGCCAGCATCATGGCTGGAGCAGCAAACGAGGTATCTTCTTTAGCGAGCAGCCGCTCTACCGCGCCCTCGGCCAGAGTCTGGGGCTGGCCCCCGGCTGTCGCCATCCGCTGGTCTACATCATGGAGGCGGCAGACGACATCTCCTACTGCATCGCCGATCTGGAAGATGCGGTGGATAGGCGGATCCTGACTCAGGGTGAATTACTGGCGGCGCTGCGAGCAGCTGACCAGAGTGACTACATGGGTACCTTGCTGGGTGACGCGCTTGCCAGTGGTCGAGGCTTTTTCCCCCATTTTCGCCAGCAGCTGACCCGGGATCTGGTGGCGCTGGCGGCGCAGAGCTATGTCAGCGAACATCAGGCAATTTTGCAGGGATCCTATCCGCAAGCGCTGCTGCACGGCCAGGCGCCGGCGGCGCGGGTGCTCGACATCCTCAAACAGGTGGCCCGCGAGCAGGTCTTTATGCGACCCGAAGTAGAGGCGCTCGAACTGGAAGGGTATGCGGCGCTGCGCGGGGTGCTGACCAGTTATTCCTGTCTGTTGGCGCTGCCAGCACCACAGTTTGCTCGCCTGCTGGCCGGGGAGGGGAGTCAGGCGCTGTTCTTTGCGCGCCGCCTCTATCACCGCCTTTCGGCCCGCCATCTCAAGGCCTATCGATTGGCGATCGCCACCCCTGATCCACGCTTTGCCTGCCTGCATGAGCAGGAGTGGTATTACCGGGTGCGGCTGCTGCTCGATTATGTCAGCGGCATGACAGATACCTATGTGCTGGAGGAGTACCGGCTGCTCTCGGGGATCTGATACCCCAAGCTCCTTTTCGGGCAGCATAAAATGCCGTAAAAACGTTTAAAAAGGAGTCGCAAGAGGCTTGTTTTAAATTCGGATATTTTTTAGACTTCTGCAACCTGTTCAACTTTTATCCGGTAAGGAGACGAAAATGCAACATCTGATGCTCAATATTGCATTCTCTCGCGGCACTGCGTGCGGCGTGAAATCTCGTGCTCTTTTACCGCGTGGCGTAAACAGGTAACCCCTGTCTTTTTATCACCCGCGGTTCGTCCCGCAGGGTGATATCCACTTTCTCCGGGAGAACCGTATGTTCTACTGGAGAATGTCATGTCTATCGAACTGGTTTTACTGCGCAGTGTTGAATCCCTGGTCCAGAGACGGATTGCCCGGGTCGAGCGTCGTCTCGTACAGGTTAATCTGTCACCCGCTCTGCTCAGGGATATCGGGCTGGAAGGATATCAGGGTCAGATCTCCCTCGTTCGCGAGCGGGAGTATCAAACCGGCTTCCGCCTCGGGAATCGAATAACCTGATCCACAGGGGAGGGTAAACGCTCTCCCCGTGGTGACGTGGCAGGCGGAATGCCTGCCATTTTTGTGTTTGCAGGTTGATTTTTTATTCACTTTTCTTTGTCCCGGCACTATCCTCTCTGCCCCATTTGTGACAGATGCGTATGTTTTCTCGCCTTGTGCCGTCAGGATCGGCAAAATTAGAGATGGTGGCCGATCTGTTTTACTCATCAGGACAAGACTTCATGTCACTCTTTCGTCAGCTTTTTCTTCCCCTGTTGCTGCTGTTTTCCGGCATCCCTGCTGCCGCTGTTCCCCAATTGGGAAAGGCACTGGCGGGCAACCAGACTGCTGATGAAGAGCTGGTGGTCGGGGTGCCCCGTGGTGGTTATCCCCCGTTTCTCTACGAACTGCCCAATCAGCGCTATGCCGGTCCACTCAAGGAACTGGCCTCGCGCATTGCGGCAGAAATGGGGGTCTCTCTGCGTTATGTCTCCTACAACTCTTATGTGGATGCCCATGCTGCGCTGAACAGCCGTCAGGTTGATGCCTTGATCGGGGTCGAGCTCGATGCTCTCGAGCTCGAGGGGATGAATCATATCGGGTATCTGGGATCCTACGCTCGCGCCATCTTGATGCGCCACCCGGATCAACATTTGACCCTGGAGCAGGCACGCAAGCTTCGCTGGGTCTGTATTCGCGGTTTTGGCAGTTGCAATGAGCTGGCACGACTGGAGATGCCCCATGTGACCGAGCTGGAGAGTCGTGATGAGGCTACCTATATGGTCAAACTTGGGGCGGCCGATGCTTATCTGGCACTGGGGCCGATCATTGCCATGGAGATGGAGCGGCTGCCAGAGTCGATGGGGATTGTGATTCCTGATTGGATTCCCGGTAGTGCATTAACTATTGCCACCAGTGCCAATGACCCGGTGCTGACAGATCGCATCTGGCAGGCTTACCAGCGGATCCCTGTGGCGGATTCCCGATTGAGGCTGAGTCAGGAGGACAATCGCTTCAAAGCGGGTTTATTGCTGGAGCCTGACGAGGTGGCTTGGCTGAAGCAGAAGAACAAGGTGGTCAGGTTTGCCGTTGCGCCATCGTTTGCCGGTATCAGCGAGATCGATGACGAAGGGGTGTTGCACGGCTATGCAGCTGATTTGATGAAACTGTTGAGTCTGCGCTCGGGGATCCGCTTTGAACTGGAACCCACCAGCACCTGGCAAGAGTCACTGGCGCTGCTGAAACAGCACAAGGTTGACCTGATCCCCTTGATGACAGCACTCAGGGATCGCGAGACATTTGCGTCATTCAGCTCTTCCTATCTCAAGTTCGATAGCTATGTGGTGGCTCGCCATGGCGCCCGCCCGCTGAAGTCGCTAGCGGAGCTGAAAGGGCGTTTGATCGGTGGCGTGACCGGTTCTTATGAGGCTTCCCTCATACAGGCCCACGGTGGCAAAGTCATCGAAGTGGGCAAGGATACCGAGTTGCTCACCCTGCTTGACACGGGAAAAGCCGAGTATGTGCTGCTGACAATGACCAATCTGGGGCAACAGGCGATGAAGGGGTTCAACGAGAAGTATCAGGTGGTGCTGAGTTCTCCCGAGTTTTCCGTGCCCATCAGCATGGCCATTGACATCAGGCAGCCCGAGCTGCGGCGGATCATGGACAAGCTGTTGCTGACCATCACGGATGAGGAGTGGCAGCTGCTGGAACGTCGCTGGCTTAATGTCTCGGTAAATATCGAATCTGATTACAGCCTGGTCTACAAGTGGCTGGCGTTAGGCGGTGTTGCCTTATTGGTCTGTGGTCTGCTGGTGATGCTCTGGGCCCGCAGTTTGCGTCGCCAGATTGCGCAACGGAAAATCGCAGAGGGAAAACTCAACGAGCAATTGCTGTTTGTACAGACCCTGCTCAATTCGTTACCGACCATGGTGGCATTGCGTGATAGCAGGCAGCGGATCACTCTCTGCAACAAGGCTTATCGGGACGCCTTCCTCGTTGATGGTAATGGTGAAGCGCTCGACGACCTGCAAGGCATTCCAGAGCACTTGCGCGAGAGCGTGCTTGAAGAAGATCGCCGGGTGTGGCAAAGCGGGCAGGAGCTGGAGGGGGCTGGCAACAGCTTGCGTGCTGATGGTACCCCTTTTCATGTGATCTATGCCAAGCGCCCTTACCGGGACCCCGATGGCAATATGCTGGGGGTGTTGACTGTGCTGACCGATGTCAGCCGGATCAAGGCGGCGGAGGAGCGTGCCCGTCAGGCAGAAACTCGCCTCACACAGATCACCGACAGCATGCCTGGCGTCGTCTATCAATATCTGTGGCAGGGACCGGGGAAGGGGCGTTTTCTTTACGCTTCTCAGGGGGCCAGTGAAATCCTGGGGGTATCTCATCAGGATTTATTTAACGCTGAATCGGGTGGTGCGGTATTTGGCTTTACCGAACAGGCGCTGCAGGAGTTTGTCAGCAAGGTGGCCAATCATGCCGAGACGCTGGCTCCCCTCGATCTGGAAGTCAAGGTGGAGCGTCCTGAGGGAGATCGCTATCTGCAAGTTCGTGGCAATTTTGTACGTCAGGAGCAGCAAGCTCTGATCCTCAACGGCGTTATTCAGGACATCACGGCCCTCAAACAGCAGGAACATGAACTGCGCGAGGCGCGCGCCTATGCCGAGCAGGCGATGCAGGCACGTAGCCGCTTTCTGGCCACCATGAGCCACGAGTTGCGTACCCCTATTTCCGGTATGCATGGCATGCTTGAGTTGCTGCAAATGAGCGAGCTCAACGACGATCAGCGTTACATGGTGCGCAATGTTGTCACCTCGACTAACAACCTGCTCTATCTGGTCAACGATATTCTCGATTTTTCCAAGATCGAAGCAGGTCAATTGCAACTGCATTGTCAGGTCAGCCGGTTGCAGACGGTGATCTGCGATGCGATTCGTGGTCACGCCACCCTTGCCCATAACAAAGGGCTTAACGTGACGCTGGAGTGGGGTCAGCATGTGCCGGATTGGGCCGATATCGATGGGGTTCGGGTCGGCCAGGTGATCTCCAACCTGCTCAACAATGCGGTAAAGTTTACCGAGCAGGGGGCAGTCTCTATCCGGGTCAGCTACCTGCGCGAGCATCTTGCCATCAGCATCCGTGATACCGGCATCGGGATTGCCGAAGAGAAACAGGCATTGTTATTTACCCCGTTTGAGCAGGTTGAGTCCGATATCAACCGCCGCTTTGGTGGAACAGGTCTGGGGCTGGCGATCTGTGATCAGCTGGTGCGCAAAATGGGCGGCGAACTGACCCTGACCAGCAAGGCGGGAGAGGGCTCCCGTTTCCGCTTTACTGTGCCGCTGGCCCATCCTCAATGGGATGCGCCCCCGCTGACTGGCACCGAATGGTGGTTTTTTAGCGCCGATGCCAATCTCGAGTCGGCCATGCTGCGGTTGGGGGCCAGGCTCAAGCATCTGGATGCCGGCCAGCTCAACCGCTCACTGGAAGGATTGCTGCTGGCTGACCAGCAGTGGTTGGAGCAAGCTCTTGGCAGTGAGTGGCAGGGCTGGTTACAACATGTTGCATTGAGAGGAATAATTGCGTCACCGAACGAGGCCCTGCGTGGCCGTGTTGGCGGTCAGCAGTGGTGGCGGTTGGGGCTCTCCCCTCTCTATCCGGATCTGCTGCTGGAAAGTTGCCTCGAGTTGCTGCAAGAGCAGGTTGTTCCTGCCTTGCCTGCGCTGGCTGACAAGCTGGGAGGACGGGTACTGGTGGCCGATGATCATCCGGTCAATCGTGCCCTGCTGGCACGACAACTGGCGATCCTCGGGATCGAAGCCCAAGTGGTAGAGGATGGCGAGAAGGCGTTGCGGGCCTGGCAGGGGCAGTCATTCTCCTTATTACTGACCGATTGCCACATGCCGGTGATGGATGGCTATGCCCTGACCAAGGCGCTGCGGGCTGCGGGGGTGACGGCGCCCATTATCGGGGTAACAGCAGATACCTCGGAAGAGGCCCATGCTCGTATGGTGGAGGCGGGCATGAGCGATATGCTGTTCAAGCCCTACCCGCTGGATACCCTGCGCCAGCTGTTGGCACACTGGCTTGCCGAGTCGGTAACCGCGGGTAGTGCTGTGGGGGCGGCGATTGATGACGGACTGGCCGTTCAGGCAGAACGCTGGTTGACCCTGTTTGGCGATGAGCCGACGGCGCGGGTGATGGCGGCGGAATATCTCGACTCCAATCGTCAGGATGGAGCTCATATGAAGGCCGCTTTGGTTTGCCACGACTTCGGTGCATTGGTAGAGACTGCCCACCGGATCAAGGGCGCGGCCCGCATGGTCGGACTACAGGAGCTGGCCAGCCAGGCAGCCAGGCTGGAGTCGGCTGCCAGATTGAAACAGTTTGATGAACTGGAGGAGCTCACCGGCAAGGTGCAGCTATTGATGACGGCGATCGCCCACGACATTGGATTATGGCTCGATGAAAAAAGCACAACATGAGTTAGTCATTATGGTCGTGGAAGACCATGGATTTCAGCGCAAGGCGCTGCTGCACCAGGTCCGCAGCCTGGGATTCCAGAATCTGCTGGAGGCGGCCGATGGTGCCGAGGCGCTGGCACTGAGCCAGCAACACGCCGTTGATATCCTGTTTTGCGATCTGCGGATGCCGGGTATGGATGGCATGGCGCTGCTGCGCCGCCTGTCACTGGGCGGTTTTCGGGGAGGGATAATTCTCTCTAGTGCCCTTGAAGACGATGTGGTGGAAGCCGTGTTGCGAATGAGTGCTGCCTATGGCTTGCAGGTGCTCGGCCGCATAGAGAAACCATCTACCCAGCAGCAGCTCAAGCAACTGATCGATGCCTGGTCACCCCAGGAGGAGCCTGCCAGGGAGGAAGAGGGACACAGAATCGGGCTGGATGAGTTGCGTCGGGCGCTCGAGCAGGATCAACTGTTGCCCTGGTATCAGCCCAAGGTGAGCTTTGCCTCCGGCGAGTGGGTCGGAATGGAGGCGCTGGCCCGTTGGCAGCACCCGGAGTATGGCCTAATCTCCCCGGGGCGCTTTATTCCGCTGGCGGAGCACAACGGCCTGATCGATCAGTTGACTGAGGTGATCATCGGCAAATCTCTCAGTGATGGCCACTTGTGGGAAGAGACCGGGCTCTCACTGAATCTGTCGATGAACCTCTCCACCACCTCGCTGATCGAGGGCGATCTGTGCAACTCCCTAATCAATCAGTGTCAACGCTGGAGTATCAACCCCGAGCTTATCACCCTGGAGGTGACCGAGAGCGCCTTTGTGCAGGATCTGGGCAAGTCGCTGGAGGTGCTGACCCGGCTGCGGATGCACGGCTTTGGTCTCTCCATTGATGACTTCGGTACCGGCTACTCCTCCATGCAGCAATTGGCGCTTCTGCCCTTTACCGAATTGAAGCTGGACAGATCCTTTGTCGATCGCTGTTTTGAAGACCCCTCCCGTCTGGCAATTATCGAGTCCAGCATCGAGCTGGCACGGAAGTTGGGCCTCAAGTCGGTGGCTGAAGGGGTGGAGGATGAGCAGACCTGGCGGTTGCTGGCAACGCTGGGTTGCGATGTTTGCCAGGGGTTCTTCTCTGCCAGACCTATGCCACGCAGTGAGTTGCAAACATGGAATCGAACTTGGCAGGATAGATTGCCTACACTGATATCTATCTGATTCTGTTGGCTGGATCCTCCGTTTGAACAAGGATGTTCATGAAAATTTCAAACAAGTTGCTGCTCAGCTTCGGTTTTATCAACCTGCTGATCCTGCTCTCCTCCACGCTGGTCTATTACCGGCTGACCCAGATCAATCAGGCCCAACACACCCTGCTGGAGCAGGCGCTGCCCGCCCTGCAGCGGGATGAGGCGAGTCAGAAGGCGCTGGTTGCCACTGTTTCAGCCCTGCGTGGCTATCTTATCCTCGGCAAGGATCCGGTTCAGGCTTCTCGCCTCAAGCAGGAGTGGGACTCGGCCTGGCAGGCGATTGCCCATCAGACGTTCAGTCAGGCGCTCGCCAAGTCTCTCGAGACCTTCAAAAGCCATCAGGAGAAAGTGTGGACCATCGCCCAGAGTGAAGAGAATCTGCCCGCTCACACCCTGATGCTGCAGGAGGCTGGGCCACTGGCGGAGGCGGCGCTCGATCAGCTGCAATCCTTTGCCAATGAGGAGGTCGCAACCCCGCAGGAGCAGCTCACAGGGGATCGCCGCATGCTGCTCAAACAGGTGGGGGATGCCTATAACAGCCTCGCCAACGCACTCTCTGCCCTGCGGGATTTTCTCATCTCCGGCGATCCCGAATACCGCAGCAAATATCAGGATTACTACCAGTTCCATCAGCAGCGGGTGGCTGAGGTGAAACAGCAAGCCGCGCTCTTTACCGAGACCCAGCGCGGCCTCTGGCAGCTGTTTGAAGAGATGGCGAGTCCCTTCTCCGAGCTGGTTGAGCAGGTGATCGAGAAGCGCCAGGCACCGGATTGGGATCAGGCCAATTACCTGATGGCCACCGACATCGAACCGATGCAGTCCAACCTCAGCGAGCAGCTGGTCCAGCAGGTGGGGAAAACCCGTGCCGAGGTGGATCAGATTTCGGCGCAAATGACTCGTGCCGGGAGTGCCATCAACCAGACACTGCTGTTGGCTACCGGCAGCGCCATTGTGCTTGGTATGGTAGTCGCCTGGCTCTTCAGTCGTCGTCTGACCCGTGACATTGCCAGCTTGGTGACCAGGGCAGGACAGGTTGCGGATGGCCGACTGGCGGCCGATCCCCTGCCCATCACGGGGCAGGATGAGTTGGGAGAATTGACTGGTTCCATCAACCGGATGTCTGCCCAGTTACATCATCTGGTCGGGGAGTTGCAGGGGGCAGTGGGGCAGGTCGAGGTGGCCTGTCTCGATGTGGGCAGCACCACCAGAGCCATAGTGGCGGATCTGACGGAGCAGGATCAGCGGGTCGATGCGGTGGCGGCGGCTATCGATCAGATGTCGGTCAGCGCCCGGGATGTGGCCGGCCATATCGCCGCCGCGGCAGGTGGCGCCCAGCAGGTGCAACACCAGACTCGTCAGGGAGAGGCCGCGCTGGCGCGGATGACCGACGCCATGCAGCAGATTGCGGCCATGATTGGGCAGGCCAACGAGGCCATGGGGCTGCTGGCACATCAGAGCGAACAAGTTGGGCAGATCACCGAGGTGATCGCCACGATAGCGGAGCAGACCAACTTGCTGGCCCTCAATGCGGCGATCGAGGCGGCGCGGGCAGGTGAGCAGGGACGCGGTTTTGCGGTGGTGGCCGACGAGGTGCGCCAGCTGGCGACCCGCACCCATCAATCCACCGCCGAGATCAGCCAGACTATTGTGGCCATCTCCCAGCAGACTCGCCAGACGGTGAGCACCGTCAGCAGCGGCACCCGGTTGGTAGAGCAAGGGCGGGATGCAGTCGGATTGGTGACCGATACCCTGAGTGCCATGAACCAGCTGGTGCGGTCGCTGTCGGGCCAGCTGGAGGCCATTTCGGTGGCAACCGAGCAGCAGTCGCGGGTGGCCGCCGAGGTATCCGGGACGGTCGACGACATTGCCGGGCTCAGTCGGCAATCCTGTCAGCGCAGTCAGCAGGGGGAGGAGATCGTAGCCAGACTGGCTGGCGATACCGGCAAGCTGAAGGCGGTCATCGCCCGCTTTGATCTTGATGCGTGAGATGGCGGGAGTATCCCGCCATTGCTATTGCCATGCACCGGGCCGTCTGGCCCGTGGGTTTAGTCCAGACGCCTGAAGGTGTGGTTGTCGAAGCTGCTGGTGGTCTCCCGGTTGAGCAGGCTGACCAGCAAAATCGCCCGTTTCTCTCCATCCGGCTCCATATAGATGGCTTCGAAGCCGGCAAGCGGCCCCTCTTCAATCAGCACCTTGTCGCCCGAGCAGGGCAGGTTAGCGTAGCTGGCTCTCGCCTCATCGCTGTCATCGCGACTCATCAGCTGATAGACCAGCTTGCTGCTGATGGGGGTCCATTCACTGCCAAAGTGGATGATCCGGCTGATGCCGCGGGTCGATTTCAGGGTGACCGGTGTTACCTCTTCCAAATCGACAAAGATAAACAGATAGTTGGGGAACATGGGTTCCCGTACCGGAACTCGCTTGCCCCGGCGCAGCTTCTCGATCTCCACCATGGGGTAATAGGATTCGATACCCTGGGCATCGAGGTGGGCGCGGGCGCGGGCCTCTTCTTTTGGCTTGCAGTAGGCCAGATACCATTTTTTCATGTTATGAGTATGTTCGTGTTGCCGTGCTCGCGGATATGATAGCGGCGCCAATAAAAAAGGCCACGCATTGCGTGGCCTTTTTTGCCGAGTGAGCAATTACCAACCTTTTACCAGGCCGCCTTTGAACAGCTCGAGACCTTTCTTGTAGACATCATCGGTCTGGAAAGCTTGTACGAACTGTTTGACCTTCTCGTCATCCTTGTTGTTGTCGCGGGCGACGATCAGGTTGACGTAGGGGGACTCTTTGTCTTCAACAAACAGGCCGTTTTCAGTCGGGGTCAGACCAATCTGGCCGGCGAAGGTGTTGTTGATGATAGCCAGATCCACATCTTCCAGCGAACGGGGCAGCTGGGCTGCTTCCAGCTCGACAATCTTGAAGTTGCGCGGGTTGCTGGCGATATCCAGCACGGTTGCTTCCAGACCGGCGCCATCCTTCAGGGTGATCAGACCCTGTTTGGCCAGCAGGATCAGGGAGCGGCCCAGGTTGGTTGGATCGTTCGGTACCGCGATCTGGGCGCCATCTTGCAGCTCGCTCAGCGCCTTGATCTTCTTGGAGTAACCGGCGATCGGGTAGACGAAGGTGTTGCCAACCGGCACCAGCTTGAAGCCGCGATCACGTACCTGTGCATCCAGATAGGGTTTGTGCTGGAAAGCGTTGACGTCGATGCTGCCATCGTTCAGCGCCACGTTCGGGGTGACGTAGTCGGAGAAGTTGACCACCTCGACTGTCAGACCGTATTTCTCTTTGGCTACCTTGGCAGCCACTTCAACCAGTTCGGTCTCCGGGCCGGCAATAGCGCCCACTTTCAGAACCTTGCTCTCTTCTTTTTGACCGCAACCGGCCAGAACCAGACCAGCCAGCAGGGCAGCCGCAACGGATTTGATGCCAAATTTCATAAAACCTCCTGTCAGAAATCGACGATTAACGATGATCACATTTGTTGACCAGGCGCTCACCCGCGCTCTGGATAAGTTGAACCAGTACTACCAGGATAACCACGGTCACCAGCATGACGGTCGGGTCAAAGCGCTGATAACCATAACGAATACCCACATCCCCCAGACCACCGCCACCGATGGCCCCGGCCATGGCCGAGTAGTTCACCAGAGTGACGAGGGTAATGGTGACGCTGTTGAGGATGCCGGGCAGAGCCTCGGGCAGCAGCACCTTGGTGATTATTTGCAGCGGCTTGGCGCCCATGGCCTTGGCCGCTTCCAGCAGGCCGTCCGGCACTTCCATCAGGGCCCCTTCCACCAGACGGGCGATGAAAGGGATGCAGCCGACAGTCAGCGGCACGATGGCGGCGATGGTGCCGATACTGGTGCCGACAATCAGCCGGGTTAGCGGAATGATGGCGACCAGCAGGATAATAAAGGGCACCGAGCGACCCACGTTGACCACCATACCCAGAGTACGGTTGAGCAAGGGGTTGGCCAGGATCTGGCCCGCCTTGGTCACGTGCAGTGCCACGCCGAGCGGCAGACCCAGCAGGCAGCCGAACAGGGCGGAGGCAAACACCATGATCAGGGTGTCGCCCAGGGCCGTGATGAGCAGATTAATCATGGCTTCGGACATAACCCATTACCTCCAGCTGAATGTGGTTGTCGATAAGGAACTGCTGGGTGGCCTCGCACTGGGCTTCATCCCCGAACAGCTCGGCCAGCAGGAAACCGAATTTGACGCCACCGGCGTACTCGATGTCCGCGCTCAGAATGCTGATGTCGATATTGAAACGGCGGCTCGCCTCGGAGATCAGCGGCGTGTCGACCGTGCTGCCGGTAAAGCCAAGCTTCACCAGCGGGTAGCTACCCGGCACCCGCTCGCTGCTCATCCGATCCTGATACTCCTGCGGTACCTCCAGATGGATGGTAGAGTGGATGAAGTCACGTGCCAGCTGGGTTTTGGCATTACTGAAGAACCAGGCCACTTCGCCCTGCTCGATCAGACGGCCGTCGCTGATGATGGCCACTTCGTCACAGATCCCCTTCACCACGTCCATCTCGTGGGTGATGAGCAGGATGGTGAGCCCCAGCTTGACGTTGATCTCCTTGAGCAGGGTCAGGATCGAGCGGGTGGTCTGCGGGTCGAGGGCCGAGGTGGCCTCGTCGCAGAGCAGTACCTTGGGGGCCGGAGCCAGTGCGCGGGCAATGGCGACGCGCTGCTTCTGACCGCCGGAAAGCTCGGACGGATAGGCCTGGGCACGGGCTTCCAGCCCGACCAGCGCCAGCAGCTCGGCAACCCGTTGCTGGATCTTCTCTTTGCTCCAGCCTGCCAGCTCCAGCGGAAAGGCGATGTTGGCAAACACGGTGCGGGAGGCAAGCAGGTTGAAGTGCTGGAAAATCATCCCGATCTGGCGGCGAGCCTGGGTCAGATCCCGTTCGCTCAGGGCGACCAGATCCTGGCCATCAACGATGACTTGACCCTCTGTCGGGCGCTCCAGCAGGTTGACACAACGAATGAGGGTACTCTTGCCGGCACCGGAGGCACCGATCACCCCGAAAATTTTGCCTTGGGGTACATGCAGACTCACATCACGCAGGGCGTGCACGGCATCACTGCCTGTACCGTAGACTTTGTTGAGACCGATCAACTTAATCATGGATTCTTCCGTGCTAACAGCCTTAAAGCACAGGGCGCTACAGGCGGGAAAATTGGGCAGAGGTTCCACTGGGTTACTCTGTCATCATGGAGGATGATGCTAAGATGTCTGGATGGCCATGTCAACGCATGTTTTTACGTCTAGACGTCTAAAAAAGTGATAAGGATTTCTGTCAGGCGGATAACGATCAGAATGGTATTGTTGCTCATCCAGATCCTGTTTCGTCCCTGCGGCAGATAACCGAATTAAAGATGGTTTATGCCGGGTAAGGCTGGTTTTATTAGTGTGTTAGCCCGTTTCTGTTCACATCTGCTGTCTAGCTTAATGCTCCTCCATCGTTACACAAATTGCTGCACAAATCGTTCCCTATTCGTGACCGGATCACCTGATCGCCACTTTGTCGGTGTCAACCTTGATGCAGCGCAAGAGGGGCTCGGATAGGGATTGGGTCGGTGGCGCCGGTTTTTTATACTGATGTTGTCGACAAGCATGGAGGGCAGTGCGATGAGATTCCAACAGATCAAAGAGTTGCTGCACTATCTTGAGCAGGTTCATCACCAGCTCGGACTCTGTTACGGGCGTTTGACCAGTCAGGTGGACAGCGAACGCAGCCGGATGTTGCTGGTCTATCTGCAAGGGCGTGAGGATGCGGCTAGTGCCCATCTGCACGAATATGCCGCTCAACTGGGAGAGGCGGTCAGGGAAACCTGGCTGGAGCAGGGTTTTAGCGAGGATATGCTGCCTGCCATTACCGGTTGCGAGCTGCCAGCCTCGGCTCAAACCGGGGAGATCCTTGCGCTGGTTTGTCGCTGGGAGGAGCAGCTGGTCGGTGAGTTGGGTCATCTGGCTCGGGAGTGTCCGACGCCTGCTACTGCAACCATGCTCGACAATCTGGCTGCGTTGGAACAGACGCGCCTGCACCGTCTGGTGCATGGGGTGCATCGGCTTGATGATATGTAGGAAACCGGAAGGATTGGTACGCAGATAAAAAGAAGGGCTCGGCAGCCATGCCGGGCCCTTCTTTTATAGGAGGGTTATAAGGGACTGTGTTGCTGGGCAATCAGCTCTGATGCCGTTCGGCTGCGTAGAGAGCGGCTCCGATAATACCTGCCTGATTGAGGCTGGCCGCCGGAATCAGCGGTGCCCGGGTCTCGATGCGATCGACAAATTTATCCAGCTTGGCGGCGCTGCCTCCCCCCAGAATGAAGAGGTCGGGGGAGAAGAGAAACTCGAGGCGGGCCAGATACTTGTTGAAGCGCTTGCCCCAGCGGTTCCAGGAGAGATCTTCCCGTTTGCGCACCGCATCGGAGCAGTAGTGCTCGGCGACCATTCCTTCCAGCATCAGGTGACCCAGCTCGGTGTTGGGCAGCAGATGGCCGTTGACGAAGATGGCGGTGCCGATACCGGTGCCGACCGTGATGAGGATGATGACCCCCTTGCGATCTTTACCTGCGCCAAAGCGCATCTCGGCCAGACCCGCTGCATCGGCATCGTTCAGCACATAGCAGGGTTTGCCGGTGACATCGGCAAACAGATGTTCGGCATCGGTCTCAATCCAGCTCTTGTCGATGTTGGCGGCACTCTTGGCAACCCCGTTGTGGATGGTGGCTGGAAAACCGCAGCCCACCGGCCCTTTCCAGTCGAAGTGTTCGACCAGTGCCTTGAGGGTATGGGCGATGGCGGCCGGGGTGGCCGGTTGCGGTGTGGCAATGCGATGACGCTCGCCGATCAGTTCGCCTGTTTCGGTGTCGACCAGGCAACCCTTGATCCCCGAGCCTCCAATATCCACTCCCAACATTTGCATCTGTAATGTCCTTTTAGTGTGCCGACCATGTTGTCTTGATCGCAGGGTTGATCACGACGGGTCGGCAGAGCATGAAAAAAGTGCTGCAATCCGGCAAGGGGCAGATCACCTATGCGTGATCCGGCAAACCTTTTTCGATGCAGCGGATCAGCAAACGGGTTTTCTTGTTCTCCTCATCCTGACGCAGTGCCAGAGTGGCCAGCGCCCATTCGATATGTTCGGCCACCATAGGCTCGGCGGTGGTCAGTCCCAGTTGCAGGGCGGCGATTACCTCGGGGGTCGCCGGGCCGTTGCCAAGGGCTACCGCCAGATTGCGGCGCCAGCGTTGATAGCCGATGCGGCGGATCGGGCTCCCCTCGGTCTGTTTGAGGAACTCGGCCTCGCTCCAGCACCACAGGTCCAGCAGGGGCGGGCGATGCAGGCTGGGGCGGGGGCTGAAATCGGGTTCCGGGCTGGCATCGGCATAGCGATTCCAGGGGCAGATAAGCTGGCAGTCGTCACAGCCATAGATGCGGTTGCCCATCAAGGGCCTGAACTCTTCCGGAATAGGGCCATCGTTCTCGATGGTGAGATAGGAGATGCAGCGGCGGCCATCTACCACATAGGGGGCGACAATGGCGCCGGTCGGGCAGATGTTGATGCAGGCGACGCACTTGCCACACAGCTCCTTCTCCACTGGCTGGTCGAGCGGCAGCGGCAGGTTGATCAACAGCTCACCGAGAAAGAAGAAGGAGCCAGCCGATTCGTTGAGCAGCAGTGAGTGTTTGCCAACCCAGCCGAGGCCCGCCTTGGCCGCCAGTGGCCGCTCGAGGATGGGGGCGGAGTCGACGAAGGGGCGCCACTCACCCAAGGTCTCTTCAGTGCCTTGAAACAGCTCGGCGCAGCGCGCTTCGATGCGATCACCCAGCTGTTTGAGCCGGTTGCGCAGCACCTTGTGGTAGTCGCGACCGAGAGCATAGCGGCTGATATAGCCGAGAGTCGGATCGCGCAGGGTAGCGGCGAAGCCCGCCTCGAACGGTAGGTAGTTCATCCGCACCGACAACACCCGCATCGTGCCCGGCAACAGCTCGTGGGGGCGCGCGCGCATCATGCCGTGGCGCGCCATGTAATCCATGCTGCCGTGATAGCCCGCATCCAGCCAGGCCTGCAATCTCGGCTCTTCGATACGCAGATCGGTGTCGGTGATGCCCGCCTGGTCAAAACCTAGCTCCCGTGCCCAGAGCTTGATATCGTGGGCCAGCTGGTGGAAGTCAGGTGCGCTCATGCGGCTTGGCCTGGCCGGTGTTTGCTGGCGTGGGTCGATTGATAAGAGGCGGGAGCCGTCATGGTAGAGATCATCAGGGGCGCGTTGGGCACAAAAGAGGGGAGCAGTTTACCACAGGGGTTGTGGCAGACTGAACAGATCCGCGCACTGGAGCGCAACTGGGCCGCGCGTGAGGGGCAACCTCTCTATGCCCTGATGGAGCGAGCCGGTGCCGCGCTGCGCACCTATGCCACCCTGCATTGGCCCGACAGTCGCTGCTGGTGGATTTTCGTCGGCCCCGGTAATAACGGCGGTGATGGCTATGTGCTGGCCCGCCTTGCCCGCCAGATTGGCATCGAGGTGGTGGTGATTGCCGCCAGAGCACCCGACCAGCTGAAGGGGGATGCCAGACGGGCCGCCGATGAGTGGCTGGCGGCCGGTGGCCGGGTCTGGCTGGCCGAGCAGTTTGATAAGGACCAGCACACCACCCCGGATCTGGTGGTCGATGCCCTGCTTGGCACCGGCGTCAACACGTCCCTCTCGCCACTACTGACAAAGATCGTCGCAACAATCAATGGCTTGGCTGTGCCCGTGCTGGCGGTGGATCTCCCCTCCGGCCTCAACGGCGATACCGGCCGTGCCATGGGGGCCGTGGTGCAGGCCACTCGCACCCTCACCTTTATCGGTATCAAGCAGGGAATGCTCACCGGCGACGGGGTGGATTGTGTCGGCCAGCTCGACTGTGATCCCCTAGGCGTGACGCCTGATGAAGCTATGCTGCCCGCCGCCTGGCGTATCGATTATCCGCAGCTCAGCACGCTGCTGACCCCGCGCCCGCGCGCTTCCCACAAGGGCTCTTATGGCAAGGTGCTGCTGGTGGGGGGCAATCGCGGCATGCAGGGGGCCATCGTGCTGGCGGCTCGCGCCTGCCTGCGGGCGGGGGCCGGGCTGGTGCGGGTGTGTCAGCATCCGGAACATTCGCCGGTCAGCCTCTATCAACCCGAACTGATGAGTCTCACCAGCGCTGATTACGAGGGGTGGGCGTCGGTGCGGGTCATTGGCCCCGGGCTCGGTCAGGATGAGTGGGGAAGAGTACAAATCACCCGTTATCTCACCGAACGGCTGCCACTGGTTTTGGACGCCGATGGATTGAATTGGCTGGCGCAATCTCCCCGCCATCAGGATAATTGGGTGCTCACGCCCCATCCCGGCGAAGCAGCGCGCCTGCTGGGATGCTCCATTGCCGACATTGAAACCGACCGGTTTGCCGCCGTGCAGGCACTGCAGCGGCGTTATGGCGGTGTGGTTTTGTTAAAAGGGGCGGGAACACTTATTTATGACGGCGAGCGGGTCGCTCTCTGTTGTGAAGGCAATCCCGGCATGGCAAGTGGCGGCATGGGCGATCTGTTATCTGGTATAATCGCCGCCCTTTTGGCCCAGGGCTGGTCTGCCACCATGGCAAGCTGGCTGGGCGCCGTGATCCACGGCGAGGCTGCAGATCAGGCCGCCGCTGACGGCGAGCGGGGCATGCTGGCGTCAGACTTGCTGCCGCTGATCCGCAAACTGGTTAATCCCGACACCATTACAAGTTAAAAAGAAGAACATGGCAAAACAGTTGATGATGACACTGCCGGACGAGGCAGCAACCGTGGCACTTGGTGGCCGTCTGGCACAGGCCTGCCAGCAGGCGACTACAGTGTTTTTGCATGGCACGCTTGGCGCCGGTAAAACCACCCTTACCCGCGGCTGGGTGCAGGGCCTTGGCCATCAGGGCAAGGTAAAAAGCCCGACTTACACCCTGGTCGAGCCCTACGAACTCGATGGCTGGCAGGTCTACCATTTCGATCTCTATCGCCTGGCTGATCCGGAAGAGCTGGAATTCATGGGCATTCGGGACTATTTTGCCGCCAATACTCTCTGTCTGGTGGAGTGGTCCGAGAAGGGCGAGGGCTGGTTACCGGCCCCAGACCTGGAAATTACCCTCACCTATGTAGGCGAGCAGCGCGAGGTTCTGATAGAGGCTCGCACTGCTATTGGCGAAGCCATTCTGGAACGGTTGTCATCTACGTGCGCTTGATCCTTGTTATTGCTCTCTCCTTGATGGCATTACCCTCCTGGGCGAATCAGCTCAAGAGTGTGCGAATCTGGCCATCACCGGATAATACCCGGGTGGTGCTCGATATGAGCAGTGCCCCCAACTACAACTACTTCACCCTGGCTGGCCCCGATAGATTGGTGATCGATCTGAAAGGGGCGAGCAACGCTGCCAATCTGGCCCAGGTCGAGAACAACAGCGAGCTGGTGCGCAAGATACGTGAGAGCACTCCGCTGGAGAAGGGTGGCCTGCGGCTGGTACTGGATCTCAGCTCAGCCATCAAGCCGGTGGTCTTTCCGCTGGCACCAGCCGGGCCTTATGGTCACCGTCTGGTGATCGATCTACCTTATGAAGAGAAGCGGTCGGCTGCTGCGGTACAAGCCACACCAGTGGGTGGCAAGGGCAAGGGGGTGGTGATTGCCATCGACCCAGGCCACGGTGGGGAAGACCCGGGCTCCATCGGTCCACGTCGTACCTATGAGAAGCGAGTGACGCTGGCGGTCTCCCAGAAGCTGGCCGCGCTGATCGACCGCGAGCCGGGGATGCGCGCCGTGCTGACCCGTCGTGGCGACTATTTCGTCGACCTCAACAAGCGTTCCGAGATTGCCCGCAAGGCCAAGGCGGATCTGCTGGTGTCGGTCCATGCGGACAGCTTCCATAACTCCACTCCGCGTGGCGCCTCTGTCTGGGTCCTCTCGACCAACCGTGCCAACCGCGAGATGGGAAGCTGGCTGGAGAAGCAGGAGAAGCAGGGTGAGCTGCTGGGCGGGGTTGGCAAGGTATTGGCGGAATCCGATCCCAACCCCTATCTGGCGCAGACCTTCCTCGACCTCTCAATGGACAAGTCCCGTGCCGAAGGCTACGACGTCAGCCGTCAGATCCTGCGATCGTTGGGCAAGGTTGCCCGACTGCACAAGAAGGCGCCGGAGCATGCCAGTCTGGCTGTGCTGAAGGCGCCGGATATTCCCTCGGTGCTGGTCGAAACCGGCTTTATCTCCAACCATGCGGAAGAGAAGCTGCTGGCCACCTCAAGCTATCAGGATCAGCTGGCCCGCGCCATTTTCGAGGGGATCCGCAACTATTACCGCGCCCACCCGACCAAGGGGGCCATGCTGACCGGCAAGGGACAGGCGAGCAGGCCTGCTGCGACCACTCGCTCTGCACCGGTAGCTTCGCAGCCGGTGAGCCAGCCCAAGCCGGTGCAGTCGCAGCCGGTGGTGACCAACAAGATGCCGGCTACAGTGCGTGACGGCGCTACTGCGACCGGTTCAGGTGCCGGTGTGATCAAGCCCTATTCTGAGGCTGCGCAAGATTCTGGTGCGCCGGTTAGCAATGTGGGCGACTATGACAAATCTCGGATGCTCCGCCATGTGGTCAAACGTGGCGAGAGTCTCTCTCGCCTTGCCGAGAAGCATGGAGTGAGTCAATCCACTTTGGTAGAGATCAACCAGCTGCGCAGCCGAGATATTCAGATTGGTCAGACCATCTATATTCCCCAGCAGGGGCAGAGCCGCGCTGCCGCCCCCGTTCGCAGTGATGACAAGTCGCAGATGATCCGCCATGTGGTCAAGCGGGGGGAGAGTCTCTCCCGCCTTGCCGAGAAGCATGGGGTGAGTCAGGCGCGACTGGTAGAGATCAACAAGCTCAAATCGCGGAATATTCAGGTAGGGCAGGTACTCTACATTCCGCAAAACTGACGCGCGGGAGCGGGTGATACCGCTCTCGCTGTTAGCCAATACCATCAGCAAGATTGAAATTCAGGAGCAAGTGATGCCGATCCGTATATTACCCCCTATCCTGGCCAACCAGATTCCGGTTGGTGGAGAGGTGGTGGAACGGCTCTCTATCCGCAAGATTGAAATTCAGGAGTAAGTGATGCCGATCCGTATATTGCCCCCTATCTTGGCCAACCAGATTCCGGTTGGTGGAGAGGTGGTGGAACGGCTCTCTATCCGCAAGATTGAAATTCAGGAGTAAGTGATGCCGATCCGTATATTGCCCCCTATCTTGGCCAACCAGATTCCGGTTGGTGGAGAGGTGGTGGAACGGCTCCCTATCCGCAAGATTGAAATTCAGGAGTAAATGATGCCGATCCGTATTTTGCCACCCATTCTGGCCAACCAGATTGCAGCCGGAGAGGTGGTGGAGCGGCCCTCTTCTGTGGTGAAAGAGCTGGTGGAGAACAGCCTGGATGCGGGGGCCGACCGGGTCGAGATCGACATCGACAAGGGGGGCGTCAAGCTGATCCGCATCCGTGACAACGGCTGCGGTGTCGCCAAAGATGAGCTGGTACTTGCGCTGTCGCGTCATGCAACCTCCAAGGTGGCCACGCTGGATGATCTGGAAGGGATCAACAGCCTCGGTTTTCGTGGCGAGGCGCTCGCCTCCATCAGCTCTGTCTCCCGTCTCACCTTCACCTCCCGCACCGCCGAGCAGTCCGAAGCCTGGCAAGCCCAGGCGGAAGGGCGCGAGATGAGCGTCACCATCAAGCCTGCGGCCCATCCGGTGGGCACCACGGTGGAGGTGGTGGATCTCTTCTTTAATACACCCGCGCGGCGCAAATTCATGCGCAGCGAAAAGACCGAGTTTGCCCATATTGACGAGCTGGTGCGCCGCATCGCGCTCTCCCGCTTCGATGCCACCCTGATCCTGCGCCACAATGGCAAGGTGGTGCGCCAGTACAAGGCCGCCAATACCGTGCCGGAGCAGGAGCGCCGCCTTGCCGCCGTTTGCGGCACCCCCTTCATGCACCATGCGCTGGCGGTAGAGAGCGAGCATAGCGACGTGCGTCTGTGGGGCTGGCTGGCAACCCCGGAGGGGGCAAGACCGCAGAACGACCTGCAATACACCTACGTCAACGGTCGGATGATGCGTGACAAGCTCATCAATCATGCCATTCGTCAGGCCTATGACGAGCTGCTGCCCGCTGACCGTTTTGCAGCCTATGTGCTCTATATCGAGCTGGATCCCCGTCAGGTGGATGTCAACGTCCACCCGGCCAAGCATGAGGTACGGTTTCATCAGGCGCGGTTGATCCACGACTTTATTTTTCAGGCGCTGTTTACTGCGCTGCGTCGCGAAGGGGTCAGCGCCGCTCATCAGGACACTCCGCTGGCCGAAACCCTGGTCGAGCTGCCGGTCAGCCCGCAGATCGAATATCCCGGTCAGGCTCCGCGTACCGAGTGGTACGGTGCCGAGCACAGCTACCGGGCACCTGCACAGGTGCGGGAAGGGAACGGTGGTGGTGCAGGCCGAGCCAGCAACTATCAACCGCCCGAGCCCCCAAGCCGGGAGGCGATGCGCGGCATGGGCGCTCTGCTCACTACGCTTCCTATCGCAGCTGAGGCTGCTCCTGCGCAGCCCACTGATCCAGTGCCGTCACCCAAACAGGGGGGATGTCGTGCCCTGACACTGGTGGAGCAGGCCTACCTGTTGATCGAGCGTGATAATCAGCTGGCGCTGCTCTCGCTGGTACGCGCCGAGCGGGTACTGCTGCGCCACTGGCTGCTGGAGACCTGGGGCCAGGGACTGGCTGCCCAGCCGCTGTTGCTGCCGGTCTCCTTCAAATTGCCGAAGAATTTGATCGCGCTGGTGACCGAGCAGGAACGTTTGCTGAAACGGATGGGGCTGGAGTTGAAAAGCGGGGGGCGCGACACCATGATCCTGACTCGGGTGCCGGCTCTGCTGCGCCAGACCGATCTGGTGCGTCTGTTACCCGAATTGCTGCAAATTATCGAGGGCGGATCTGACAGTGATGCTGGTCAGCAGGCTGAAGTATTATGCCAATGGCTGGTGGAGCAGGGGATAAGCCGCGAGAAGATATACGATTTTTCAACTGCCAGTCGTCTGCTGACGGAACTTGTAGCCGCTCACGCTGACCAACTGACAGATATTCGCATGGTACGCCCGCTTTCATTGGCGACCGTGCTGGAGGAGTTTGAACATGGCGAGTGACTTGCCGACCGCAATTTTTCTGATGGGGCCGACGGCCTCCGGCAAGACGGATCTCGCCATTGAACTGTGTCAGGCATTGCCTTGCGACATCATCAGCGTCGATTCGGCGCTGATCTATCGTGGCATGGATATAGGTACGGCCAAGCCGACTGCCGATGAGCTGGCACGGGCCCCGCACCGGCTGATCGACATTCTTGATCCCGCAGTGAGCTATTCTGCGGCCGATTTTTGCAAGGATGCCCTGCGGGAGATGAAAGAGATCGCCGATCGCGGCCGCATTCCGCTGCTGGTGGGCGGTACCATGCTCTATTTCAAGGCGTTGCTGGAGGGATTGTCTCCGCTGCCCTCCGCCGATCCCGCCATTCGAGCCGGGATTGAGGAAGAGGCTGCCCGCCTCGGTTGGCAGGCGCTGCACGATGAGCTGGTACGCATCGACCCGGTGGCCGGGGCGCGGATCCACCCCAATGATCCGCAGCGACTCTCCCGGGCGCTGGAGGTCTACCGCATCAGCGGCAAGACCCTTACCGAGCTGACGCAGGTGCAGGGGGAGGGCTTGCCCTATCGGGTGCTGCAGTTTGCCATCGCCCCGAGCGATCGTGCCTTGCTGCATCAGCGTATCGAACAGCGCTTTGACAAGATGCTGCAAGGTGGCTTTGAACAGGAGGTTCGTGCGCTGATGGCGCGCGGCGATCTGACCCCGGATCTCCCCTCCATTCGCTGTGTGGGTTATCGCCAAATGTGGGACTACCTGTGCGGTGAAGTGGGGTATGATGAGATGCGTTATCGTGGCATTGTTGCCACACGCCAATTGGCAAAACGACAGATGACCTGGTTACGCGGCTGGCCCGACGTGACCTGGTTGGAATCTGGTGAGTCTGGCAATCTCGACCGCGTGCTTGCTCGCGCTGGTGCGGCTTGACACTCCCTGTATAATCAGGTTGTTATATTGATATTCGGTGTTTAAAAACAACAAACTATAAGGAAAAGAAAAATGGCTAAGGGGCAATCTCTCCAAGACCCGTTTTTGAATGCGCTGCGCCGTGAGCGGATTCCTGTTTCTATCTATTTGGTGAACGGCATCAAACTGCAAGGTCAGATCGAGTCTTTTGACCAGTTTGTTATCCTGCTGAAAAACACCGTGAGTCAGATGGTTTACAAGCACGCCATCTCGACTGTCGTACCGGCCCGTGCCGTTAATCATCACCAGCCCACTCCGGGTGGCGCGGCTGATGATCAGGGTGATGCCGAGGCGTGATATCCCTGGGCGAGTCGACTCGCCAACTCAGATTCATCATGATTCCTGTTAAGGAGCAAGCGCTTGTTTGACCGTTATGAAGCTGGCGAACAGGCCGTTCTGGTGCATGTCAACTTCAGTGATGAGGGTGAGCGGGAGGATCTGGAAGAGCTCAAAATGTTGGTGAGCTCGGCCGGAGTCAATGCGCTGGGGGTGATCACCACCAGTCGTAGTGCGCCCAGCGCCAAATTTTTTGTCGGCAGCGGCAAGGCTGAAGAGATAGCGTCCCAAGTCCAGATGCTGGATGCCGACGTCGTTATCTTCAACCATGCCCTGACCCCTGCCCAGGAGCGCAATCTGGAGCGTCTGTTCCAGTGCCGAGTGGTGGACCGAACCGGCCTGATCCTCGATATCTTTGCCCAGCGCGCCCGAACCCATGAAGGTAAACTGCAGGTCGAACTGGCCCAGTTGCGCCATCTTTCCACTCGTCTGGTGCGAGGCTGGACCCACCTTGAGCGTCAAAAGGGCGGGATTGGTCTGCGTGGTCCGGGTGAAACCCAGCTTGAAACTGACCGACGTCTGCTGCGGGAACGCATCAAGGCGATTTTGCGTCGGCTCGACAAGGTGGCCAAGCAGCGGGAGCAGGGACGCCGCGCCCGCAACCGCAACGAAGTGCCGACGGTGTCACTGGTTGGTTATACCAACGCCGGAAAGTCCACTTTGTTCAACCAACTTACAGCTGCCAGCGTGTATGCTGCCGACCAATTGTTCGCAACTCTGGATCCTACCCTGCGTAAACTGGTGATCCGGGATGTGGGTGATGTGATTTTGGCGGATACAGTTGGATTTATTCGACACTTGCCCCATGATCTGGTCGCGGCCTTCAAGGCGACCCTGCAGGAGACCCGTGAAGCGGATCTGCTGCTGCATGTGGTGGACTGTGCCGATGAGCAGATGCAGGAGAATATCGACTCCGTGCAGCAGGTATTGGCCGAGATTGAAGCCGATGACAGGCCCCAGCTGATGATCTGCAACAAGATTGACAAGCTGGCGGATCGTCCGGCAGGTCTGGAGCGAGATGACGAGGGGCGCCCGTTGCGCGTCTGGTTGTCGGCCCAGACTGGTGAAGGTTGTGAGCATCTGTTTACGGCGCTGACCGAATTGCTGGCTGGCTCCATGGTGCATCACACCCTGCAGTTGCCTCCTTCTGCCGCGAGATTGCGCAGTGCGCTCTATCAGCTGAAAGGGATTGAGCAGGAAGGTTTTAGCGAGGAGGGTGATTTCGTGCTGGAAGTCCGCTTGCAAGTGGCCGACTGGAACCGCCTCGTGAAACAGGAAGGTGAGAGTTTACAACGCTTTATCAGGCATTGATTCGTCGATGAAGATGAACCCTTAGGGGCTTCTCAACGTATGATGGCCCGATAGAGATGATATCCATCCGCATGTATTAATGGAGACGCTGATGGCTTGGAATGAGCCTGGTAACAACGGCAAAGACCGTGACCCTTGGGGGAATAACGGCAAGAATCAGGGACCCCCTGATCTGGATGAAATGCTGCGCAAAGTGAGTCGCCGTTTCGGTGGCTTGTTTGGTGGCGGCAAATCTGGCGGCGATGTAGGTCGCTTTGGTATCTCCATCGCGCTGGTTGTCGCTGTGGTGGTGTGGGTCGTCAGCGGCTTCTACACCATTCGCGAAGCGGAGCGTGGTGCCGTGCTGCGGTTTGGCAAGTTTTCCCATATTGTCGAGCCGGGCCTGCGCTGGAAGCCGACCTTTATCGATCAGGTGATCCCGGTGGACGTCGAGTCCGTGCGCTCCCTGCCTGCCTCCGGTTTCATGCTGACTCAGGATGAGAACGTGGTACGGGTCGAGATGGACGTGCAGTACCGTGTGGTCAATCCCGAGCAGTATCTGTTCAGCGTGACCAATGCCGACGAGAGTCTGGGTCAGGCCACCGATAGCGCCCTGCGCTACGTGGTGGGTCATACCCGGATGGATGACGTCCTGACTACCGGTCGTGAGAAGGTGCGTCAGGAGACCTGGCAGGTGATCGATGGCATCATCGAGCCCTACCAGATGGGTCTGCAGATCGTCGATGTCAACTTCCTGCCGGCGCGTCCGCCGGAAGAGGTGAAAGACGCGTTTGATGACGCCATCTCCGCTCAGGAAGATGAACAGCGTTTCATTCGTGAAGCAGAAGCCTATGCCCGTGAAGTGGAGCCCAAGGCCCGTGGCCAGGTGAAGCGTCTGGAGCAGGAAGCGGAAGCTTACAAATCCCAGATCGTGTTGAAAGCCCAGGGTGAAGTTGCTCGCTTCAACGAGCTGCTGCCCCAGTATCTGGCTGCCCCCGAGCTGACCCGTGAGCGTATCTATCTGGAAACCATGGAAGAGCTCTATCAGCAGGCCAACAAGGTGGTGGTCGATATGCCGGCTGGCAACAACAGCATGATCTACCTGCCGCTCGACAAGCTGTCTGGCAAGCCGAAGGCTGCCCAGTCTGATCGTGCCACTGTCGGCCCGGTCACAGAGCAGGTCCCCGTTTCCAACGAGGGTGCCAACTCTACCCCGACAATGCCGCTGCGTAGCGGTGACCGCTTCAGCTCAGGGAGAAACTGATAGATGAAAAAGCTAGCTATTGGTGCAATCGCTGTCGCGGCCATGGTCTGCTTCTCCTCTGTCTTTATCGTTGATGAAGGTCAGAAGGGGATTGTGGTGCAGTTTGGCAAGGTGAAGCGGGTTGACTCCGGTGAACCCCGCCTCTATGAGCCGGGCCTGCACTTCAAGGTGCCGCTCATCGACCAGGTTCGCAAGATGGATGCCCGCATCCAGACCATTGACAGCCAGGCCGACCGTTTTGTCACCTCCGAGAAGAAAGACCTGATCATCGACTCCTACGTGAAGTGGAAGATTGAGGACTTCTCCAAGTACTACCTGGCAACCGGTGGTGGCAACAAGCTGCAGGCTGAAGATCTGCTCAAGCGCAAGATCAACAACGGTCTGCGTTCCGAGATTGGTAACCGTACCATCAAGGACATCGTCTCCGGTGAGCGCAGTACCGTGATGGAAGATGCCCTGAAGAAGATGGCGCGCTCCTCCGAGCTCGGTATCAAGGTGGTGGATGTACGGATCAAGCAGATCAACCTGCCGGTGGAAGTCTCCAACTCCATCTACCAGCGGATGCGCGCCGAGCGTACCGCTGTGGCCCGTGAGCACCGCTCTCAGGGTCGCGAAAAGGCTGAAATCCTGCGTGCCGATATCGACCGCAAGGTGACCGTCATGATCGCCGACGCCGAGAGTAACGCTCGCCAGCTGCGCGGTGAAGGGGATGCGGAAGCCGCCAAGATCTATGCCGACAGCTACAAGAAAGACCCCGAGTTTTTCAGCTTCGTGCGTAGCATGGAGGCCTATCGCAAGAGCTTCGCCGGTGGTAACGACCTGATGGTATTGAAGCCGGACAGCGAGTTCTTCCGTTACCTCAAGTCTCCTCACGGCACCAAGCAGTAATCGCCACGAGGTCACATTCAAAGGGTCTGCATTGTCAGACCCTTTTGTTTTTGGTGCCAATGCCAGCCGTTGACCCGAGGGGCTGGTTGCATTGAAGGAGGTCGGATGCTGACATCCATGCTGATGGGGTTGGGATTGCTGCTGTTGTTCGAGGGGCTCGGCCCGCTGTTGATGCCAAGGGCATGGCAGCAGATGTTACGGCTGCTGAGCGATCAGCCACCGGAGCAGTTGCGCCGTATCGGCGGCTCGCTAGTGGTTGCGGGTTGCATGATCCTCTGGATGCTGAGTCGCTGAGTTTGGCGAAATGCACTGTCCAGCAGATAGCAGACAATAAAAAAGAGGCCGAAGGCCTCTTTTTTCATGCATGTCGTTTACTCAGGCACTGCGCTGCACGGCCATGTGGGCCAGTGTTTCCAGCGCCTGTTTGTGCGGGGAGTCAGGCAGGATGGCGAGGGCGGCAATGGCCTTGTCGGCCTCTTCCCTGGCACGCATGCGGGAGTACTCCAGCGCGCCAGTGCGGTCGAGAATACCAAGGATCTGCTCAAGATGCTCCATGCCGTTGCGGTGCTCGATGGCATCGCGTACCAGCTGGCGCTCTTCCGGCGTACCCACTTCCATGGCGCGCAGCAGCGGCAGGGTCGGTTTGCCTTCGGCCAGATCGTCGCCGACGTTCTTGCCCATCTCTTCGCTCTGGGAGCAGTAGTCCATCACGTCATCGATGATCTGGAACGCGGTGCCCAGATACTTGCCGTAATCGGTCATGGCCTGCTCGACGGGCTCGGGCTGATGGGTCAGCACGGCGGCGAGACGGGTGGCGGCCTCGAACAGCTTGGCGGTCTTGCAATAGATGACCGTCATGTAGCTCTCTTCGGTGGTATCCGGATCGTTGCAGTTCATCAACTGCAGCACTTCCCCTTCGGCGATGGTGTTGGTTGCATCCGAGAGGATCTCCATCACCCGCAGGTTGGAGAGTTCGGCCATCATCTGGAAGGAGCGGCTATAGAGGTAGTCACCGACCAGCACGCTGGCAGCATTGCCAAACATAGCGTTGGCGGTCTCCCGGCCACGGCGCAGGTCGGATTCGTCGACCACGTCGTCGTGCAGCAGGGTAGAGGTGTGAATGAATTCGATGATGGCGGCCAGTTTCAGGTGATCCTCACCCTCATAGCCCAGCGCACGCGCAGCCATCACGGTCAGCATGGGGCGCATCCGTTTCCCGCCGGCGCTGACAATGTAGAAACCCAGCTGATTGATCAGACTAACGTCGGACTGGAGTCGGGCCAGGATCAGTTCATTGACCGCCGTCATGTCGGCGGCACAGAGCGCACGGATAGTCTGTTGGTCCATAAGTCTCGTAACGTGACAGCAGCAATAACTGCGATTTTAGTAGTGGCAGGGATTCTACACGATTTCACAATGGGTTACAGTTAGGCGTTTATCCACGGCGGCAGATATGCGCACAAAATAAACTTTTTGCGAAAATGGCCTTGCCTGAGCAGATCGATTTGCGTAGAATGCCCGCCCATTGTTATAGGTTTTTGCGCATGTCTAGCCTTGAGCAAAATGACATGCCTTTACGGAGTTAATAAAATGTACGCGGTATTCCAAAGCGGCGGAAAACAACACCGTGTGGCCGAAGGTCAAATCGTTCGTCTGGAAAAGCTGAACGTTGAGACTGGCGCTACCATCGACTTCAACGAAGTGCTGATGGTTGCTGCAGGCGACACTTTTAAAGTAGGTGCTCCTTTCGTTGAAGGTGGCAAGGTTGTAGCTGAAGTTGTGGCTCACGGCCGTGGCGAGAAAGTGACTATCGTCAAGTTCCGTCGTCGTAAGCACCACCGTAAGCAAGCGGGCCACCGTCAGTGGTTCACTGAAGTCAAAATCACTGGCATCAGCGCTTAATTAGAGGAGTCCGATAGATGGCACACAAAAAAGCTGGCGGTTCATCCCGCAACGGTCGCGATTCTGAAGCTAAACGCCTGGGCGTGAAGCGTTTCGGCGGCGAAACAGTTCTGGCTGGCAGCATCATCGTTCGTCAGCGCGGTACCAAGTTCCACGCTGGTGAGAACGTTGGTCTGGGCAAGGACCACACCCTGTTCGCTACCGCGAATGGCAAGGTGCAGTTCGAAGTTAAAGGTCCGCTGAACCGTAAGTACGTTAGCATCGTTGCTGAGTAATTACGGACCGCAAGGATCCGAAGCCCCGCCAACAGGCGGGGCTTTTGTTTTTCCGAAATAATGACGAAAAAACGGAACGCAGATGAACCGGGTACCGAGATTGCCCGGAGAGGCAAGATGCGTATCGCCCGCAGGGGTCTGTACCACTATAATTGCGTATCGGTTTTTCGAATTAAGGTGACGGTTACCTATGAAGTTTGTTGATGAAGTCCAGATTCGAGTCGATGCCGGTGACGGTGGTAACGGTTGTGTAAGTTTTCGCCGTGAAAAATATATTCCCAACGGTGGTCCTGATGGTGGTGATGGCGGTGACGGCGGTGATGTCTATCTGGTTGCCGATGAGAACCTCAACACCCTGATCGACTACCGTTTTGAGCGTTTCCATGCTGCCGAGCGTGGCGAGAATGGCCAGAGTGCCAACTGTACCGGTCGCCGTGGCAAGGATAAGATCCTGCGTGTGCCGGTCGGTACCCGTGCAACCGATGACGATACCGGCGAGTTGCTGGGTGACTTGACTCACCACGAGCAGAAGCTGCTGGTTGCCAAGGGTGGTTTCCATGGTCTGGGCAACACCCGCTTCAAGAGCTCCGTCAATCGGGCTCCGCGCCAGAAGAGCAACGGTACCCCGGGCGAGGTGCGTACCCTGAAGCTGGAGCTGCTGCTGCTGGCTGACGTCGGTATGCTGGGTCTGCCCAACGCCGGTAAATCTACCTTTATCCGTGCCGTTTCCGCCGCCCGTCCGAAAGTGGCTGATTACCCCTTCACCACCCTGGTGCCGAACCTGGGTGTGGTACGTGGCGAGAACTCTCGCTCCTTCGTGATCGCCGATATTCCGGGTCTGATCGAAGGTGCTGCCGAAGGCGCAGGTCTGGGTATCCGCTTCCTGAAACACCTCGAGCGTTGCCGCGTGCTGATCCACCTGGTGGATATCTGCCCGGTTGATGGCTCCGATCCTGCTGAAAATGCCGTGACCATCGTCAAGGAGCTGGAGAAGTACAGCCCGGAACTGGCTGGCAAGCCGCGCTGGTTGGTGTTTAACAAGATGGACCTGATCCTGGAAGAAGAAGCCCAGGAGGTGATGGATCGCGTCAAGGCGGCCCTTAACCACGAAGGTCCGGTCTATGCCATCACTGCCATCAGCAAGGAAGGGACCAAGAAGGTCTGCTACGACATTCTGGATCTGCTGGATACCATGCCCCGTCAACTGGAACAGGATGCCAAAGAGGCGATTGAGAAAGTGGAGTTCAAGTGGGACGACTACCACAAGAACCAGTTGGCTAAAGCCGAAGCGGAAGCGCTTGCTGCCTCAATGGCCTTTGACGAAAGTCTCGACGATGATGATTGGGATGACGAAGATGATGATGGTGTGGAAGTGATCTACGTCCGTGACTGATCCCCGTCACTCTCATTGAAAACCGGAGCCTGAACAGGCTCCGGTTTTTTTATGTCTATCGAACAGCAACTCATTAGATATATTTGTGATGTCACTTATTGCCTGCCACTGATAACCGATTATACTGCCCACCAAAATTAACAATAACGAAACAATCATCTGGCGATGTCGATTGAATCGATATGCGCAGCTGTATCTTATTGTTTTAATGGAAGGTTTGCCTGTGGAAATATTTATGCGCAGATTCCTGCATTAAGGGCTTGTTTGTGCATTTTTTTAGAGTATTCTTGCGCCCGTTTTGCCGGTTAATGCATGAATACGCAGGTTGGCCGGGCTAGGGAAAAGTAACATTAGGGCAGTCATATCATGTTGGAAAAGAGTCTCAAAGCACCTGCGGTCAATACCCGCCGTAACTTGTTAATGTTTCTAATACCGTCACTGATCGGAATCTTGCTGTTCATGACGCCGGTCGTCTATGACGGTAACGTCACCATCCCCGTCGCCGTGCTGGCCAAGCTGGTGCAGCGGATTTTTGCCGATTATCTGGTTGCCATGGTCAGTGCGGTGATCACTACCACCATGCTGATGACTATCATCACCTGGTTGTTCAAACCGGCTATTCTGGTGCGTAGACCATTCCTCAACAGCCTGTTCAACGTCTCTCCTTTCTGGGCCTGCGTGCGGGTGGTGGGCGGTATTTTCGTGCTGCTGACCTTCTTTCAGGTGGGACCAGAGGTGCTTTATTCAGGCGCAACCGGCGGCCTGGTGCTCAATGATCTGCTGCCGGTGCTCTTTTCTGTATTTATCTTTGCCGGTCTGCTGCTGCCACTGTTACTCGATTTCGGTCTGCTGGAATTTGTCGGCACCATGATGACTCGCATCATGCGTCCGGTATTCCGGTTACCGGGTCGCTCTGCCGTGGACTGCTTTGCCTCCTGGCTGGGGGATGGCAGTGTCGGCATCCTGCTAACCAGCAAGCAGTACGAAGGGAAGTTCTATACCCAGCGTGAAGCCGCGGTGATTGGCACCACCTTCTCCGCCGTCTCCATCACCTTCTGTCTGGTAGTGATCTCCCAGGTGAAGCTGGAACACATGTTCGTTCCCTTCTATCTGACGGTCTGTCTGGCTGGAGTGGTTGCAGCTATCGTGGTGCCACGTCTGCCGCCGCTCTGCTGGAAGAAGGATATCTATATCGATGGTGCTCCCCTGTGTCGCAAGCAGGAGGCGGTGCCCCACCAGCACAGTGTGATGAGTTATGGTCTCGAACGTGCATTGACCAAGGCAGAGCGGATGACCGATCTCGGTGCCGTCGCTCGGGAAGGGGTAAAAAATGCGCTCGACATGCTGTTTGGCGTGTTGCCTGTGGTCATGGCGATCGGTACCTGTGCCCTGATGCTGGCCGAACACACCCCCATCTTCAACTGGCTTGGCGCCCCCTTCGTCCCCTTGCTGGAACTGCTGCAACTGCCGGAGGCGGAAGCGGCATCCAAGACCATCATGGTCGGTTTTGCCGATATGTTTATTCCGGCTGTGCTGGCCTCGACCATCGATAGCGAGATGACCCGCTTCGTCATTGCCGCCATGTCGGTAACCCAGCTTATCTATATGTCGGAAGTGGGGGCCCTGCTGCTTGGCAGCAAGATCCCGGTCAAACTGTGGGAGTTGTTTGTGATCTTCCTGATGCGTACCCTGGTTACCTTGCCGGTAATTGCCGGTGTAGCGCATCTGCTGTTCTAAGGGCTACGCCATAGTGAAAAACGGTCAACCTGGGTTGACCGTTTTCTTTTCCGCGGTAAGGGGAGAGCATCGCCCTTAGGCTGGCTCAGCCTCTAGTGACGGGACACTGAATTGTCAGGGAGTGGACTGTGTTGGCGATGCTATAGGGCTTGGCCGCCTTGTAGACCTTCTTATCTTCGTCGTAGCTGCCTCCCAGATACTGGGTACTGTATAGCGTCTGCTGGCGGCGATCGGTCTCCTTGTAACCTTGTGGGCAGGTCTGGTTGGCCTGCTGGAAGCAGGCTTTCATGCTGCTGCATTCGATGTAGAAGCCGCGCTGGCTGGTATCGGCAAGGTGCACCGGGGTGACGGTGGGGGCTGGGGGAGACAACAGGGAGCAGCCGGAGAGCGTCAGCGCGCCCAGCAGAACGAGATGTTTTGACATAGATAACCTGAACAGTGTGGTGTGACAAAGAGTGAGGGGGAGTCTATTGCTCCCCCTTCGCTATAGGGGCACCGTTATAACCAGCCGGGGGCGTTCAGGCCAGCCCGCAAATGTAAGAAAATATGACCCAGCCTAGGCCAGTGCGGCCAGCAGTGCGGTTTCGTCCACCTGATCCAGTTGGGCGCTCTCGAGGAAGCGCCTGGCGTAATCGCGCCAGATGCCGCTGCTGACAAACAGGGCGAACAGATCCGGGTCGATATGCTGTTCACGCACCATGTTCTGCATGATGGCAAGAGCCTGGGAGACCGTCTTGCCAGATTTGTAGGGGCGATCACTGGCGGTCAGCGCCTCGAAAATATCGGCGATAGCCATGATGCGGGCTGGTACGCTCATCTGTGCTCCGGTCAGCTGGCGTGGGTAACCCTTGCCATCCATCCGCTCGTGATGACCGCCGGCAATCTCTGGCACGCAGCGCAGATGACGGGGGAAGGGGAGGTGCTCCAGCATGCGTATGGTCTGGATGATGTGCTCGTTGATCTTGTAGCGCTCCTCCTCGGTGAGGGTTCCCCTGCTGATGGCAAGGTTGTATCTCTCCCCCCGGTTGTAGAGATGGTGCGGTACCTTGACCTTGAAGCCCCAGGGATTGTGCTCGTCGAACCGATCTCCATCTGGACGAGGCACAAGGTGCCAGCACTTGTCGGCCAGCAGTGGCTCGAGGCAGGGCAACTCGGAAGACGGTTCTTTCTGACGCAGCTTGAGCTCCTCCCGGCTGATGCCGAGTCGATCGTCCAGGGTGCGCAGCCAGGTACGGCTGGCGATGGCGTCGAGCCGTTCAATCTTCTCGGGGGCCATCCACTCGCCGCCCAGATTGCACTCGGCGATGAAGGCAAACTCCTGATCCAGGGTGCTCCAGAGTGGGGCCACCTCGCTCCTGGCCTCTTCCCGCTCAGATGCCGGCAGGCGGGCCGCCAGCGCCTCGATGTAGCCGTCGCGCTTGAGCACCTCGAAGCGGGTACGGATCTCGTGGATCCGGTCGTAGAGGGTCTCCAGCTTGGTAGCCTTGTCGACCACGAACTCCGGGGTGGTCACCTTGCCACAGTCGTGCAGCCAGCTGGCGATATGGATGGCCTCCCACTCCTCCTCGTTGAGCCGAAACTCGGCGAACGGCCCCTGCTGCTGGGCGCAGGCAGCTTCGGTCAGCATCCGGGTCAGCTCAGGCACCCGCTGGCAGTGGCCGCCGGTGTATGGACTCTTGGCGTCGATGGCGCCAGCCATCAGCTCGATAAAGGATTCGAGCAGCTGTTTCTGTTCCTCCAGCAGGCGCTGGTTCTCGATGGCGGAGGCCGAAGTGCCCGCCAGCGCCTCGATCAGGCTGATGCGCGATGCCAGCTCCTGTTCGCTGCAGTTTGGCAGGATCAGCAGGAGGTAGCCGATCAGCTCCTGACGATGGTTGCAGAGCGGCTCAGCTACCAGCTGGCATAGGCCGGGAAAGGAACCCCAACTGTCAAGGTGTTGCCTCCAGGCCGCCTCATCCAGGCTGAGGGAGATGCGCTGGGAAGTGGCCGGGCCGGATAGCAATGGTTGTGGCCAGGGAACCTGCCCTAGGGGCAGTTCGGTTTGCTGCCAGCGGGCCTGGACCGGCTGCATCTTTTGCTGTTGGGCCAGGTAGAGGCATCCCCCTTTTGCCTGTACCGCGGCGATGGTTTCATGCAGGATGCGGCTTAGCAGGGAGTCGACGCGGTGCTCTGCAGCCAGTGCTCTACCCATGTTCATGAAGTTGCCGAGGGTTTGGCGCATGCCGGACATGGTGCGCGCAAGGTCATCTATTTCCCGGATGGCTGATTCAGGAACCTGACCCTCGCCAAAGTCGAAACGCTGGATCCGCTCAGCCTCACGGGTCAGGGCCAGCAGCGGGGTAGCGGTACGGCGGGAGACCAGCCAGATCACCGGCAGCAACAACAGCAGGCTGCCCAGCGCCCATGCCACATTGACCAGCGCTTCGTTGCGTGCCTGCTGATAAAGCAGATCTGCCGAGACCAGCAGGGCGATGTAAAAAGGGGTGTCCTTGCCGAGGGGGGAGATATTGACCAGCCACTCTTGTTCTTCCCCTGTGGTCAGGGTCAGCTCCTGGGGAGTGCCATCCAGCAGCACAGGCGTCCTCTCTAGCCTAGTTTTCAGCTCGGCCATGACTGGGCTGCCCAGAGCCGTGATCGCTGGCAGCCGGGTCAGCTGATCATAGGCTGGCAGATGTACAGGGTCGGCCGCCAGCAGTGCCGCGGAGCGATCGAACAACACTACCTGGCTTTGGAGCGGCAACTGCAGCTCGCCAATCAAGGCCGAGAGCCCCTCGACACTGGCATCCAGCCCGATCACGGCGCGTTGGCTATGGCTGGTGACAGCCATCGTCATGCCCGGCTCCCTGGTGGTAAAAAAGAGATAGGGGGTGGTGGCGACAATCTTTGATGAACCGCGAGCCAGCCGGTACCAGTCGCGGCTGCGGGGATCGAATCGATAATCCGCCATGGCTCGCCGTGCCAAAAGTTGCAGCTGCTCGTCAAAATAGAGGAACTCTCCCCGCCCGCTACTCAGGCTCTGAACCAGCAACTGGCTGCCTTCAGGCACTGCCTGCAACGTGGCCCGGGCCCGTTCCGTGAGTTTTCGTACCAGAAAGAAATCGCCACTCTCATAGCCGATGTAGACGGCACCATAGCTGTCGCGATTGGCCAGGATCTCTGCCAGCTGCGGCAGATACTCCAGTCGGCTCGCCAGATCGCTCATGTCGGCCAGTCGGCTGCTGGCTAGCAGGCTGAGGGACATACGGGCTGGCTGCTCGTTCAGTTGCAGAGCGAGGGCCAGCTGTTCCCGGTACTGTTTGAAGTTGTGGCGCTCATGTTCCAGCATCTGGCGAGAGCCCTGCTGGAACTGCAGCAGAATCAGCAGCATGCCCAGCACACTGAACAGCAGGGTAAACAGGGTGGCAATGTGAACGTAGAAGGGCTTGCGCCCGGATCTGGCAGTGATCATGGACATTTCCTTGTCACAGTGATGCTTGCGGAGACGATCTGTCAGCAGTGTGTCAATACGATAACAGAAATGACAATAATGGCCTGATATCTGTGCTTTTCCATGGTTGCCCACTGCCAGGAAGAGCTTGGCAGGAGATAGTGATTCATTCAGGTATCCCGTGCTACATTGCCCCACTTGTTACTGGTCTGTAAATCAATGGAGTGACCCATGTCTGCCATCCCCTATTCCGTGCTCGATCTGGTGCCTGTTGCCGAAGGTTCCGTGCCTGCCGAGTCATTTCGCCGTTCGCGGGATCTTGCCCGCCATGCCGAGGGCTGGGGTTACCAGCGCTACTGGCTGGCCGAACACCACAACATGCCGGGCATTGCCAGTGCCGCCACCTCGGTGTTGATCGGTCATCTGGCCGAGGCCACCACCACTTTGCGGATCGGCGCGGGTGGCATCATGCTGCCGAACCACTCGCCACTGGTGATTGCCGAGCAGTTTGGCACCTTGGCTTCTCTCTATCCCGACCGCATCGATCTCGGTCTTGGTCGTGCCCCCGGGACCGATCAGCGCACCATGCGGGCGCTGCGGCGTATGCGCAGCGGTGAGGTGGATGATTTCCCCGCCGATGTGCGTGAGCTGATGAGCTACTTTGGCGACGAGATTGGCGCCGTGCAGGCGGTGCCCGGTCAGGGGTTGCATCTGCCCATCTGGCTGCTGGGTTCCAGCCTTTACAGCGCGCAACTGGCGGCGGCGATGGGTTTGCCGTTCGGGTTTGCCTCCCATTTCGCACCCGCCATGTTGCTGCAAGCGCTGGAGATCTACCGTAGCCAGTATCGCCCCTCCGCTCGCTGGCCCAAGCCCCATGCGGTGGTCTGCATCAACATGATTGCCGCCGACAGCGAGCGGGAGGCCCGCTTCCAGTTCACTACCGTGCAGCAGCAGTTCTTGCGCCTTCATCGCGGTGATGCGGGCAAGCTGCCCGCGCCGGTCGTCCAGCTTGGCGATGAGTGGTCTCCCCGTGAGCTGATGGCGATGGAGCAGACCTTGGCCCGCTCTCTGGTGGGCGATCCTGAGCAGGTTCGTCATGGACTCAAGGCGCTGCTGGCGGAAACCCGTGCCGATGAGCTGATGTTCAATGGGCCCATCGTCGATCATCAGGCCCGACTGCGCTCCTTTGAAATTGCCGCCGAGCTGATGCAGAGCCTGTAAGCCATGACGAACCCTACTGTCGCGGTGGATGAGGTGTATTGGAATCCCATGGTACCGGAGCTGTCGGTTACCGATCTGGCTCGATCTCTGGTTTTCTATACCGGTTTGTTGGGCTTCTCGGTCCGCTATCGGCGCGATGACCCTCCTTTTGCTTATCTTGAACAGCAACAGGTACAACTGATGCTGGAGCAGGTACATCCGGCGGGCTGGCAGGTCGGGGCGCTGGAGCCACCGTTCGGTCGGGGGATCAATCTGCAGATGGAGCTGACCGAGATCCAGCCGCTACTCGACCGCTTGCAGGCCGCCGAGATTGCACTTTTCCGGCAGCCCACTGAGGTCTGGTATCCAGTGGGCGAGATGCTGGCCGGGCAGCGCGAATTTTTGCTGCAGGATCCCGATGGTTATCTGTTACGGTTTGTGCAATATCTGGGGGAACGAGCGGCTGACTGACAAGATCAAAATATTAACCATCTGATTTTAAAGGACTGTCAGATGTATGTCGGCTATCTGTCGTGTCACCTTTCGCGGCGCAAGCCCTATGCTGGCCCTGTCAATTACCACAAGGAGTTCGAGATGATCGTCAGGAAGTTGAGATTGCAACGGGGTTGGTCTCAGGATCAGTTGGCAACGTTGACTGGTTTGAGTGTCCGCACTATCCAGCGGATCGAGCAGGGGCAGCAACCCGGACTGGAATCTCTCAAGGCCCTGGCCGCCGTCTTTGAACTCGATGTGGCTCAACTGGATGGATCAGAGCAACAGGAGCGCGAGATGAGAGGAAGTGACACTATGGGTCAGGATGCGGTGCAGGTATCGGCAGAGGAGCGGGCGGCAATGCGCTATGTGGAGGAGCTCAAGGGCTTCTATCACCATGTCGCCAGCTACGTGGTGGTGATCTGCGGGCTGTTTGTCATCAACTACCTGAGCAATCCGGAGTACATCTGGGCCTGGTGGCCAACCCTGGGTTGGGGGCTGGGACTTGCCTCCCATGCTGTTCGGGTGTTTCAGCCCTTCAAGCTGTTTGGCCCCGAGTGGGAGCGGCGCCAGATCGAGAAGCGGCTGGGGCGCAAGTTGTAACTTCATTCGTCGGAAAACAGGGAACCTAAAACAGCAAGCCCGGCAACCTGCCGGGCTTTGTTATTGGAACGAGTTGTGGCCATCCGTGCGGCAGCGATCGCGACCGCCAGATTGCATCGCACTCCCTAGCTGGCGTGAACCGGGCAGGGGGTGGCGATCAGGGCATCATCCTCGTAGCGCCACAGGGTCAAGTTGTTGCCCCAGACACAGCCGGTATCGAGTGCCTTGATGTCGCTCTTGCCGGTGTTGCCCATCAGGGCTGCCCAGTGGCCGAACACCAGAATGGGGTCATCCACGTGGTGTTCGCGCTGTTCGAACCAGGGACGCAGCCCCGGGGTCGATTCCTTGGGCCCCTTCTTGCATTTGAAGTCGAGACGACCGTCGAAATAGCAGAAGCGCATCCGGGTGAAGGTGTTGATGATGTAGCGGTAGCGGTCGATCCCGACCAGATCATCTTTCCAGCCATCGGGCTGGTCGCCATACATGTTGTGCAGCAGCCAGCTGTACTGGTCACCACGCAGCAGGCTCTCTACCTCGCGGGCGCAGTTGCGCGCGGTGCGGACATCCCATGCCGGGGAGATACCGGCATGCACCATCAAGATGGGGAGATCCGGATGTTCGGCCAGTAGCGGGCGGTGGCGCAGCCACTCCAGCAGTTCATCCCGATCAGGGGCATCCATCAGGCTTTGCAGCTTGTCTTTCTTCTTGAGCGGTGCAACGCCATTAGCGACCGCCAGCAGGTGCAGGTCGTGGTTGCCGAGCACGGTAACGGCGCGGTTACCCAGCCCTTTGACAAAACGCAGGGTATTGAGGGAGTCCGGGCCGCGGGCGACCAGATCGCCGCAGAGCCATAGCACGTCTTGGTCGGGATCGAACGCGGCAAGATCCAGCAGACGGCGCAAGTCGTCGTAACAGCCCTGGATGTCACCGACAAAACAGTTCGCCATGAAACCTCAGTTGATAATATTGGGGATGGCCAGCGTGAAGGGGGCGATGGGCGCCTCGAATTGCTGACCAGAGCCATCTTGCAGGGTATAGCTTCCTTCCATCACCCCAAGCGGGGTCGCCAGCGGCACGCCGCTCTGGTAGCGGTAGGTCTCACCTTCGGCAATGACGGGTTGTTCCCCGACCACGCCTGGGCCTGCCACTTCCAGCATCTTGCCATTGGCATCGGTGATGAGCCAGCGCCGGTGCAGCAGTTGCACCGGGCCGGGTCCCAGATTCTCAATCTCGATCAGATAGTGAAACTGGTAAGGGTCTTTGGATTCCGCCACATATACGGGGTATGGGCGGATCTCGATGTGCGGGAGTGCCACAGGATCAGGCCTTTGGCTGATCTGCCAGCCAGTTGGCGATCATGACAAACTGCTCGAGGGAGAGATTCTCCGGGCGCAGGTTGCCATCGATACCAAGCTCGGTCAGCTGGGCGTCGGTGATGAAGTTGGAGAAGCTGTTGCGAATGGTCTTGCGACGTTGGCCGAAGCCCTCGGTACAGACGCGGTTCAGGCAACGGATATCCTTGGCGACTATGGTGGGATTCTTGTGCGGGATCAGGCGTACCACGGCAGAGTCCACTTTCGGCGCCGGCTTGAAGGCGCCAGGGCCCACTTCCAGCACTGGCACTACCTGGCAGTAGTACTGGGTCATCACGCTCAGGCGGCCATAGGCCTTGCTGCCGGGACCGGCGGCCAGACGCAGAACCACTTCCTTTTGCAGCATAAAGTGCATGTCTTCAACCCGGTCGGCAAACTCGCACAGGTGGAAGATAAGCGGGGTGGAGATGTTGTAGGGCAGGTTGCCGAAGATACGCAGTGGCCCCTTGCCTTCACCCATCAGGGTGCCGAAGTCAAAACGCATGGCATCCGCTTCGATAACGGTCAGCTTGTCCTTGAGGGTCGGGTGCTCACGCAGACGTGCCGCCAGATCCCGGTCCAGCTCGACCACGGTCATCTTGTCCATCTGGGAGGCGACCGGCTCGGTCAGCGCGGCCAGACCCGGGCCGATCTCCACCAGGTTCTGACCCGGCTGCGGATTGATGGCGGCCACGATCTGATCGATCACGTAGCGATCGTGCAAGAAGTTCTGACCGAAACGCTTACGGGCGGTGTGGCCCATGTGCACTTTGTTGCTCTGCACCTTACTGCTCATATCTTTTTTTCTCTACCATCTTGATGGCGTGGTTGATCGCGGTGATCAGGCTGCCCGAGTCGGCGAGGCCCTTGCCTGCCAGATCCAGTGCGGTGCCGTGATCCACCGAAGTGCGGATGAAGGGAAGCCCCAGGGTGATATTGACCGAACTGCCGAAGCCCTTGTATTTGAGCACTGGCAGCCCCTGGTCGTGGTACATGGCGAGTACCGCATCCGCATCCTTGAGGTATTTCTCCTGGAACAGGGTGTCGGCCGGCAATGGGCCGACCAGATCGATCCCCTCCTGGCGCAGTGTGGCCAGAGCAGGTTCGATCACGTCAATCTCTTCACGTCCGAGATGGCCACCTTCCCCGGCATGAGGGTTGAGGCCGCAGACGTAAATACGGGGTTTGGCGATGCCAAACTTGGTGGCGAGATCCTCGTTGAGGATCCGGATCACCTTGCCGAGGCGATCCTCGGTGATGGCCATCGCTACATAGGCCAGCGGAATATGGGTGGTCGCCAGTGCAACCCGCAGTCCCTCGGTTGCCAGCATCATCACCACATCGGCGGTGCCAGACTGCTGGGCAAAGAACTCGGTGTGGCCGCTGAACGAGACGCCGGCCTGGTTGATGATCCCCTTGTGCACCGGTCCGGTCACCACGGCGGCAAATTCGCCGCTGAGGTTGCAATCGCAGGCGCGTTGCAGGGTCGCCAGCACATAGGCGCCGTTGCCTTCGTTCAGCTCGCCCGGTACCACGGGGGCTCCGAGGGGGACCGGACAGACGGTCAGGGTGCCCGCCCGCTGCGGATGAGCAGGGACTCCTGCATCGTAGGGCTCAAGCTCTATGGACAGCCCCAGCAGGGCCGCCCGCTCGCGCAGCAAAGCTGGATCGGCAATGACCACCAACTGGTGCGGCCAATCCTGCTGGGCAATCTGCAGCACCAGATCCGGGCCGATCCCGGCCGGTTCGCCCGGGGTAACGGCAAGGCGACGGCAGCTCATCAGCTCGCAGATCCTTCGACACGGATGTAAGCCTCATCACGCAGCTCATCCAGCCACGCCTGGGACTCTTCCACGAAGCGGCGGTTGTAGATCAGCTGATAGGCACGCTGTTCCAGAGCCTTGTCAGTGGCATCCTGGCTGCGACGATCTTCCACTTGGACGATGTGCCAGCCGTGGCTGGTGCGGAAGGGCGCGCTGATCTGGCCCGGTTGCAGGCGGTTAACCATGTCGCGGAACTCCGGCACATAGACGTTGGGGTCAGACCAGCCCAGTTCGCCACCCTGCACTGCAGAGCCCGGATCTTCGGAGTACTTCTCCGCCATGCTGGCGAAGCTGGCCTTACCGCTCTTGATGTCGTGAAGAATGCCGTCCAGCATCCCCTTGGCTTTCTCTTCGCTCAGGATGATGGAAGGCTTGATCAGGATGTGACGGGCCTTCACCTCGGTCTGCATCACCTGCTGCTGGCCCTTGGTGTCGAACACCTTGACGATGTGCAGACCGGCGCCGGAGCGCAGCGGGCCGACGATATCGCCCTTCTTGGCACCCTGTACCGCTTCGGCCATCAGGGTCGGCATCTCTTGCGGGCTCATCCAGCCCCAGTCACCCCCTTCCAGCGCCTTGGGACCGTTACTCTCGGCAATGGCCAGTTTGCGGAAGTCGGCACCTTGCTTGAGGGCGGCCAGAATGCGCTCGATCTTGCTCTTGGCTGCATCCAGCTGGGCGGCGGTCGGGTTGTCCGGCAGTGCAATCTGGATATGGCCGACGTGGTATTCGTTCTGCTGTTGACCCTGTTTCTTCAGGATCTCCACCACTTGCTTCACCTCCTGCTCGGAGATGTTGATGCGACGGCGCACCTGGTTGCGGCGTACCTCGTTCATCAGGATCTCGCGGCGCACCTCTTCCCGATACTGGGCATAGGTCATCCCTTCACGGGCGAGCTGGGCACGCAGTTGATCCAGGGTCATCTTGTTGTCGGCGGCGATGCCCTGAATAGCCTGTTCCAGCTGGGTATCGCTGATCTTCAGCCCCTGGCGATCCGCTAGTTGTAACTGAAGGCTCTCCTGGATTAGACGGTCGAGCGCCTGTTTGCGCAGAGTGGCATCGTCAGGCAGGGACTGGCCGCTCTCCTGGGCGGAGAGTTTTACCTTGTTGACCAGTGCGTCCTGTTGACTGGACAGCACTACGTCCTTGTTGACCACGGCCAGCACCTTGTCCATCAGCTCGGGTGCAGCCAGAGCGGCCTGGCTCATGGTGCCGAACATTCCCGCGGTCAGCAGGGCAATCAGGGTCTTTTTCATATCCATCTCTCAAGGCTGGACCAGCATCATTGCTGGTCTTTCAGATTAAACGGGCGAACATAGGGCAACAGCTCGGTATCCAGTGTGACACTGCGGCCACCGGTACCCACACTGCCAAGTCCCTTCATTTCAAATTGCAGACCAATGACTTTTTCCGAAGTTGGCTTCAGGGTGATATTGTCCGGCTGGTTGTGCCACTCCAGGCTCATGTTGATGCTCCAGCAGCAGGAGTCGTATTTGACACCGATCTTGCGGTCAATGTTCACATCCTGCTTGATATCACGGTAGTAACCGCCATACATCTGCCACTGATCGGCGATCGGTGCCATCATCACCAGGCCAGCCTGGCTGAGGTCTTCGGCCAGATTTGGGTTGCTCGGGTAGCGATAGTCCCGGTTGCCGTCCTGGATATAACGGTAGTTGACCTGGGTGGTCAGCTTGCCGGCCCGATATTCGACCGCACCGTTGCCAGCAGTAAAATCACCCTCGGAGGTGTCGTACTGGCTCCCTACATGGGCAAACCACTCATCGGTGATCCGGGCATCACCTTCGAACGAGAGCAGTGAGCGCGAATTGGTGCTCTTGGGATCCGATGGATAGAGGCGTACCTTGGGGGGCGTCATTTCGAAGGCCTGAGCCACCGCCAAGCGTAACCTTTCATCACCCACATTGTCATAGACCCGGCTGGTCAAGCCAGCGGTAACCCGGTTGGCATCACTAATGCGATCGAGACCGGCATAGCGGCGATCGCTAAACAGGCTGTAGTAATCCTGACGGGTTGTGGTGGAGTCGTAGATCCCGATCTCATCCTGATTCCGATAGGGTACATAGAGATACTGAAACTCCGGCTCAAGCGTCTGGGTGCCCTTGCCATCATACCAGTCAATCGAACGATCGAAGTTGAGCCCGCCCTTGAGCCGGAAGGAGGGAAGGGTGCGATTGACGGTTCCATCCGCCAGGGTCAATTGCTTGCTTTCAACATCGGTGAAGCGGGTTCGATCGGTGGCTACCAGATCCTTGGGAACCTCCTGGTTGTAGGAGGTAAACATCAGCTTGTACTGGCTGGTGAGGTAATAGCCGGGCGCATCCACCAGAGGAATTGTCAGGGCGGGCGCTAAATGAAATCTGGTGGCTGTGTAGCGTTCACCGGCTTGCTGGGCAGTGGCACTGCCGCTGTCATAGCCAAACTTGGTCAGCTCGCTGTTCCAGGCCAGATCGAACCACTTACCCTGCTGGTAGTAGTTGTAGTTGATGCGTGGCAGCATCTCGTGAGGCAGCAAAGCACCAGGCAACAATATCTGGTAGCGGCGTATCTCCGAGGTGAGGTTCCAGTTTTGTTGGTAGTAACCAGCAGTAAAGGATTGCTGCAACTGGCTGTCGACCTGGGTACCTACTTGCGGACTGAAGTCATTGAAGTAGTTGTAATCCTTGTCCCGGACTTTGGTGTAATCGATACCAAAGCGTAGCGAACCATCCATCAGGGTGGAGCCGTGACGGACGTTCAGCAGATAGCGATGGCCATCAGAGAGGTACGGCGTTCCTGTTGAAGGGTTGGTAAAGCTTGGATTGCCCGAGTCAAACTGCTTGTCATCCCTCAGATTTTCAAAATAGAGGGTGCCGATATGGGCGGGATCCGGCATGTAGCGGAACTCCACCTGTTCCATCAGGCCTCGCCTGTCCATGAAACGAGAGGTGATGGTAGCATCGTAGTTGGGGGCAATGTTCCAGTAGAAGGGCTGGGTGATCTCCATGCCATTGCCGGAACTCTGTTTGTAACCCGGATAGAGCAGACCTGTCTTCCGTTCATCCTTGATGGGAAAGTTGATGTACGGAAAATAGAACACCGGGTAGTCATAGAGCCAGAGACTGGCGTTCCAGGCTTCACCGAATACCTCTTTCTGGTCGATATCGATGTTGCCTGCCTTGAGGGTCCACACCTCCTGACCGGGGGGGCAAGTGGTGTACTGGGCCCCCTCCATGGTGATGTTCTGGTTGTTGTTGGTCATCACTACGCGCTTGGCAAAGCCGCGCACCGGTGAGCCATGCACCTGATACTTGCCCTCTTCCAGCTCGGAGTTCTTGGTATCCAGATTGGATTTGAGGGTCTTGTCGCTGGTGACGGTCACCTGACCGTCGTTGTAATAGATGTTGCCGATGGCGATGACATCCCGGCTCTTCTGATCGAGCTGGGCATAGTCGGAGTCAAACTTGCGAACACCCTGACGAACCTTGACGTCACCTTCATAGACGGCGGTGCCGCCCTGTTTGGCCTCGAGACGGTCAGCATCAACCTCGACCGGCTGTGCGTTGGCATCCTGATCCGATGCTGGCTTCTCTATCTTGGGAACATAGTCATAGCAGAGACTATCAAGAATGCCGGTGGCTGGCGGCGCTTCGAACGGAGCCGCCTGCACCATCACAGGGGCAAGTGCGGGGGCCAGACTGATAGTCAGGGCGATGGGATAGCGGTACCCCAGTGTCCATTTGGTCATGTGAAAGACTCGTGCAATCCGTGATAGATACGGTTGATCCAAGGCATGCATTTTACGACAGGTTTCATCGAGTTGACATTGCATGTCATTGCTTTATGTTAGCCGGCAATGATAAAGCATTATTGCGGCCAGGGCTAACAGCCAAGTGCTGCTTTCCACCTTGGTCCTCTACTTATGCACGATCGCGATTCCCTGCTATTGCGGTGGGCACGCCAGATATCAGGCGATGCCAATCTTCAGTTGACCCTTATTTCCGGTGATGCCAGCTTCCGCCGCTACTATCGCGGTGGTGGTCTGGTTTGGGTGGATGCCAACCCGAAAACCGAAAAAAATCATGAGTTTGTTCGTAACGCGGCGGCCTTGCTGGCGCGTCAGCTGTTGGCGCCAGAGGTCAAGGCGGTGGACTACGAACAGGGCTTGCTGGCGGTCAGTGACCTGGGCGATACCCAGCTTATCAGCCGCCTGAACGAGCACAACGTGCTGGCCTGGTATGGCAAGGCGATTGATTTGCTGCCCCGCCTGGGGGCGGTTGAACTGGCGCTTGAACCCTTCGATGCCGCCTTTATGGCACGGGAGAACAGCATTTTTCCCGAGTGGCTGCTGGGCCACCATCTAAAACTGACCCTGAGCGACGAAGAGCAGCAACTGCTGGACGAGACCTTTGCTTGTCTCACCGCCTGCAATCTGGCCCAGCCGCAAGGGGTCATGCACCGGGATTTCCACAGTCGCAACCTGATGGTATGTGGCGGAGATACCCCCGAGAGCAGCCGGCTGGCCATCATCGATTTTCAAGACATGGTCATCGGGCCCCTGAGCTATGACCTGGTCTCCCTGCTGAAAGATTGCTACGTACGCTGGCCGGACGAGGTGATCGATGAAGGGATGCGCCACGGCTTTGTCACCCTGCAACAGGAGGGTCTGCTTGGCGAGCTTGATTATGCCAGTTTCCGTCGTGATGCCGACCTGACCGGCATGCAGCGCCACCTCAAAGCGGCGGGGATCTTCACCCGGCTCTATCATCGCGACGGCAAGTCCGGCTATCTCAAGGATATTCCCCGTACCCTCGGCTATGTGGTGGATGTCTGTCGTACTCATGGTAGTGCCTATCCGGTACTGGCCCGTTTTGGTCAGTGGCTGGAGCAGGTGGTGTTGCCGGGGATCGCCAATGCTGGAGTTAAATCATGAAGGCGATGATCCTGGCCGCTGGCCGTGGTGAGCGGATGCGCCCGCTGACTGACCTGCTGCCCAAGCCACTGCTGGCGGTAGGGGGCAAACCACTCATCGTTCATCACATCGAAAAACTCAAAGCCGCCGGGGTGACCGAGTTGGTCATCAACCACGCCTGGCTCGGCCACAAGCTGGTCGAGAGCCTTGGTGATGGCAGTGCGCTTGGGGTGACCATCCACTGGTCAGCCGAGGAGAGTGCGCTGGAGACCGCGGGCGGCATCGTGCAGGCGCTGCCACTGCTGGGCGCAGCCCCTTTTCTGGTGATCAACGGCGATACCTGGCTCGATCTCGATTATCACACACTGGTCAGCCAGCCCCTTGGCGATGATCTGGCCCACCTTTGGCTGGTGCCCAATCCGCCCCAGCACCCGAGCGGGGACTTTGCCCTGCAAGAAGGGCGAGTCATGGATACGCCAGCGTTTACCTTCAGCGGGGTCGGACTATATGATCCGGCGGCCTTTGCCGGTCTCGCGAGCGGTGCCCGCAAGCTGGCGCCCCTGCTCCGTGACTGGATGGCGCAAGGGCGGGTGGGCGGCAGCCTGCTCGCTGGCGAGTGGCGCGATATCGGCACGGTCGATCGACTGCGCGAGCTGGATGACCAGCTCCAGGCCCGCACTCATTAACTTCAAGAGGTCTTGAACCATGCGTATTTGGGGTAAGGTGCTGGGCGCCTTCTTCGGTTTTCTGCTCGGCAATATCATCGGTGCCCTGATTGGCCTCTGGATCGGCCACCGTTTCGACCGTGGCATGGGGTTGCAGGGGGCGTTTCGTCGCGGCCCGAGTCAGGAGCAGCAAGCCGTCTTTTTCCATGCCACCTTCTCGGTGATGGGTCACATCGCCAAGTCTAGCGGTCAGGTGACCGAACAGGAGATCCGGGTTGCCTCCAACCTGATGGATCGGATGCGGCTGGCGGGTGAACAGCGTGCTCGGGCACAGGAGTCATTTCGTCTCGGTAAAGAGGCCGACTTCCCGCTGCGCGAGACCCTGGCCGAGTTCCGCCGTGCCAGCCTCGGCCAGCGCGACATTCTGCGCTTCTTCCTCGAGGTACAACTGCAGGCGGCCTTTGCAGATGGTCGGGTAGAGGAGGGCGAGCGTGCCATTCTGCACACCATTGCCGACGAGCTGGGTTTCAGCCGCATCGAGCTGGCTCGCATTCTGGCAATGGCCGAGGCGCAGATGAACTTCTTCAATCAGGCTCATGGCCAGTATCAGGGGGGCCATTCCGGTGGTCAGCAGTATCGGCAGGCGGCACCCTCTGCGGATCGCCTCAAGAATGCCTACCAGCTGCTGGGTGTGAGCGAGAGCGACAGCGATCAGGATATCAAGCGCGCCTACCGCAAGGAGATGAGCAAACATCACCCGGACAAGCTGGCTGCCAAGGGGTTGCCGCCGGAGATGATGGAGATGGCCAAGGAGAAGACCCAGGAGATCCAGCAAGCCTGGGAGTGGATCCGCGAGGCCCGCGGCATCCGGTAAGCGCCAAAATCTGGCTGTAACAGACAATAAAAAGCCCCGCAGCAGTGCGGGGCTTTGCTTTGCCGTGTGGCGCAGGCCGGGTTATTTGGCCGGAATCGCTTCCAGCACGTGCACCAGCAGTTGCCAGAAACGCTCGACCGCCGGGATATGTACCTTCTCGTCAGGGGAGTGGGCACCGCGGATGGTCGGGCCGAAGGAGACCATGTCCCACTCCGGGTAGGCACTCTTGAACAGACCGCACTCGAGACCGGCATGGATCACCATGACGTTGGGCATGGTGCCGAACAGGGTCTGGTAGCTATTGCGTACCAGCGCCATGACGGGGGAGTCCACGTTCGGCGCCCAACCCGGGTAGGCACCGGTGAATTCGCAGCTGGCGCCTGCCAAGGTGAACAGGGAGCGGGTCATCTGCTCGATGCTCTCGCGACCGGAGTCGATCAGGGAGCGGATCAGGCACTGGACGTACACTTCGCCATCCTGAGTCTTGATGACCCCCAGGTTGGTCGAGGTTTCGGTCACGCCGGGCATGGCATCGCTCATGCGCATCACGCCGTTCGGGCAGGCCATCAGGGCATCCAGCAGGCGCTGCTGCAGGGAGACGCTCATCAGCTTGGCCGGTTTAGGGGCGCTGTTGACCAGCACGGTCAGGTTTGGCTCGGTGGCGGCCAGTTCGGTCTGGTAGATCCCGGTGTAGCGGTCAACCAGCGCCTTGAACTCGTTTACGCTGGCAGCAGGCACCAGCAGGGTGGCACGGGCTTCGCGCGGGATGGCGTTACGCAGGGTGCCGCCGTGGATCTCGGCCAGACGAACACCCAGCGGCTCGGCTGCTTTGAGCAGACGCACCAGCAGCTTGTTGGCGTTGCCACGGCCGCGATGGATATCGCAACCGGAGTGACCGCCACGCAGCCCTTTGACCGCCAGCTCGAACGCTTCACCTTCAGCAGCATCAACCAGCTCGAGCGGGAAGCGGATATTGGCATCCACACCGCCAGCGCAGCCCATATAGACTTCGCCATCCTCTTCGGAGTCGGTGTTGAGCAAAATTTCGCCCTCCAGCCAGCCCGCTTCCAGACCGAAAGCGCCGGTCATGCCGGTCTCTTCGTCTGTGGTCAGCAGCACTTCCAGCGGGCCGTGCTTGATGGTCTTGTCAGCCAGTACTGCCAGGCAACCGGCCATGCCGATGCCGTTGTCGGCACCCAGGGTGGTGCCACGGGCAGTGACCCACTCGCCATCGACATAGGCATCGATGGGATCGGTCGCGAAGTCGTGTTTGGTGTCGGCGTTGGCCTGCGGCACCATGTCGATGTGGGCCTGCAGTACCACGGCTTTGCGATTTTCCATCCCCGGGGTGGCCGGTTTCTTGATGATGATGTTGCCGACCTTGTCCTGCTTGACCGCCAGACCTTCCCCTTGAGCCCATTGGATGATCCAGGCGCTCAGTTTGGCTTCATGTTTGGAAGGGTGGGGGATGGAGCAGATCTGTTCGAAGAAATGCCAAATCAGTTTGGGAGAGAGAGAGCTAAGCTGTGCCACGTCGGGACTCCTTACCAGCACGGAATTAACAGGGCCCCATCAGCGGGCCGGGGAAGAGGATAACGATAATACAGTCAATCACACAAAAATGTGAGCAATCAGCGCAAATCGCAGGCAGCTTGTGCTGGCTGATGGCAACCAGGCAGTACGATCGTCAGGTTCGGACGACGCTGACCGATAGAAAAGAAAATGTGTGACCGATCTCACAAAAATATTGAATTTAACGCACCGACTGGTAAATTAGCTCCCGTGGTTCGCCACCCGTCAGGATGACGATGAAAGCCTCCAGGGAACCGAAGCAAAGCAAGTGCGCCTCCATGGAACCGAGTGTTCGTTCAAGGATTTGAGCCCGCATTAAAGGTACGTAACTTGTTAAGCAATCAGGAGTTTCAATATGCCAGGCAGCAACTCAACCTATTGGTTTGCCCCTTCTTTGTATACCCAGGGTTTCAGCTACCCTAACCCCTTCGTCACTCGTCGCTAAGACGAGCTGCCCAACCAGGCAGAGGCGAGAAAGCAGCAGGTGCGTGAGGTAAATCCTCCCCCTGCTATTTTTTTATCTGCGATTTGCCGTACAGCCCATTAGGACTCGGCAGCAGGGACGGCAGGTTAGTCGTTTGGCGCTCTAGATGTGCCGAATGGAGAGGGTGATGCCGATTTTTCCTGTTTTTGGCATACGTTTGCCAGGCATTTTCTCTGCAAACGGTGCTATCATATCGGCCCAACAGCCTGTCCGCGGTTTGGACACATCATCTAACCGATCGCCGGATAAGCCCATCTTGCTTCCATTGTTATCAGATTTGCTGCCGAGGCTTAGCCCTGAGGCAGCCGAAGTGCAATCTGAATTCAGTCGGGCAAGGGCCGCCATTTACTGGCATCCGCAGGGATAATTGCGGGTGTTGTTATTTTAAGTGATTGTTTTTAAATAACTATTCGAGATCGATAACATGCCGAAAAAGTTCTATGCTCTTTAGTATGGGATTTTTAACATCTTAAAAGGCATTTTATATCAGTAACTTACGTTTGATTGCTGGTTCGCTTGTTTCGGCAGTGGCGGCAAAATGGCGGCAGAGGCTACTCGGTAGTTACATTGCTGGCTGATAAGGCTCTGTTTTCCAGGTAATAAAAAAGCACCCGAAGGTGCTTTTTTATTACTGAATCTTTCATGCCGCTTGTTTCGTGCACTTTCTTGGGCCACTAAGCTCAGGGCCGTTAAACTTAAATTTGTCTTTTTTCAGCTCTTTAGTCGCAGCCAGTACGTTACCAAGAGCTTCACCCAGGCGGCTGTATACATCTTGGGCGCCGAGTTTACGTTCATCGGCGCAATGCTGAGTATGTTTCATGTCATGCTCTCTATTTGCGTTGGCCTAAAATTCTTTAATCTAACGCATGCCTATTTGATCTGATTTTATACCAGTAAAGTCAACTTTTTCTTGGCTGTAAAGTGCGCTAGATCTCTGTGTCGAGTTGCACGTAGTTTTTCACTACTGCTACCGGCTCGTTTTGGGTGACTAATTCTACACTGTTGACACTTGATGTCGAGTGAAAACTGGTCAGTAAGTCCCAGCTTGATGCTCAGAACTTACTCCATGTTATCGGCATCAGAAGTCCCAGCTACAATCATGATGAACTGCTCTGCAAGTCCTGACACGGTTTGCACCATGTCTTGCCCGTCAGTCTCGAAGCCAAAGGTACGATAGTACGTTGTCAGTTCTGGCCCCACATCCACCAGTCTTACATTGGTACCATCTACGGCAGCAATGAACAAGTAAGATGCAATCACCATCATCTCAAAAACACGCCCCTTCAGTGGGTGTTGAGGGTTCCTGATGAAGGACTCGACCAGATGCATTTCTAGCGTATCAGTTTCAGGCCTGAAGACCCCTAGGATTGCAGCATCAAGAGTGTTCATCCCAGGTGCTATTTTCAGGGCAACGTCGAATGACCAATCATCGTTGCCATACTTAGTTAGCCCGACCTCCCAGTTTAAGAGCCCATACCCACCAGATAAGTAGGCCCAGTCAGACTCGTTTATGGGGCCAACACCGAGCTCTAAATCCATGTCATCAGTTACAGCTTGGATAGCATTCCGTACAGCCGATTTTATCTGGTTAGCATTCATTAGGTTTGGCCGAGAGTTGAGGGTTTTTCGATCATAACATTACTGTGTGGATGTACAGAAGCAGCATCCGGCACTCATACCGTATCTACCACAACCTTGTTGTCCTGCTTCGCTATTCCTCGACTTCCGGCAGGTCGTCGATGGCGACTTCGAGGTTGATGGTGTTGGTGTAGCCGCTGTTGCTCAGGCTGTGGCTGACTTTGGTCAGCACCCAGTTGGCCTCGTCGATCTGCGGTTTGAATCCCCTGACTGTGGTGGATTGTTCCGGGTAGAGTTCGGGGCGGCCTTTGGCGAGGGAGATCTCGAACTCGGCAACGCCACGTTGCAGGCGTTCCCACTCGGCGCGGGCGGCGCGCATGGCGTTGGTCTGGTTGGCGTAGATGTGGCGCAGCACCTTGACGTTCTCGCTGTCGCCAATCAGCAGTTCGCGGCCTTCTTTGTCGACGGTGGTGTCACTCGGCAGCGCCTGCTCCGGCTTTGGCTTCTTCTTGCGTTTGCGCTTGAGGGTCGATCCTTCGGTGGTCGCCTTCTTCGGGTCGTGCCAGTTGGCCACGACGCCGGTGTAAGCGTCACGGTCAGCGACTGCGAAGCGGTGCTGATCGCCGTCCTGGCGGGTGATGGTGACGGAGGGGAGCGGTTTGCCGCTTGCGGTGAGCCCCTTGCCCTGGCCGATAAAGAGCAGCCGCCCCGATTTGACGGTGGTCAGGGCGCCACATTGACCGGCCAAGCGGGTGAGGAAGGCGGGATCGCTTTCGTTCTGCTGGTCGATGTGGTCAATCTGCATGCCCTTGAAGCGTTCGGCGCAGGCGGGGATCAGGCTGTGGCGCCGAGCGATGGCATCGACAATGCTGCCGACGGTCTGCTGGTGATAGCTGGTCTGGCGCAGCTTGTTGAGGTTGCCGCGCAGATCGGCCGATTTGCCCCGGATGGTGAGCCTGTCCGGTGTGCCGGTGTGCTCTACCTCGTCGATGGTGTATTCCCCCTTATCAACCAGCGGTTGGCCCTGCCAGCCGATCATGACGCGCATTCTGGCGCCACGGCGCGGCATCGCCAGCTTGCCGTTGCTGTCGTCGAGTTCGATGTCGATGGTGTCGGCTTCAAACCCGCGATTGTCGGTGATGTTGAGACTTATCAGGCGTGGCCGGATGGTGGTTGATGCGTCCTTGCCGTCGATCAGCAGCTGGTAAGCCGGGGCCGGATGATCGGCCCCGGTGATGCTGAATTGCCCCAGCTGGCTGGTCAGTGTGCTGGTGACAGCCGTCACCACGTTATTTGTCAGGCTCACAGCAGGCCCCCAATCTTGTTGCCGATGGTGCCGACGATGTTGCTGATGCCCAGCCGACTGGCGATGCCACCGATGGCGCGGCCCATCAGCTTGTTGCCCAGGGTGTTTTCGTCGTCGTCCACCCGCTTGAGGTTCATGGTGAAATCCAGCTTGCGGGCGGCGCCGTCCGAGAAGAATTCGGAGCGGGTGACGCTGGTGCGTTCGATGACGAAATAGCCCCGCATCACGCCATCCCCCTGGATCAGGGGGAAGGCTTTGCCGGTGGCGGCCATTTCATGGAGCAGGTCGAGGGTAACCGGCCCGCCCGTCAGTTCAGGGTAGAGGGTGCCAGATAGCACGGTGGTTTCATCATCCGGCCCTGTGTATTGGTAGGCCGGACGGGCGCCGACCCGAGGGTTGCCCGGGTGGCGCCATGCGCGGTCGTCCTGCTGTGACTGGGGGGCGAAGGTTGAGCGCTGGAACACGAACCAGCCCAAGGTCATCATCATGGTGGTGTCTCCTTAGTTGGTGTCGCGCAGGCTGGCGCGGGTGCGGGCAGATGCCAGCCGTTCGCGGCGGTCCAGTTCACGGCTTATCTCTTGCGCCACGTCGGCGCCTGATTGCCCCGGCTGCTGGACGATGCTGATCGGGGCGTTGATATGAATCGTTCCGCCTACTCTGGCTGGTGCCAGCTTTGGCGTTTCTATGATGCGATGCTCAGACCTTGCTATCTCCGACGACTGGCGCAGATCGGCAGGCATGACCTGCTCTCGGATTGGGCGCACTGCATCCTGATGCAGTTGCATGGCAGCCAGTGGCATGCTGGCCAGCATGGCAGCTGATGCCATGGCTGCGGTGTGACGACGGCTGATGATGTTGGCGGGGCCTTTCACCACTTCTGGCCCATGCTCCCCTGCGATACCCCATTTACCCGCCGGGATCAGGCCGCCCTTATCGTAAAATCCTGCAAACCCACCCTCTTTTCTAGCCTGTACGGCTGGTGTTGTTGATGAGTGCTGCACGGCTACTTTTGTTGATGAATCCCCTTTCATCCAGTCCGGCAGAATGTCGGTGATGGATGTCACCTTGGCCTTGAGCTCTTCCCATTTGGCCGATATACCGCCGATCAGACCGTCGATGATGGCTTTTCCCGCGTTGAGCGCCCTGGATGGCAGGGTGGTCAGATAGTCCCAGAATTCACCGGTAGCCGCTTTGCATTTCTCCCAGGTGGATTTGAACCACGGCCCGAGCTGATCCCAATTCTTGTAGATGAGGTAAGCAGCGGCAGCGATGGCGGCAATCCCCGCGATAATCCAGCCGATGGGGGTGGTGAGGATGGCAAGCCCCAGTTTTACAAAGCCCATGGTTAGCCACTTGAGCGGGGCAAGTAATCCGGTGATCACCTTGCCCAGCAGGGTTCCTTTAATCCCCAGTACCCCGAAGGTCAGTTTCATGATTGCCATCGGCCCCAAGATTGCGGCAACGGCCAGAGACAACCCACCGAAGGCAATGGCGGCTACTGATGTGAAACCGGCAACCCGCATCAAGGTATTTGACAGCTCAGGGTTTCGCTTTGACCAGTTACCGAGGCGTTCAGATAGGTCAGCTACCCATTCGGTAACCGATTTAAGTTCCGGGCTGATGGCCTCCCCGAAGTTGACCATGGCGTTGGTGAATGTGCCGGTGGCTGCATCCCACAGGTTACCCAAGGTGCCCAGCTGGGCATTGACCCGCTCTTGCAGGGCTGCTTGAGCTGCCATCTTTTTCTGGGTTTCTCTGTAACCATCGAGTCCTTTATTTATCATGAGCTCAAGTGCCTGCAGGGTTTCGGCATCATCACCAAAAATGTCTTTAAGTACCTGTAGTCTTCGCTCTGTATTCAGTGTTTTCAGCTTTGCCAGCTGGGCGTACATGTTCTCAAGCCCAGCAAATTCCCCTTTCCCGTCTGTGAAGTTGAGATTAAGCCCTGTTCCCTTTGTCGCTTTGCTGATCTTCTTGGTGTTCATGCTTAGCTGAAACACTTTGCGATAGGCGTTACCAGCAGCTTCACCACTCATTGCCGCCTGATCAGCCATGACTATGAGTGGAGCCAGAGTAGCAGCTGCATCAAGCCCGCTTTTTTTCAGGACACCGAGCGCAGGCGTCAGCTTGCTGAATGCCCCGAGCATGTTTCCGCTATCCACGCCCAGATAGTAGGAGCGCTGGATCACGTCCATCAGGCCCATCATGTCTTTTTCTGCGGTGCCGGTGGCGTCTTGCAGCTTGGCGGCAAACAGGGCGGCTTGGTCATATGGCATTTTGAGTTGTACGCCGAGATAGGCGGTTGCCTGCCCCAGCCCGCCCAAGATGGCTTTGGCGCTCATGCCTTGCTGTATCAAGGTGCTCATCATGTTCTGGAAGTCAGCAGTTGTGCCCGGCAACTTGTTGCCCAACTTGGTCGCCAGATCGCTGATGGCTTGGAATTCTTTTCTGAGTTGTCCCCCTTTACCCATCATCGACACCTTGAGGTCAACAACAGATGTTTCGGCCTTGGCGAACTCAATCACCGGCTTGAGGGTGGTCATGCCCATAGCTGTTCCGGTTGCCAGTGCCGCGGCTCCGTGACCTGCAATCTGTCCGCGCAGCTCTTGGGTCTGGCGGTAGTTGGCTTTGACCTGGGCTAGGCGCTTTTGCTGTGCGCCGACCTGTGCCAGCTTGCTGCGTTGCTGTTCCAGTTGGGCGGTGGTGGCGGCCAAATCTGTCTTGAGTTGGCGCTGGTGCTGGCTGAGTTGCTTGGTGTTGATGCCTGCCTGCTGCATGGCGGTTTTCATGGCGCCGTGGCGGCTGACCATTTCCCGCTCTTTGTTGGTGAGGTCACGCACTGCCACCTTGGCCTTTTCCAGATCGCGGGTCATGGCTTTGGTCGGGTTGCTGGTCGCGGCCAGTTCGCGGGCCATGCGCTGGGCGGTTTGCTGCGCTTGAGTCAGCTCAGCCCGGGTGGCGCCGATCTGTTTGCCGAGGGTGCGATAGCCGTCAATCTGGCCGCTCTGTTTTTCCAGATCGCGGACTTTGGCTTTGGTGTCTGCGAGGTCTTTGGCGGTGATGCGGCTTTGGCCGGTGACGGCCTTGAGGGGGGCGGTGAGTTTGTCCACCGCCCCGAGCAGGATTTGTAACTTGAGGGTGCTCATGATTCGTCTGCCCCGTTGATGTGGTTGTATCGCTCAACAAGGCGTTGGTGCCACCCCATCAGCTCGTCGAGCTCCATGGCCGCCATTTCAGACGGCGGCCAGTGGGCGATGATGGCCAAGTCGGCCATCAGGTCGTCTACGCAGTGAGGTAGGCCATTTTCTTGGGTACCAAAAAAGAGCCTACCTCATGCCCCAGTTGCATCAGGTCTGCCGGTTCGAGGGCGCTGACTTCTGCTTCTGTCAGAGCCGGGATGGTGATGCGCGGCAGCAGTTTGGTGAGGGCATTGACATCCATCTGCAGGATGTCGGTCAGGTTGAGACCGCGCAGTTCGCCGGATTGCGGTTTGCGCACGTTGATCTCGGTGATGGTGGTTTCGCCGCGCTGGATGGGGGTGTCGAGGGTGACGGTGTTCATTTTCATGGTGTTTGTCCTGTTCGGTATGTAGTAACGGGCGGCAGTGCCGCCCGGTGGCGGTTGGGTTGGTTAGAGGCCCATTGCTTTGCGGTGTTCGGCCATGCGGTCGACACCATCCGGCCCGATCTCGATCATGTTGACGGTGTCGATTTCGTGGATGACGGCGCCGTTGATGGTCTCTTTGTAGTAGGTGCAGGTCATGCTTACCTTGGCCTGGGTGTTGTCGCCAGCCTTGAAGGTTCCTCGGTCGATCTCTTTGACCCGACCACGGGTGAGGATTTCGACGGCGGAGACTTCGCCAGTGTCATCGCGCTGGACGGAGCCGGAGAAGCGGATCATGGTGCCATCGACTTTAGGTTCGCCGATGTAGCCGAGCACCTCGTCGCCATAGCCGCCCAGGGTGAAATCAATATCGAGGGCGCTGTCATCGAGTCCCATGTCGATGTTTGCGATGCCCGGCATGCCGCCGCCACGATAGGCTTCAAACTTGCGGCTGAGTTTCGGCGGGGTGAACTCTTCGGCGATGCCGATCCAGTTTTCACCCTGACCGAACATGTTGAAGCGCTTGATTTTGCGAGGTAGTGCCATTGTTGATGCTCCTTATGCTGCGGCCACGCGGGCGGCGAAGTCGACCAGATAGCGGTCGGTGATGCGCTGCTGGAACATGAGGTTTTCAAGCGGCGGCACGGGGGTGTAGTCGTAGTCGATGTAGAGCTTGCCCGCCTTGAGGGTGTCTTTGTCGTTGACCTCCTCGTTGTACCAGCAGTCGAACCCGATGAGGTAACCGAGGCTGACCAGCTCACGTCCCTTGGCTTTGATGCCTTCGACGATGTCTTTGGCGAGGGTAGGGGTCATCGGTTTATCGACTGCCCACATGTGCGCCTCGGCGATGGTGTCGGCGAGGATTTGGGCGGTGCGGGTGTAGTTTTCGAAGGCGAACAGGGGATCGTCCGAGCAGGTGCGTGACCCCCAGAAGCGGAAGCCTTCTGCCTGGATCAGGCAGGTGATGTCGTCAGCGTTGAGCAGGCCCGCGTCGGTGTCGGGGTCTTGCAGGCTCCAGAATACCTGTTTGCTCAGACCGTCTACGCCAGTGACGGCGACGTTGGAGATGGTTTTATGCCAGCCGATCTCTTTGTCGATGAGCGCCCGCATGGCCATGGCTTTGGCGGTGGCCCAGATTGTGCCTTGGGCCGAAGCGGCGGTATCCCACTTGGTGAAGTCGCCAAATATGGGCATGACTTCACGCTGGCCGAAGTTGGCGCGGTAGGCTTTCGCTTCGGTCGGTGTGTTGCCGACGCAGGCGATATAGGTGAAGGCGCGCAGCTTGCGGGCGACGGCGGCCAATTCGGTGGCGACCGGCAGGGTGTCGAGCCCCGGAGCGCCGATGATGCGCGGGGTGATGCCAGTGGCAGAGCTGGCCCGTTGCAGGGCCTTGAGGCCGGTGAAGGTGCCGTCAGGCTTGGCTGCACCGATGACGTTGGTGTTGGTGGCTGCATCGGTTGCCCCTTTTGCCACGCGCACCACAATGGTGATGGTGTTGACGGTGTCGGCGATCGCTTGCAGGGTTTTGGCCAATGTGCCCTGGGTGCCCGCTTTGCCGACGGCTTTTTGCACATCGGTGATGACAACGGGTTTATCGAGCGGGAAGGTGATGGCGTCGGCATCGTCCGCATGGGCGACCAAGCCGATCACGGCGGTGGCGATGGTGCGAATGGTGCGGGTGCCTTCGTTGACTTCGACGACGCGCACGCCGTGGTGGTAACTGTCGAGTGCCATGGTGGCGGTTCTCCTGTGTCCGGACGGAGGTGATCTGAAGTGATCAATAAGCACGGTCAGGATGCAGGGGCGGCGCACGGCGGGCGAGCTGGCGCGGGTGTGTGGGGCCGCTACACACCCGATGACGGTGGCAGGCACAAAGAAAACACCCCGCACAGGGCGGGGTGGATGGTTTGGTCAGATGACCTTTTCCGGTTCGGTGGGCCATTGTGGCGACTCAGGCCAGCCGGTTTGTTCTGGCACCAGCGTCAGCTCGTATCGGTAGCGCTGCCAGTCTGCCAACAACTGGGTGTGCTCCGGCTTGGCGTAGCCGCCTTCGACGGCCGGAGCGATGATTGCGATTTGTTTATTGGCCGTTGCCATTCTTGCAAATTGCTCTTGCTCGGCCATTTGTTCCGGGCTTGGTTCTTTTTTCGGTAAATTGATGGGGTTCCCATGCTCATCTGCTGAGATTTCATACCCTTTCGAGGATTGCTCCATCAATTCGTTATATTGATCCTGCGATATCTCAACAGCGCCGTCTGGCGGCGTATTAAACACGCTGGATGGGTAGAACCCTATTGGGTCCGCCAAAAAATAGATCGTATTCATCCATACCCCCTTAAAAACCAAATGCGACCCAGAAAGAGTTTCCGTTTGATACCGTAGATCGATTTCTGATTGTGAATTGATTCCCGCCTGGAGATGGGTCAACGCAAAAGCTGAGTGGCACTGTTGAATCACCAATCACCGCTGGTTGCGCCAGCAACGCTCTTTGCTGGCCTTTTGGCCATGCAATCGGTAGCGTGATCACTGTGGACTGTCCTGCCAAAATGGGGGCGATAGGCCCTCCCTGGATTACTAACCCGCCTAGCCATGATGGGAACACGATGTACCAACCTGATGCCGACAAGCTGTAAGAGAAACCATTTCGTATTTTTTTTGGTGTGACGGCAACGTCATCAACCGTCCCAGCGTCTGTCTGCGCCTGTGTTGCAACCTTCATCATGCCGAGCACGCTTTCGCTGGCCTGCTTTACCCACCCCCACAGGCTTTTCACCGTGACAACAGCATCAGCCTTCTGATTGGCTGTGATAGTCTCGTTCACTTCTGTTTGGGTTGCGAAGCGGGCAAAGCCTTTGGCTGTTTCGCTGGCATCTGGATGGTCACGGCTTTGCTTGTGTTCTTCCAACAGGTCGTCGACATACTTGCGGGTTGCCAGTACGACAGCAGGATCAATCTTGAGCTCGACCGCGCTTGTGTTGCTGACAATCAGCACCATGCGGATTACCTGGGTACGGCCTGACCCCTCTGAAAGCAGTGGCTTGTAGGTATCCGGGCAGTTGGCCACAGCGATCAGGGTTCCCGTTTCGTCGTACAGCCCGAGTTCACGGATCCACCATCCACCAATGGTTTCGGGGATGATCTGTTCTGCTACCAGTTGGCTTACGTTAAGTGGGTCAGCAAACAGGGCGTTCAGCGGGGCGCGGCGCTTTTCGTTGACCAGTTTGGTTGCTGCCGGATTAGGGGTGACTGCCTGACCATTACCATCGCCGACGGCCATCGTGGTCAGTTTAAGAGGAATGCCTAGTGCGGCCGCATTGGCCAGTTTGGCCGCTCCCGCATTGGTCAGTATTGCAAAAAAGTTTGCCATTTTAGCTCCTTATGCCCAGACCCTAACGGGAGTTGTTGGATAGGTTCGCAGTGCATCAAGTGCCACAGCCAGTTCTTTCGAGGTGGTGCGAACGTTGGCGTGATAGCCAGGGAGTGCAACCATTACCGGTATCGATTCACCATCGACAATTGTGGTTTCACCAGTTGGTTGGTAGATGGTGCCGATCACATCAAGTGCAGCTTCCGAGTTATAAAGCGACCCACCTTCTGGATCTTGGCTAAACCCTGCAGTCTTGAGAGCGGTTGTCATGGCCGACTTGCTGCCAGCCTTGAGATAAAGATCAATCATTTCCATGGGTTTTATCCTTCCAAAAATACCAGCCGCCAAGGCGGCAAGCGGCCCAGAACAACCAAGCCAGCACCGGCTTACCCTGGGCCATCATGCACTGGCGCAGGCAGCGGTCAGCCTCGGCGCGAGAGACTGTTCCTTTTGCGCCATAGTCGCGGTCGTGCTGCTGACAACAGGTGTTAGTGCCAGGGGAAACGGGGCCAAGCCCCGTGCAGTAGTTGCGGGTCATCGCAGCGCCTTAATCTGCGAGTCAGAAAGGTCTGTATTCCACAGCTTTAAGTTTCTGATGTGACCATACAGGGGGAATGAACCGGATGATGACCCACCGATTCCCAGGGAAACAGGAAGCCCCGTTTTTGCTGGGGCAGAGCTACCGCCACCAGATGGCACCCCATTGACAAACAGATTGGTGACGTTGTCGGCCTTAACTCTGATAGCGGCAATCCCAGAGCGGCCAGAAGTGCCAACATCAATCTGCGCAGTGGTTGATGCGCCACGATAAAAAGCCAGAAGCGGTGACCCAGAGTTAAGGCGTAAGATAAGATTCCCAGGGCCGCCTGGCTCACCAAAGTGGTATAGAAGCGCACGACTTGTGTGGGCAGGTCCCGATCCCATCAGCTTATACTCCACTGCAGCGGTGGTTCTATTTCCAGCTGCCAGGAGTGGCTCTATATTCCCCTTCCATGGAATATTCACAACATCCTGAGCGCGAGTGACAACAGACCCATTCGTGGGGATGTATGACGTTGGGAATGGCAACTTTTCGACTTGTTGACGCCTAAATCGAATTGAATCACCCTCTTTTGCCAGCGCGGTGTTAAATTGAATGCGCAACTCACAGCGATTTTGGGCAACCTGCCGAGGAACACCAGTAAACGAAACAAAGGATTTTGACTTCTCAGCGACCTCCTTTTGTGGGGCTACATATCCATTGCCATCGCCATGAATCATCCCGACCAGCGCAGTCCCTGAGCATAGTGACGTATCGACCTCTACCGATGCGGTGAATGTGTCAACACCATTTGGTGCCTCCCCTGTCGCGTAGATTCGAATATATGCAACCTGTCCAACTCCTGCAGCTTTCAGTGTCGCCACAAACCATCCATCGACATCAACTGAAACAGACAGCCTATCTGATGCGATCGGACTGGTAACTGCTGGTTCAACCGCTGTCGTATTAGTAATAAGGTTTGATGACACCCCTTCAATTAACAGCCCTTCTTTTTCAAATCGTGGCTCATTGATGGCGGCAGTTTTTAACTCTCCTGTTTTATCAATATATGTCGCAGTCGTTGACCGGCTGAAATTGACAAAGCGAGCAATGACATCGTCGCCGACTTTAACCTCGCGGCCATACCCAACAAACATTCTGAGCGAGTCACTGAACGGGACCCAAACGTCTGGCATCGGCATAGCTGCCATAGCTATGGCATCAGCTACAGTGTCAAGACCGGAGATCTGTGATGCTAATTTTGCCGATTCATCCGCAGCCTTGGCGCTGGCTGATGCCTGCGCGGCATAACCAGCCGCCGCATCGGTGCTGGGCTTGAGGTTCTGCTTGACCCGTTCGGCCAGTGTAGGCTGGGGTTGGTGCCCCGGAACCTGCACGGTCTGCCCTTCCGGCCCCGTCATGATCTGTTCGAATGCCGTGACGGCATTATCCAGCCGTTCGACAGCGTCATCGCCCTGGTTAATGGACGCCATTAATTACCTCCGTAAAGCCAAGGGCGCAGCTGTTTTCAACTGCTGTGGCCCATTTGTTGAAGTGGTAGTCGCCAGCCTCCGAGCTGATGCTGGTGATGTCGATGGTGTGCACGGCGGCGCCATATACCTCGCTGCCTGATACCACGATGGGCCCCGGCTGATAGGGGTAAACGGTGAGTTCTTCGCCAAGGTGGCAGGCTGCGCCCAGGTAGAGCGGGCCACGGGTTTCCATGCTGATGGCGAGCCCCGTCAGGTGGCGGGTCAGTGGCTTGGCGTCGTCAATGAGACGTTCCAGCTCTGCATACATCGTCTCGGTGATGCCGGTATCGAGCACGCCGACATCGAGCTTGAAGGTGCCCGGGGTGGCATTCGGGGTTTCTTGATACCAGTGCAGTACCCGGATCAGATAGCCGAGTGGTTCGACGGCGCGACGCAATGCGCCGACGGTGCCCTTGTGGCGATGCACGAACGGGGCGTTGGCGATGACCTTGCGCTTGGTCGCTGCCGACCAGTTTTCATCCCAGCGATCGACCGACCGCTCGGCGGCCAGACTTGGCAAGCGCCAGACCGGGCAGGTGTGCGGGTTCCAGAGGGTGCGCAACACATCGACCGGCAGATCGCAAGCTTTGGCGTTGACGGTGGCCAGCTTGCGCTCGGTCGGCGTGGCAGAGGGTGGCTGCAGGTCGGTCATGATGCGACCTCGACGGTGTAGCCGGTGCAGTAGGCTGCCTGGGTGTCGGTCGGGATGATGTCGGCCCAGCCGATCAGCTCAACCCAGACGACGCCCGGCACATGTAGCACGGCATCAATGCCCGAGCGCGCGATGCGCACGCCGATCCGCTTGCGCGGGTTGACCCATGCGGCCAAGGCGTCGCGGGCTGCTGTCAGTGCCATTTCTGCCTCTGCGCCGGTGAGATCCATGTGCAGTTTTGCATTGATGGTGTATGGCAGGATGCCTGCGCTCTGTACGGTGAGGCGGTCGGCAACCGGCAGCCGGTCTTCGTCGCTGCATTCGGCGGTGGCTTTGGCGATCAGTTCTGCGCTGGCGGTGCCGTTGCCTTCGCTGCTGATGATGGTGACCACTGCGACGGCAGGGCTGGGGCTGATGGCTTTGGCGTCGATGATGCGGCCATCTGCCGAGCGGGCCCAAAATTCGTAGGCGCCGCGCGGGCCTGCGGTGCTCATGGCATCCCATGCCATCAGGGCTCGTTCGCGCAGTGCTTCGTCGCTTTCCATGATGGTGGGGAGCGGCGGGGTGGCGGTATCGTCACCCTGTTGCACGACCAGCCGTTCGACATCCCAGTTTGATACCAGCCCGTCGAGGTCGTTGCCCGTTGACCATGCCACCATATTCGCCACGGCGGCTCTGTTGATGCGGGCGCGCAGGAGCAGCTCTCGGTAAGCGTTCTCTTGCAGATGTTTGTTCATCGGCTCAGATTCCAGCTCCAGCGTGGCGGCAACGGCGGCTTGCTGCTCTGGCGGATAGAGGGCGATCAGCGCCGCTTTACGCTCGGCAAGGATGGCCTCGAAGTCGAGCAGTTCAAGGGCATCCGGGGCTGGCAGTTTTGACAGGTCGATGATGTTCATGAGGTTGCTCCGGTCGGTAGCTGGACGGTGCCGGATTCGAGCAGGCCGTTGTCGGCGCGGCGCCATGTGAGGGTGACGGCGCAGCCGCCGCCCAGTTCAGGTGCGCCGATCTCGACCTTGGTGATGCGGATGCGCGGCTCCCAGAGGGTGAGCGCGTGAACGGTGGCGGCCATCAGGCGCAGGCGGGTTGCGCCGTGCTGTGGCTGGTCGATGAGGCTGAATATCTCGCTGCCGTAGTCGCGGCGCATGACGCGGGTTCCGATGGGGGTGGTGAGAATATCCCGCACCGATTGCAGGATGTGGGCTGTCTCGCTGATGGCGCGGCCATTGGCGGCATTCATGCCATGCCAGTTCATACTGGGCCCCCGCTGGTGCCGCCGCCCGGCATAGTGTCTTTGTGTTTGTGGGTGGTGACCTCGATGTTGCCCACCTTGGCGGTTTCGCTGACGACGCGCTGGGCCTTGAGCAGTTCTGAGCACTCAACCAGCGGGGTGATCAGCTTGACCGCCACGCTGGCGGTGATGGTGGCGTTTTTGATGCCCTCTGCGGTGAGTTCACCGGTGTTCGGGTTGTATTCGATGACCGCGCCATCCGGGTATTCGGTGCGGTCGAGATCGCCGTTGTCATCATCGGCTAGTGGTTCTGGGTGTTCGTCCTGGTAGATGCCCGCCAAGACAAAGGCGTTGCGCAGGTCACCCCCAAGGCTTAACAGGATCACCTGTTCGCCTACGCTCGGGCGCATGCGGCGGCGAGTGCGACCGGCGCGCAGTACCAGATAGGGCCGCCAGTTGGTGTGGTTGCCCTTGGTTTTGACTCGGCATTCACCGGATCGCACTTCTGTCACTGTGCCGATGCGGATCAGGTCGTCGATTTTGCTGCTTAGCTCGATAATGTTCATGAGGGGGAGTGTGTAGCGGCGTCGTTTGCGCTGACCAGCGGCGGCGGGTGTGTGGCGGCGCTACACACCCGCGCTAGGTGGTGAGGTGTTTAAGCTGCACATATTCACCCTGTAGACGCTGGCTGTTCCCGTCATGAGCATGTGTGTAAGAGTGTCAGTTGGCTGGTTGTCGATCTGGCATAGAAGCTCGGTCGATGTCGGGTAGATCAGGCTATTGTTTTAGTAATAGCAGGAAAGGTAATTGAGATATTTGCCCTAAGCACATAAAAGAATAAACTGAAGTGTGATGTAAGTCGTAAAAATAACCTCACATCATTCCTGTTGATAGGAAAAATAACAACTACTATTGCAGTTGATAAGCAGCATTTACTGAGAGAACGTAAATTTAGTTTGGGGTGTTATCATTTGGCTTGATTATTATACATACAATCGTAATGTGGAGAGCATATGATTTATAATAAGGTTTTGTTGGCAACTTTGACTTCGATGCTTTTCGGCTGTTCTCCCTCTGGGGTTAAATTTACAAGTACAGAAGTAGTTGAAAATAAAATGGTGCCACCAGAAATAGAATCATCTATACCAGCATCAATTTATCGCCATGATTTAACCGCTTTGACTGGTCAACTAGCGATCGTTGATAGTCATGGCACTATAACACCAGTATTGAGAGCTATTGATCCATTGAAACCACCTGTAGTTACTTCAATTCCAGAGGAATCTGGGTTGATTTATAGCTCATTAATTTCGAGTGAGGGAGAGTCAATATTAAAGGCAGTCTCTATCGATGCGAATTTGTCCAATGAGCAAAGAGCAGAGGTAATAATAAGACAGCAAGCTCGTTCGATACTAACAGATGTCCCCAGAGATATTGTTTTAGAGCGGGCAGAGCTTGTTTCACCTAAAGATAATCAAAAGCTAGTATATATTACAGGGACATTATTATCTCTTGTTAGAACTACACTGCTTGATGAAATTGACGCTGGGGCCACTATCACTTATGGGCCTGTTTTTGGTTTTAACAATAAGGTGTATAAAGCGTCATCACAGTTATTAAATAACTATGTTATTACACTCAATACTATTGATGTCGAAAGTTTGAAAAAGAAAAAAGTGGAGTCTCTTATTGTATCTAATGATGTAGCTAAAGAATTGACATTGCCTGCGCCGACTGCACCGAAGCCACTCATAATCACTGACGTACCTGTTTCGCAATCAGAAAGTGTTATAGCTCCCCCCCAAAATACTAAGGTTAATGCTCCAGTAATATCCTCACCACCAACAGTTACTTTATCCACAGAGAGTGATGTTATTGAAATTCCTGTATCAAAATAGAGTGTCTTTGTTATGGATGGTATTTTTGATGATACGAGGTGGTTTTACTGCCTCGTATCTCATTTCTGTATTGACATCATCACCTTGATATCAATGGTGATTAATTTTTTGGTAACTAGCCTCATTTGATGAGATGGGAGAGCAGAGAATCTTCTACTCTATTAATATCGGTTTCAGTTATGCCGAACAGTTGGCGCTCGGGGTATTGCACCTCTTTGCCGTTGATTTTGTCACGCAGGCCGAAGTGATGGACGATGGCGAGCCGGTTGGCGCTGCCTTTGAACTCAACGGCGGCTTCGTTGGCGGTGGCGGTGGCCTTGAACCATGCAGGCTTGACCAGCTTGGCGAACATCTTGCGGCGGGTACCACCTCGCCGATCGCGCAGCCTTGGCTGTGGCTTTCGCGGGGTCATAGAGGTGCCATCTGGCTGTTTGTTGGCGCGGATCCGTTCTGCCTGGGTGGCCCGCATGGTACGGGCCAGTTCGGCAGCCAGCTTGCGGCGCTCGGTGGCTGAGAGCTTGCCTATCAGAGCTTCCGCTTGCCGGCCAAGTTGCTCAAGCGCGTCCGTCATTGTTTGTCAAACCCAAGGCTGCACGACTGTTCGACAACAAATGCCCAGCCGTTGAAGTTGTTCTCGTTTGGCTGGTGATTGATGAACAGTTCCCAAGTGATACCGTCATAGGGGTCTTCTGGCGGTTCAGGTACGTGCTGCCAGCTGATGCCCTGGTCTGTCTTTGTGACGATGACCCGCTCGGTGAGCTTGATGGTGATCAGCAGGTCGTAGAGGTCACCTGCCAATACCTCAGCTTGGAACTTGATGGCGTTTTCCCGTTTGTCCGGGTTGGTGAACAGTTCCGGCTGATGTTGGCGTAGCCATGCCATCAGGGGGATCAGCAACATGTCGGGGTGACCGGCAAAATCGATCACCCCGATTTCGAGCGGATATTGCCATTCAAACGAGAGGGATTCAGCGCCGGTCGCCACTATCTGGCCTTCGCCTATGGTAAGGATGAGCCGTTCAGGGTTCTGGCCAAGTTGTGGTACCGACTGTTGCAGCAACTCACGGATTTGTTTTGGCTTTTCCATCCTCATTCCCTTTTTGTTGCAGTCGGTGCTGACAGCTGATGACGCTGTCGACCTTGGCCGCGCAGGTTGCCCAGGCGGCCTCGGTGGTGGTCAGCAGGTCGAGCAGATCGCCGTTATTGAGGGGATCCGCCCGCGTGAGCTGGCATGGGGCCGGAGCGGGACAGGTGAGCCTGATAAGCTGCGGCGCCGGTGAGGGCGGGGCGCTGGAGCAGGCCGACAACAGCAGCAGGCAGAGGGCGATCAGCCCAAGACTTAAGTTCATCATTTTCACGTTTGAGCCTCGCGATGGTTTGTGCTCGGGTTGCGGCTGTTGTGGCCAGCTGGTCGAGCTGGCTCTGCAACTGCTGGGCGGCGGTGGCTTGCGCCGTCAGCTCGATGGTGAGGGTGTTAATGGTGCTGTCTTTGGCCTGTTCCCGCAGCGCGGTCTCTTTGGCCTTGTCGTCGGCTGCCTTGAGGTCGCTTTGCAGGGTGGATACCTGCCCCTCTGCCTTGGCGGCAGAGCGGGCCGACCAGCCCCAGCCGCCCAGGGTGACGACCAAGGCCAGCAGCAGCCAGGTGATTGGAGAGCGCAGGAGGTTACGCCACATCAACCACCTCCTGCACCGGATAGACCTTGGCAAAGTGGTCGTATGCCTCGGCCAGTTTGGTGTCGTAGCGGTTTTCTTTGTAGGCGGGGCCGTTGTAGCGGCGGGCCACCTCGCTCCACTTGCCCGCCTTGAGCGCCTTGTGCAACTGCGGGTCCAGCTCGATAAAGCAGACCACGGCGCGCAGGTGCTCGGTTTCGCTGCGCTGCATAGCTTCCAGCCAGTCATCTGCCGAGGCGTAGCCCAGCGCCTGCCAGTGGTAGCCCATCACCTGGAACATGCCCCAGCTGGCCGACTCGATGGCGGCGGCGCGGTGCAGGGTCATGGCGGTTTGCAGGCGGGCCCATTCAGCTGGGCCGCCCTGATAGCCGCCGCGCTTGGTGTTGCAGAGGGCTGGATAGAGGCCCGCGAGGCGGGTGGCCTCGGCTTCGCCTTGCTGTTTGGCGATCTGCTTGAAGAACACATGACGCTCGAACAGCAGGCGCGGGCGCTGGCATTCGTCGAACCCTTCGCCAGCGGCTTCGACCTGGGCGAAGGCGGCGAGCTTGGCCAGTTCGACACCGAGGCGGTCGGCGGCTTGCTGCAGATCTGTGATGGTTAGCTGGTTGCCGATGGCGGCCCCGTGCAGGGCGGCCATGGTGCGCGGCCCTGCCTGACCGATGGCGACAATGAGGTGATCGCGCTGGAAGGCGAGCACGGCTTGCTCGGTGGCGTCACCAAACCAGCCATCTGCGGCCACCTTGTAGCCTGCCCGGGTGAGCAGTTGTTGCAGTTCGGCCACCGATGCGCCAATGGCGCCTTTTTTGATGGTCATGGTTGAAACCTCCGGTAGATGTCAGAGGCATGGCTGGGGCGCGGGTGGCGGCGCGGCAGCAGGCGCATGACCGAGCCGCGCGAGCCGAGCAGGGCGGTGAGCACCACGGCGGCCAGCAGCACGGCTGCTGGATCCGGTGCGGGCATTACTCCGAGCACGGCGCGCAGCGGGACAGAGCCCGCCGCGACGGTGAGCAGCCACGCCAGCATGGCAGGGAGGGGGCGATAGTCGCCCCCGTTGCGATTGAAGGTGGCCAGCCGGATGGCGATGGCAGTGCAGATCAGGGCATAGAGGATGGTCAGCATGTCAGCCTCCTTTGCGAAGTTTCAGCAGGTCGTCAGGCGCTTTGCGCAAGACCCACTGCAACAGGTGGACGGCCAGCGCCGAGGCAAGCAGGGCGCCGACTGCCTTGGGCACTTCGACGCTTTGCGGCAGGACGCTGGCCAGCATGGCGGCAACCAGCGGGGCCGCCAGCGCACCGGCGACAAAGGCGGCAATGAACAGCCCCGCCTTGCGCAGGTTGCCGAGTTCGGCGGTGGTTACGATGAAGATCAGCGCCCCGGCGAATGCGCCAAGGAGCACGCCGGGATCTACGCCGGGGAATAGCGACAGCAGGGCCAGACCGGTGAGGGCGCTGGTTGCTGCACTGGATGAGATAGGTTCGGGCATCGTGCTCTCCTAGTGCTGTTGTTATCGTCTGCCGCCGAATTGGCGGTCGTGTTGAAATTCGTGGATGGTCTGGCAGTCGGTGCAGCGTTCGCAGCCCCGGATCGCTTCTCTGCGCTCCTGCGGGATCGGGTCGTCGCAGTCAATGCAGTAGTGAGGGCCGGTGCCGCTGATGCGGGCGGCGTGGATTTTTGCCGCGAGTTGCTGCTCGCTGATGTCTGCCAGTCGTTCAAGTTCGTCGTCGAGGCGGCTCATGGTTAGTCCCATAGCTGGATCAGGGGCGCTTCGGCTTGAGTCGGGGTATCCGGCAGGGTGATGAGAGTGCCCATCGGCAGGATGGGCCCCTTGTCTGCCAGCCTCGGATTGAGGGTCAGCACCTGTTCGGTGATGCCCGCGGTGTAGCCGTAGTGCCGGTTGATGATGAGGTCGAGGGTTTCCCCCTGTTTGGCGCGCAGTTGCATCAGATCAGTTCAACCGTGGTGTGGGTTTCGCCAAGGATGTCGCGGATGGCGAAACGGGCGTCGCGGTAGAGGTCGTTTGCGGTCTGGTCGCGGGCGTCGGTGTCTTTGACGGCTTCGGCGGTGGCCGAGCTGTCGAGGTAACGCTCGTAGAGGTTGGCGCGGGCCATGCTGTAGACGGCGCGGCGATACCAGTGAACCAGCACGGATTCGGCGTTGACGGTCTGGGATGGCACGTCGGCCAGTTGTTCGTATCCTTCGCTCTGGCGGTTGATGGCCCAGCCGCTCAGATCGCTGTTGACGGCTGCGACGGCGTCAATCACTGCATGGCGCAGCCGTTCGGTGGTGATGGTGCCGTCGGTGCGCATGATGTCGCGCAGGTCTTTGAGTTTGATGACCGGCCAGAACGGGGCGCTGGATACTTCGCCTTCGTCTTTGTTGGCCGGATTGGTGGGGAGAAATCCTGATGTCATGGCGGCTCCTTGCCCCTGCCCTGTTTGTTGGGCGGTGGTCGGGCCGTCTGGTATGCCGTTGGCATTCGTCAGGCCCGAGCCGCCCAGGGTGCGGGGTACGCTCGGTTAGCTGGTCTCGCCGTCGGCGGGGCCTTGCTGTTCGGTGGTGCCGTTTTCAGTGGCCTGCTGCTCGGCGTCTTTGGCGGCTTGTTCTGCTGCTGCCTGTTCTGCCTCTGCCTTGGCTGCCTGTTCGGCTTCTTTGTCCTTCTTGATGTCGCGCTCGAGCACTTCCAGCTCTTTTTTGATGCCCACCTTGTCGTGCAGTTCGAGGGCGCGGCGGTAGTGCTCGGCTGCCGGTTCTTTGAACCCTTCGGCCAGTGCGGCACGGCCCACCGCCTTGTGCAACTTGGCGTGGACTTGGTCGAACATGTCCGACTCTTTCAGCAGTTCGAGGTAGGCAGAGAGCAGGCCATAGCTGGGGCCGGTGCCCGCCTCTTGCAGTTTGATGGCGGTGTCGGCCACTTCTTCGGCAATGAGGGTGGGGGCGGTGCGGTCGTACTGGTCTGGGGTGTTGAGGCCATGGCGGATCACGTAGTCGGCCATGTTGAAGGCCCCTTCCAGATCGCCGGTGTCGAGGTGCCAGAGCATGATGGTCACAAGTACGTCATCCTGACCGCCGCGATCGGCAGCCAGCAGGCCGTCAATCCACGGTTTGTAGGTGGCCAGCATGGTGCGCTTGGCGTCAATCTTGCGCTCGATGCTTTGGATGCCCTTGAGGGTGCGGCGGTGTTCTGCCAACTGCATCAGCTGGAGTTCGTAGGCGTTGGCGGCGGTGCGGTCCTGTTCAGGAGAAGCCGCCCCTTGCAGGGCGGCCAGCATGCGTTCGCGGTGAGCGCGGGCTGGTGATGTCATGTCATTCCCCTTACGCGGCCGGTTTCGGTGCGATGACGATGTTTTCAACCAGCGCCGCGCAGTCGTAATCCTCAACCACGTAGGCATCGTTGGAGCTTTCGTAGTTGACGATGCGGTTGCGCTTCGGCTCTTCTTCGATGTGGCGGCGGCGGGCGCCTTCCTGCCAGTAGATGGAGAGGTTTTCCAGCTTGGTGACCAGCATGGCGTTGTCTGGGAAGAAGGGGACGCGCACGGCCTTGAGGCCGCCGATCTGCTTCTGGCTCACCAGCACTTGGGCGGCCAGCTTGTTCTGGTTGTCGCCCGCGTCGTTGATGATGGGGAAATACTTGTCAGACAGCAGTTTGCGGCCGCAGATGACCACCAGATCGGTGTCGTCCTGATACCACGGCTTGATCATTTCGCTGACGACGTCGAACACCACTGCGTCGATGTTCTTGTAGTCGCCATTGGTCGGGTCGATGTAGATCTTGCCGCTGCCCGGCTTGACCTCTTTCATGACCTGGGCCGGTGCGTCCTGGCGGATATGTTCCAGCCAGCCGATGTTGACATCTTGCAGCAGCGGGTTGGCATTGCGATCGGTGTCTTTGGCTGCACTGGTGCCGTGCCAGCCGATCATGATGCGGTCAAGCCCCTGACGGGTGATGATGGCGTCGCGGATGCGGGTCTGGAAGTCGGGGAACTTGGCCCATGCATCCAGTTTGGCATAGCCGATCATGGTGTCGTAGTTGGTCTGTGCGCACTCATAACTGTGGTCATAGAGGGCGCTCGGATCGTTGGGCTGGCGGTCTTTGGTGGTGGTGTCGGTGCGACCAGCGATGGTGCTGCTGATACCAACGCCCACCTTTTCGCCTTTCATGTCGTTGACCGGGATGACGTTGATCATCTGCAGGAATTCGACCGACTCCTGCATTTTGGTTTCCAGCGTCTGCTGGACGCTCGGCTGCACGTTGAATTGCACCATGGCGCTGGTGATGGCGTTGAGCTTGGCCAGCTGACCGGTGTATTCGTTGAACTTCACACGGGTTTCGTTACGCATTGATGATGCTCCTTAGCAATCGGTGGATACGGTGGTGGTGCCATCGCCACCGGTGGCGGGATCGCGCTTGTGGCTAAAATCTTCCTGGCGTTCCAGCGAGGTTTTCAGGTCGGCCAGTTCTTTTTCTGTGCCTTCCAGCTTGCTGGTCAGTTCGGTGATGGTGGTGGCCTGCTCTTTGAACTGCTTTTGCAGGTCGGCGCTGATGGTGGTGACTTCTTTGGCCACAGCTTCGACGGCCTGATGGACGTCGCTGAAATCTGCGGCCGATTGTTTTTTGTGGCTGCTGAACAAGGAGCTGATGCGTTCAGCCAGGCTTGGTCCCTTGTCGCTGTCGTCTTCGAATTCGATGACGGTTTCCAGCGCTTCGGTGAACAGGCACTCCTTGTGCTGCTTGCGATCGCCCAGCGGGTTTACCTTCGCTTTGCTGCAGAACTGGAGCATTTCGGTGCCAAGGCTTGCCGGGCTGTCGGTGACGGCCAGACCCATGAGGTAGGCGCCTTTGTCGTTCATGTTCGGGTGGATTTCGACGGAGGTGTAAACCTTCTGGCGCTTCTTGTTCAGTTCGACCAGTTCGGGGGTCGGGTCGATTTGCACGAACAGGGCCAGACGCTTTTCACCTTCCAGATCGACCTCTTCGGCCTTGGCTGCGGTGATGTCGCCGTACATCTTGAACTGACCGTTGGGGTCATAGCCCCTGATGTGTTCCATATTGACCCGCGCGCCATAGGTGGACTGGTTGTAGCGCGCGGCCATCTGTTCAATCCATTCGCGGGTGATGGTGCGCCCGTCGGTCGTGCCCCCTTCGACGGCGACGCGGAAAAATTTGGACTTAGGCATGCTGGGATCCCTTTGTGAATTGGGTTTCTGGTCGGGCTCATGGTCTGTCTGGTGCGCTAAATCCTTCAATCGGTTGCGGGTGTGTGGCGCGCCTACACACCCGCGCAGCCATCCTTTCGGCATTGACGGGCGGTAGGCTGTCGCCATGACTACAGCACCCTTACTTTTCCCCCATATCGAACCCAGACGGCAGGCCATGCACCTGTTCTTTCAGGGCTACCCGCTCCGCGCCATTGCTGAATTGCTGCAGACGCCGGAGGGGACAGTTTCGACCTGGAAGAAGCGCGACGGCTGGGATGACATCAAACCGATTGACCGGGTCGATTTCGCGCTTGAGGCGAGGTTGTGCCAGCTGATCGCCAAGGAGATGAAAACCGGTGGCGATTTCAAGGAGATTGACTTACTGGGCCGCCAGTTGGAGCGGGTCGCCCGGGTCAACAGGTATAGCAACGGCGGCAATGAGGCCGATCTCAACCCGAAGGTGGCGAACCGCAATAAGGGGCCGAAGAAGGCGCCAGAGCGCAATGTGGTGGAGCCCGAGCAGCAAGAGCGGCTGATTGAGCGGTTCGAGTCGACGATGTTCGATTATCAGCGGGTTTGGTATCAGGCTGGCCTTGAGTACCGGATCCGTGACCTGCTCAAGTCGCGTCAGATCGGGGCAACCTACTTTTTCGCCTTCGAGGCGGCTATCGACGCGCTGGTGACTGGCCGCAATCAGATTTTCTTGTCGGCCAGCAAGGCTCAGGCCCATGTGTTCAAGCAGTACATCATTCAGTTTTTCAAGGAGGAGGGTGTCGAGCTGAAAGGCGACCCTCTCGTTTTCCCGAACGGGGCGCACCTCTACTTCCTCGGTACCAACGCCCGCACGGCGCAGAGCTACCACGGCAACATCTACATGGATGAGTATTTCTGGATCCATGGCTTTCTGGAGTTCCGCAAGGTGGCCTCCGGCATGGCGATGCACAAGAAGTGGCGCCAGACCTACATCTCCACCCCGTCCAGCCTGTCACACCCCGCGTATTCGTTCTGGTCTGGTGCCAACTTCAACCGAGGCAAGGCGAAGGCCGATCGGGTCGAGATTGACCTTAGCCACGCCAATCTGGCCAGCGGCAAGCTGTGCGCTGATGGTCAGTGGCGGCAGATTGTGACGGTTGAGGATGCGGTGCGTGGTGGTTGTGACCTGTTCGACCTGGACCAGCTGCGCGGCGAGTATTCCGAGGAGGAGTACCGCAATCTGCTGATGTGCGAGTTTATGGATGACACGTCCAGCGTGTTCCCGCTCGCCACGCTGCAGCGCTGCATGGTTGACAGCTGGGAGGTGTGGGAGGACTACAAGCCCCACGCGATGCGGCCAATGGGTAACCGGCCGGTGTGGATCGGGTATGACCCGGCGAAGGGCGGGCAGGGTGACAGCGCAGGCTGTGCCGTGCTGGCGCCGCCTGCGGTGCCCGGCGGCAAGTTTCGGGTGCTGGAGCGCCACCGCTGGCAGGGGATGGACTTTGACGCGCAGGCGCGGGCCATTCGCACCATGTGCGATCGCTACAACGTGGCCTATATCGGCATCGACACGACGGGGATCGGGGAGGGGGTTTATCAGCTGGTTAAGCAGTTTTATCCGGCGGTTCACTCCATCCAGTACAACCCGAGCGTGAAGATTCAGATGGTGATGAAGGCGCAGGATGTGATGAACAAGGGGCGGCTTGAGTTTGACAGCGGGATGACTGACCTTGCGCAGGCGTTTATGAGCATTCGCCGCGGGGTGACCGCTGGCGGCAAGATGCCGACGTTTGAGGCGAGCCGTTCCGAGGAGACCAGCCACGCCGATATCGCATGGGCAACCATGCATGCCCTGTTACATGAGCCGCTGGCAGGCGCCAACGGTACCAATACCAGCATGATGGAGATTTTTTCATGACAAAGCGCCGCAATCCGCGCAAGACCCCGCCGGTGACGGCGACCCAAGCGCCCGCCGCTGATGCGATCGAGGCGTTTTCCTTTGGCGAGCCGGTGCCGGTGCTGAGTCAGCGGGAGGTGTTCGATTACCTGGAGGCGATGCACAACGGCCGCTGGTATGAGCCGCCGCTGAGTTTGCAGGGGCTGGCGCGGGTTTATCGTGCCGGGGTGCATCATGCCTCTGCTATTCAGGTGAAGCGCAACATCTTGCGCTCTTGCTTTGTGCCACATCCCAAACTGAGCCTGACGGCGTTCACCGGTCTGGTGAATGACTATCTGATTTTCGGAAATTGCTACCCCCACGCGGTGCTGAACCGGCTGGGCGGGGTGTTGCGCTATGACCATCTGCGGGCCAAGTATGTGCGGCGCGGGGTGGATCTTGATGCCTATTGGTGGATTGCGCAGCTCGGGAAGGAGCAGCAGATGCAGATCGGTTCGGTGGGCCATGTGATGGAGAGCGACATCAACCAGGAGATTTACGGCATCCCCGATTATGTTGGCGGCCTGAACTCGACACTGCTGAACGAGTCGGCCACGCTGTTCCGCCGCAAGTATTACGAGAACGGCAGCCATGCCGGGTTCATCATGCACATCACCGACGCGGTGCAGAACGAGGACGACATCAAGAAGCTGAAAGAGGCGCTGCGCCAGAGCAAGGGCCCCGGCAACTTCCGCAACCTGTTGCTCTACACCCCGAACGGTAGCAAAGACGGGGTGAAGTTGATCCCGGTGGCCGAGGTTGCGGCCAAGGATGATTTTCTCTCCATCAAGAACGTGAGCCGCGACGACCAGCTGGCGACCCATCGGGTACCGCCCCAGTTGATGGGGGTGATGCCGAACAATACCGGCGGTTTCGGTGATGTGACCAAGGCCGCCCAGGTGTTCGATGTGAACGAGGTGGACAGCCTCAAGGCCAGCCTGCTGCAGATCAACGACTGGGCAGGGGAAGAGGTGATCAGGTTCAACCCCTACAAGCTGGCAGGTCTGACAGTGCAAAGTTGAGAATACCGACTATCTTCAAATCGGAATTCCTCCAAATTCCTCCATGATTTAATTCAAAGCCCCCATCTTCAGGGGGCTTTGCTTTGGCTGATTTTCCATTCTGCCAGACCTCACCAATCGCATTCCTGGCCAACGTCGGTTATCCCCGGGCAACCACACTCCCGAGCTCCTTCCATACGCATCTGAGTGTATGAGCGAAGCCTCGAAGGCTCCCTTAACACCCAGCGCGCGCAATCGACCCCCCGCCTCGCCTGCCCGCTTTATGTGTCGATTTCCATTCATGTGAAAGACTGGTGCCGGTTACCAGCTCCCCACGCCAGCACTGGCCGCGCGCAGCTTTCCAGATCCTTTTGGCGATCCTTCACTTTCCGTCAGATCCTTTCAAAAGTTGAAGAGCTTTTTTCTCTATCCGCTTGGTTCCTCTTTCCATCAAGTTTTCCACTATCCCTAGATCCTCTGGTGTCTCGGTTACTGTCAACTTTCTAACCAAGTAGCGCATCTCTTGGACGTCTTTCAAGATGGATTCGAGCTTCTCTTGCATGGGGCCTCCGAAGACCACAGATGTGTTCTGACAAAAATACCCTATCGCCAATACAGCCTGATTGGCAGGGCCGCAAATACCTTCACCTCCATGTCTCATCCTTCCTCATGAGCCCCTTGTGTGACACGAATGTCCCATCTGCGATGCTGAGATCGGCAGGTTGCTCGCTGTCTGTTCTGGCGCGATAAAAATCTCTCACTGAGATATATTTATTTTCAGGCAAAATAACCCCCTCCGGCATGGCTGGATTTTTGTTTTAAGCAACTAAGTTTTGCCGCATGATAGACAGGTTGTTTATTGCAAGTCAAACATCCTAATCTCACATCATGAGTAATAACACCTATCTGTTATCTTTTGATGTTATACGCAAATAAAAGACCTCCATCCCGCACCAGAAAATAGGTCAACCCGACAAAGCCAAGGCGCTTAATCACGCGAGTGAATTGATCACTAGACACTAGACGATTGAGCAAAACCCTTGCTACCACTGGTTTTGTACGCTTCTTGCTCATCAAATCTTTAAACGGCATTTAAACCACCTTTAAACACCATTTAAAGTCTTGAAAATTATCAACGATACACCCTGAATATTTTGATAGTGGTGCAGTATTTTAAATAGTGGTGTGGTTATTCAAGAGCCGGATGGATATTTAAATGCTTGCTTTGTTACCTTAAATATAAAAAGCATATGTAAAATATATGCAATTAATATAAAAAGCCCCTGCATGAGGGGCTTTTACTGGTTGTCTCGATGGTGACCACTATCTGGCGCGGTACTTGGCCAGCGCCTTGGTGAACACCTCCAGCTCATGGCCTTTGAATGCGCTGCTGTCCAGTTCGGCGGTGGCCAGATGGCCGTTTCGTTCCTTCCACACCGCATAGGCTGCGGCCTTGTCTACTTCTATCAGCGCTTTCTCTGCTGGCGGCAGGTCACACAGGTTAAAACTCATCGCTACCTCGTTCTTGGAGAGTACTGCTCATTAGCGGAAAAGAATGGGCCCGAGCGGGCCCATTTTAGTCAACCGATCAGTTTCAAATCGGCCTTGCGACGTTCTTTCAGTGCGTCATAGAAGTTCTCATGAGGGCCAACGCTCAGCAGGTAGAGCTGCAGTTCTGCGTCTTTCCAGGAGTATCCTAAGAGTACCTGTTGCCCCTTGAGCTTGAACTTGTGTACACGCAGGTGCGACAGGTCCCCCTTCTTCTGTTCGCCGATCTCTGGGTCGTCAATCACCCGGTCAATCTCGTCTTCCACTACTTTCAGGTCATTTGCAGAGAGCTTTTTGAGCTGCTTGCTAAACAGGCTAGACTCAAAAACCTCAATCTCGTTTTGTTCTTCTGACATAGCGAGTTACTTGCCCTTCTTTGATTTGCTCCGCAGCAAGCATCACGTCTTTGATGAAGCTAAAAGGCAGGTCTGGGTTGTCCTCGACCATGCGGCCGATCTTTGACCAGTACTCAATCTGCTTCGGCAAAGAGCGATGTGCAGCAGACGCGTGGATTTTCACGTCGGCGATGAAGTCATCGTCTAAGCGTACTGTTTGAGCCATGTTCATTATCCTATTTTCTCGTCGGTTCGTCGGTTCGTCGGTTCGTTGGTTCGTCGGTTCGTCGGTTCGTTGGTTTGTCGGTTCGTTGGTTTGTCGGTTCGTTGGTTTGTTGGTTTGTTGGTTTGTTGGTTTGTTGGTTTGTTGGTTTGTCAGTTCGTTGGTTTGTCGATTCGTTGGTTTGACGGCTCGTCGTCAGTATAACTTTCATTCAAAAATGAGCAACAATTTGTTGCTTATTGGGTCAGCTTGACATCTCATCCCCCTCCTTTGGTTGCGGTGTTCTCAGGATCATTAGTTGTGTCGCTCAACTAATTCCGGAGCCAAACGCCGCACGGTGATCCGGTTTTGGCGTCTTGCTATACTGTTTATAAATACAGTTGTTTCGAGGTCGCCAGCATGTTTGCTCAACCTACCCCTGATGCCCCCTTGTTAGAGATCCCCCTGTTCCTCTCACCTGTTGCCTGCGGTTTTCCGTCGCCGGCGCAGGATTACACCGAGCAGACCATCGATCTCAATCAGCTATGTGTTGCCCACCCAGCGGCCACCTATTTTGTGCGGGCGGCCGGTGACAGCATGGTGGACCATGGGATCCGCGATGGTGACCTGCTGGTCGTCGACCGCAGCCGCAAGGCGCGCCACGGCAGCGTGGTGGTCGCCGCGGTCGATGGCGAGTTCACGGTCAAGGAGCTGCAGCTTGAGCCCACAGTCGCCTTGCTCCCAGGCAACCCGGCATATCGGCCCATTCATTTCAGTGAGGGGCAGGAGCTGGAGATTTTTGGGGTGGTGTCTTTTATCGTGCATCAGGTGGATACCCCATGAACAAGCGCTGCGCCGTCGCCCTGGTCGATGTGAACAACTTCTACGCCAGTTGCGAGCGGCTGTTTCGCCCTGACTTGAAGGGGCGGCCCATCGTGGTGCTCTCCAACAACGATGGCTGCGTGGTGGCCCGCTCGGTAGAGGCCAAAGCGCTTGGCATCAAGATGGGTGTGCCGTACTTTCAGATCCGCCAGTTCTTCGAGGCCCTGGGCGGGGTATGGTTCTCCAGTAACTATGCCCTCTATGGTGATATGTCGAACCGGGTGATGACCATTCTGGAAGGAATGGCCCCGGCGGTAGAGGTCTACAGCATCGACGAGGCCTTTATCGAACTGAGCGAGTCCTGGGCGGGCGACTTGGTGGCCTATGGCCTCCAAGTCCGCGAGCGGGTGCAGCAGTGGACTGGGTTGACTGTGGGGGTCGGCATCGGCCCCACCAAGACCCTGGCCAAGCTTGCCAACTATGCCGCCAAGAAGTGGCCGGCCACCGGTGGCGTGGTGGATCTGCGTGATGAAGGGCGGCGAGCTCGGCTCATGGCGATTACCCCGGTGGAGAAGATATGGGGTATTGGCCGGCGGCTTTCGGCCAAGCTGGAGGCACAAGGCATCAAGACGGTGGCCGATCTGGTCGCCGCCGATCCCAAGGCTCTGCGGCGCCGCTATGGCGTGGTGGTCGAGCGCACGGTGCAGGAGCTACGGGGGATCCCCTGTGCCGAGCTGGAGCAAGAGGCCCAGGCCAAGCAGCAGATCATCTGCTCGCGCTCCTTCGGCGAGCGAATCACCCAGATCGGCCCCATGCACCAGGCGCTGGCCGGCTACATGGAGCGGGCCGCCGAGAAGCTGCGGGGGGAGGGGATGTGCTGCCGACACGTGACCCTGTTCATCCGCACCAGCCCGTTCAGCGACCGGGAGCCCTATTACGGCAACCAGGTGAGCACCAAGCTGGCCACGCCCACCCATGACACCCGGGCCCTGCTGGCTCTGATCCCGGAGCTGCTCCCGCGCATCTGGCGCGATGAGCAGCGATACCAGAAAGGGGGTGTCATGCTGGCCGACTTCACCCCCGCCAGCATGCAGCAGGGCGACCTGTTCGCCGCACAGCAGCCATCCCCGCGCAGCGAGGCGCTGATGCAGGTCATCGACAAGATCAACCAGGGGCGGCTGGGTAAGGTCTACTTTGCGGCCCGTGGCCGCGACACCCGGGAGTGGATGATGAAGCGGGAGCAGTTAAGCCCCCGCTATACCACTGCGATCGACGAGCTGCCAGTGGTGAAGTGATATTGTGACAAATCAGAACATGCGATCGATCTGTTTGCCATAACTAACAATGACCCACCCTGTGGCTAGGAAGGTGAGCCAAATGACGAACCCAATGACTGTTTCTGGCACCATGGCTTGAATAAGTGGCCATTGATCGAACAAACCAGGTGGTGTTGGCAGGTTAGCTTTGCCATCAGTGATAGAAAGGATCCGGCTAAATGCTCGTTCAAGACGGTGCTCGAACATAAGAGATCTCATTCCAAGCAATAACGCTGCAGAAGAGACCATCATCAGGATGCCACCGAAAAACTTCATGACTTCCGGTTCCATAATTAGTGAAGCAAAAAAGTCTTTCAGGCGTTCCATCTGATTGATTTCCTATAAAGCTCCGTTTGGAGAAGTTTATACCTGCTTGGCAGGTCAGTTCATCAAAAGAAATACAAGCCGCAACTGAAATACTCGGTTGGCTGAGAGCTCCCTCTCTTCTTGATAATCCTGCTGCCGCTCATGCTTGCTCAACGACCAGGCGCGCCCGCGCCTTGGCAATCTCTGCGCTGTGGTGCTGGTTGTCGGCGTGCAAGGCCGCAACGCGGGCCTGCTCCTGTTCGGTGGGCTGATAGCGCCCGCGATCCTCTTCGTCATCCACCAAGCGGGTGAGGGTGGCGATCGCCTCATCGGCTTGCTGCAGCGGCAGGCTGGCCAGCCAGTCGGTCACGCTGCCGCCGTTGTGCATCAGCTCGCGGGCCTGCTGTTTCAGCTCGCTGCTGCTGGCGGCACGGTTGCGGGCCAGCTCGGCCTCGACCTCTGCGGTCAGCTGGTCGGCTACCGCATCGCCTGCCCCTGGCCAGTTGCGGGTCACAATCAACCGATCTCCGACCAGTCGCACATATTGGCCGTCGGCGTTGATGATGCAGCCCCGCAACAGCAGGTCTTCGTTACTCACATCAAGACCCATACGGCTCAGCTCTTTAGCCAGAGCGGATCCTTTAACCCCCTTTTTGGATCCTTCCGTACAGTTATTGACAGAACTCCGAGGGGCGCGGCTGCCGCCGCTTGAGTGCAACTCGCTGCGCTCGCCAACTGCAGGCTCGCGCTGCTCGCCCAAACACGACACAGCGGCACCCTTGCGCACTATCTGCCAGCCGTCGGTTCGGGTGACGGCGGTGGTTTGGCCCACGTCGGAGATCACCCCCATCAGGCGCAGCACATCCTCGCCGTATTTGTTGGCGGCTTCGTCGAGACGCTTTGAGAGCTTGATCAGGTGGTCTTTGCGCGGGGTCTCGATGCCGCCCATCGCCTCGATAAAGCGGCCCCACTGCTTGTTATCAGCGGCATAGCGGGCAGCCTCCAGCACGCAATCCCATTCAATCACCTCATCGCCCAGGCGGCGCAGCTCGCGCCAGACCGACACAGACGGCCCGCCGATCTGCTGAAACTGGCGAATGCGCCAGCAGCTTGCCCAGGCGGCGACCGCGATGGTGGTATGGTCAATCGGCGCCTCGGCTTCGTAGTCCATCCCGACCTTATGGCCGTCGATATTCTTGGCGATGTATTTGGCGATATAACCGGTGGCGCTGCCCTTGGTCGGGTCGATCTCCTTCCAGTTCACGCGCGGGTTGATGGCCTTCACCACCGCCTTGTCGTTCACATCCAGCAACCACTTGATGCGCGGCAGCTTGTTGCGGATTTTCATCTTGGCCAGCTGGTCGAGCAGATCGCCGTTTGGCATCTTGAGTTCTGCCCGGGCTGAATCGGTGAAGTGGTAGGCCAGCAGGGTCAAGAAGTCGTTCTGATGAACCGGATCGATAAACAGCAGGCAATGCCAGTGCGGGGTTCCGTCGTGGTGCGGCTCCGCCACCCGAAAGCCGAAGGCCATGATCCCCTCGCGGGCCAGTGCGGCACGAAAGCGGGCCCACTGTTTGCACAACAGGCGGTTGGTCTCGGTCGGGGTGCTGCCGTTGAAATCTTCGTTCTGGTAGGTCTTGCTCTTGTCTTGCGTGCCCTGGCGCCATGCGTGATAGCCAGACGGCGCGGTCAGGGTCAGGAACAGGCCCAGCTTGCCCTGTTCCTGCGCCAAATCCTCAAAGCCGCGCATCCGCACAAACAGCTCATGACGGCGTATCTCGGGGTTGGCTACCGACCCCATGATGGCGTCGGCCAGATCAATCTCTTGCCCCAGCTCCTCATTGACGGCGCTCATGCTCGCCATCCACGCCTGTTGTGCTGCCTTGCGCTGTGTGAACTCGCGCACCGCGTGGGCGCTGGCGTAGGGGCTAACCCCCTTGCGCACCTGACCGGTGAAGATGGCGATCAGCTCGCAATAGACTGCCCAGGCGCGGTTAATCTTGCGCAGCCACCACGATTCATCGAGCAGGCGCACAAGCAGGCTGGCGGCGGCCCCTTCGAACTTCTCAACAGCTGGCTCCATATCTGCCCGCTCTTCGTCGGTCAGCTGGCGGCCAAGCAGTTTTCTGGCGGCTGTGCGCGGGTCGTTCGGCAGGGGCGGGCAGAAGTGCCACGCCTGCGCCTGCGCCCCCAGATCAGCCAGCAGCTCGGCGGCGGTGCGCTCGTTCGCGCCCGTCATCAGCAACTGCTGGCAGCGGCGGGCCCACTCGGCGGCGACCAGCTCGCGGCGAATGTCGTTGCGCAGGTGATGCACCGGGATCGGGAAGCGGGATTGCGCGGTGGCGCAGGCATCCACCATCCGGCGCAGCCAGACGTTTGCCGTCTTGTGGTTGGCTGGGTAGCGGCGCAGGTAGGTCTTTGCCAGCGGCTTGGCAACGTGCCACTCGACGCGGGCCAGCTGGTTGGCCGCCTTACCCATCTGGATGGCATCAAAGCCGGTGCAGTATTTCGGCGGCAGCTGGATACCGCACAGGTTGGTGATGGATTCGTTCATGCGGCGTACTCCCGAAACAGATCAAGCTGGAACTCAACAGGAAAATTGCCTTTGATGGCGTTGTGCTCGTCGTCAGTGATGGAGTGCTCAAGCGCATAGGCTTGGATATCCATCACCCCGAGCTTTCGCTGCAGGCGCTGCCAGAACTCCGCGCGCTGGATGATTTCGTCCAGGCTGGCAGGCTGTCCCTTGCTGATGGTCACGATCCGGTTGTGCAGATAGAACTTGATTGCCTCTGCAGGGTCCTCCCCCGTGCAGTCAATGGCTATAGGGTTGCTGATGAAGTGCTCGAGCCACTCAAGAGCCGCCGTTTTGTCGATGTCCATCTCCTGTGAGGCTTCAAACGACAGGATTGGTTTTTCCTTGCCGGTCAGGCGATCGGTGATGGTTGGCGCCTCAATTCCTGCGTGCTGCATTGCGTAGATGTGGGCGGGGTCTGTTAGGCCGCCAATTCCGTGCGGAGGAGCTATTCCCTCTGGCGGCTTGAACCAGCGCCGTGATGGGATCTTCACCTGTTGGGTTGGCTGTGTGCATGGCGGGTAATAGCGGCGGCCGCAACGCATGATGTTGTGGTACTCATACAGCGCGCCGAATGCGTGACGAGCATCCCGGTATACAGACCAAATGAAGTCGATGATGACCAGCTGCCAAGGCTTGATCAGCTGGAACCGTGGGAAGCCGTCGTTATGCTCATCAGCCCATGCGCATTCATCCGCATCGATAGTCAGCATGAAGCGCAGCAAGTCGCGGCGGGTGACGAAGTTGAAGTAGTCAGGTTGCAGGACGATATAGCCCGTCTCCTTATCAACTGATCGCCCGAGCCACTCACGGCGTGACATGTCCCAACGGATGCCAAACAGCCAGTCACGCAGCTTGGCAATGGGCTCCAGATAACCATAGGTTCCGCGGTCATTGGCAATCATGGCCTGCAACGACTTGTCACGATCACCGGTAGCGACACAGGCCCAGCACCCGAACCGTGCGCCACAGGCCGAGCTGTTGAGCTGCTTGTCCGCCATGCCAGACACACAGCCGCCGTTCGCGTCCTTGTAGAGCGACACCAGCAGGTCAAAATGCTTGGTGAATGAGGTAATCAGCTGGCGCCCCATACGCTGATCGCACTTCTGGAGCAGGGTCCAGACATCGACCTCATCCCAATCGGCGATCGGGGTAGCGTACAGGTCACCATCTGGGTTGGTGAGGATCTTGCCAGCCTCATCTCCGCGCTCGGTCATGCGCTGTTCGCGCTCCTCCGACTCGCTAAAGCGGGTTCCAACCAGACTGATGATCTGGTGCCCAGCCTCCTTGGCCAGAGCCTTCTTGGCCTTGATGATGGGCTCAATCTTCCAGTCCACGCTGCAATCACGGCTCATCCCCGGGTAACGCGGCAGTTTGCCGCGCCCCACGGTGACATAGTGGAATGTGGCGGAAAGCGGCGGGGATACCTGATGGTATTCCATCGGCAGCCCCTCTCTGGCGCAAAACATCTCCAGTTCGCCAGCCATGTGCTCAAAGTACGCATCCAGAGCCGGGTTCTCGATGGTTGTGTCACTGGTGATGGCGAAGCACTTAGGCAGAGTTACCCCTGCCGCCTTGGCTCGCTTCATGGCCTCCAGCATCAGCGCCAGCACTACAGTGCTGTCTTTGCCCCACGACAGCGAGCAGCAAAGGCCATACCCCTGAGTAAGCCACTCAACCATGGGGTTAACAGCGGTATCGATAATGGCTTTCATTTGCACACTCCGCACTTGCCGTTTGTGTATTCGTTCGGTTGCAGATAGCGGCCGCACTGGCCGCAGGTGGGGACTTGCTCCAGCTTGGCCAGACGGTCAGACCAACATGCGCGCTCGCAGAAAACGAGACTTGTCAGGCGATCTCCAGACAGGATCACCGGCCGCACATGGCCGAATTCTCCGCAGCAGCTGCAGCGCATCAGCGGGCGGCTTGCTGGTTCAACCTTCACCACGGTTTCACTGGCAGCGCGGGCCAGTGGCCAGCAGGTTTCGACACAGTAGGGATAAGCGCGGCGACCGTGACGGCCAGCCACCGGCAGGCAAACAGCGGTCTGTTTGCACTTGGTGCATGGCTCCAGCGTGACCTTGCTTGTAGGGTTGATGCGGAATGCAGGGCGCACGATGCCCAAAGCCGGGGCATGCCCGGCTGTTTTTTGGTGAGTCATTAGATGGCGCCTCCGATGTGGAGAGAGCGGACTTTGCTGGATGCCGCCTTAACCGAACGGCGGGCCAGACGGCACAGGGTCAGATGGGTTTTTGCCGGAGTGCGCTGGCCGTGGGGGCCATCTTTGCGCAGGTCGAGCAAGTCACGTTGCAGGTCTCGCAGCTCGTTACTGGCGTTCAGCATCCGGTTTATCCACACGTCGATCAGCTGTTGATGGCTCATTGGATGGTCTCCCCCAGTCCGTTTTGTTGGTCGCAGGGTTCCCATCCCAACCACTCAAGGAAAGTTCCATTTTCGATGGCAGCATCTCGACCAGCTTTCTCATCCAGCAGGCCTTCTTGAAACGCGATCATGTCCAAACAAGTAGCGATAGTTAACCTTTCACGGCGGCAGGCAGCGAGCAGTGACTTAATGGCATAAACGTTGGTATTAGGCTGATTCGCTCTGCGCAACATGATCAGTTGACGCTGAATCTGACGAAGCGCCTCTCTATGCACAGTGATAATGAAGTTCTTCGCCGCAATATCAGCCTTGAACACAGCATTTACGCCGTCGTCATCTTTGATAATTTCGTGCATTTGATGGCTCATTTGATGGTCTCCCCCAGTCCGTGGAGTGGTTCGCATTCGGCCCACCACTCGGCGATCTCTTTTGCCAGTGCCAGCTCGGCACTGCCGACGGCCAGCCAGTACACGGCGCGGATGGCGCCCAGTGCCAGCAGCTCCTTGGTGATATTGCGGTTGTGCTTGGCATCGCTGCCGGAGGTGTTGAACTCCTCCTGTGCTACTTCCCAGTGCTTGGTCAGCTGGCTGACCGGTGCAGGGGCCTGCAGATGTGCGGGGCCCGCTTCGCAGTTGCCCAGCTCATCAACGGGCGGCTCCAGTTCAAACAGGTCGCTCATGCTGCTACTCCTTCCAGAACCCGAGCGCGGCCAGACGGCAGCAGCTCGATGCGGGCGGCTTGACGCTGGCCACGCAGCCAGCTGTTTTTCACGTTGATGTAGCCGTGACGCACCAGATAGGCGACGGCAGCGGCCGGTGATGGGGCGGTGTGCTTGGTGGTGATGGCGATCATTGGGCACCCCCTTGCAGCGCGTGGGCAAAGGGCGGATGGAACAGGCACTCCACGGTGACATCATGGTCAGGCGCGGCCATATCCACGCCGATGATGTGCGGGCCGTCCATAAACGGCAGTTCATCATCGTCCAGCTGCACGACAACCTCTGGCGGCAGGAATACCAGCCCTCGCTCATCGTCCTGCCACGTAAAGCAGGCTTTGGCATCGGTAAACAGCCATTCGTCGGCGTCGCGCGGGTTGGCGATGGCGAACTCGTTGAACAGCTTGAGGAAAGCGAAATCGTCTGATGGCGTACTGCCAACCAGCACCGGCGGCCGCTGGCCACCCTGCAGGATCTCGAGGCGCTTGGTCAGCTCGGCGTAGATGTCGAGCAGGCTCAACTCGTCGGCCAGCTCTGCCAACGCCTCAAGGCTCGCTTCTACGGCGGTGCTATGGCATGCCCCCAGCTGGGGGCGGTGGGTATTAATGAGGCTGTTCGCTACTTTGCGGATCGCCTGTTCTGCTGTAAGATTGTTCATGAGGGTTACCTCGCTGATTGATTGAAAGCCCCGCTGGTGCGCCAACACCGATAGCGGGGTTTTTTATTGGCCGTTTCTGACCACTTTCCTTGCAACCGCTAAGCGGTTCTCCAATTCGCGGGCCTGAGCGTTCAGCTCTGCCCGGCGCTTATTCTCAAGCTCTGCCTGTTCCAGCTCGCTGCGTGTCGGCCCATCAATGTGGCGGGCGGAGCGGTGCCATTCGCGGCGGTGCAGCACCGAGCCATCAAACTCCCGCAGGGTGGCGAGCAGGTCGCCCAGTGCGAGCCGGATTGCTTCTTGTTGGTCAAACTCGAACTGGCCCAGCTCCTGCGCTGCTGCCGACGGTGAGATCCCCGCGGCATAACAGATGACGGCGCGGGCCCGAGTCGGCAGGCGTGACCAGCGGCTGGCCGCCCCATTGCGGCCGAAGCGGGCGCGCATTTCTGCCAGTGCCACTTCTGCGGCGTTGGTCTGTTGAACGAGCGGAATTACCTTTGCTGTTGCGTTCATGGGGTGGCCCTCCGGTTATGCCTGCAGCAGCTGGGTCAGCCAGTGCGGGCGCGGCGCAAAGCGCAGGGTGCCGCGACGGCCTTGATGGTCTTCCAGATAGCTGCCATCAAAGCGGGTGGTGTTGCGCATCACTGGCTCGTCGCAATCGCTCACGACGGTGGCGCGGGTCATCAGCAAAAACGGCAGCGGGATCAACCCCGGCTGCTCGGCGCGTAGTCTCATTGGGCAGTCTCCTTTGCCTTGTTTCTGAGGATTTCCACGGCTGGGAACTGGCGCGCTTTTGCCAGCTCTTTGGCACGTGGAGACATTTCCAGCACGATGCTTGGGTTTGGCATCGCGCTGGGGGATATGGTCGCGGTGATTTCAAACATCGCATTGAAGCTGTGGCCGCAATCGACATTGCTGCACTGGTATTTGGCCTCGCCGATCAGCGGGGTAATCATTTTGCTTTTGCGAACGCCTGCTTGGTGGCGGCAGTGGGGGCATTTCAGTCTCATGGTGTTCTCCTATGCGCCCAGGCTGGCGCGCGCCATGTCAGCGGCACAGGCGAGGGTGGGGATTGAGTTGAATTTCTGTTCGATTTCGGTGGCGAGCAGCACCATGTGCTCGATGCCCGCCATTAACCCGGTCATCACCGCATTGCGATGGTGTTTGGTGACACGGCCAGCGGTGAGCACCTGGGTAGCCTGAGCCGTCACGCCAAGGATGCTGGCGCCAGCGTTGAGCGCCTGCTGGGCGCGGGCCTCTGGCTGGATCACCGCATCGGAAGAAGGCAGGCGAACGGCGGTGAGCTGGCAATCAAACAGCAGGCCATCAAACAGGGTGTCGTCACCGGTGACGCGGTAGATGTCGATCAGGTCGGTCGCGGTCAACTTGTGCCGCTCTTGCGCCGGATTGAACTTGTTGCGCAGCACATGGCCGCTCATGCCGATCGCGTGTGCAATGGCCTCAAGGTCGTGCGCTGCTTTAAATCGGTCGCAGGCGCTCGCAAATCCGGTGTGTGCGCTAGGCTTATTGGTAGACACTTTAACCCCCTGTGCTCAATCGCTACCGTTAGGTTAAGCAGCTCGCTGCTGCTTTGACTTGGTGGTTGCAGGTTTGGCTATGCGGTGACGGGAGTTTTCATGTGCCATATGCAGATAGTTGGATGGCTCTTTAGCCATTTCACGCCAGCGAACCAGATTGACCCACGGCTTGTCGGTGGGGCGAAGTTTCGGCATCTGCGGGATACGGCCATCAGCAATCATCGCCTGAGCGGTACGCACCGGCAGATCGATACTGAAGTCATCGCGCAGCATGTTGAGGAAGGCTTCCAGCGGAATGGCTGGCAGTTGGGAGAGCGCAAGGCTCTGTTTGATGGCCGCCAGCTCGCGCAATACGACTTCCATCGGTTCGCCGGACGGGTTAGATGTTTCACCCATCGGTTTTACAGCAGCCCCTTTGGGCTGTTTTTTAATGCCTTGTTGCGTCATACTGCGCCCCTATGCGTCAATTTTTCATCACCACTAGAACGTTGCAACCTGTGACTCGCAATCTTTGGGTTTCAACGGGACTTTTAGGTGAAGATACACCGCCGCGCAGCATTGCGCAACCGGTAGATCTCAAAACAACCTGAGGCTCGCAAAAAAATGGAGATTCTTAACGGCACTGCATTCGATATGAAGGGGTTTGCAAAACGGATGGAAGCTATGATTGGCAGGGAGAGCTATAGGTCTTTCGGCCGTCGTGTCGGTGTCAGTGATGCAGTACTTCGTAAGTACGTCACTGGCGAAACGATGCCATCCGTTGGCTTGGTAGCTCAGATCTGCGGCCATGAGCCGAACCTGTTTCTGTGGATGTGTTTGGGTATTGGTGAGCGACCAGAGCAGGTTCCAGAACTCCCCGCAGTCCCGTCTTATGTTACTGGCCCAGCAGATGAAACTGCGGTGGCTGAAGAACCCGCTTCTTTCAACAGCAAGATGCATGACTACACGCTGGTCGATTGCTATCAGGTGTTTGCTTCTGCTGGCTTTGGTTCGGTTGTTTCTGAAGAACTGAAAACCGAGCCGATGGCGTTCCGTACCGAATGGCTCAAGAAAGAGGGTTTATCCCCCGAACGGCTGGCCGTGATCCGCGCCAAGGGTGACAGCATGGAGCCCACCATCAGTAATAACGACATCATCCTGGTGAACCTGTGCAACGGTGACGCGCTGCGTGATGGCCTCTATGTGCTGCGCATCGGTGACAGTCTGCTGGTCAAGCGGCTGCAATTCGATGTGCTCGGCGGCATCAAGGTGATTTCCGACAATCCCGGCTATGAAACCCAAGTGGTCACCAAAGAGCAGCGGGCCGATGTGCACATCGTTGGCCGCGTGGCATGGGCTGGGAAAAAGTTTTGATATCTAAGAGGGTTTTGTGATGCGTTTTATATCTGCTGCGGTGCTTGGCGTTGTGTTATTGGCTGGTTGCGATGGCAATAGTGCCACCTCTTCCGATACCGCCACGACTCAAGCAGTCACTGCACCGGTGCTTGATGAAGCATCGATTCTGAAAGAGTCAGGATTAACAACCGTTCGACGTTATGGCCTTGAAGATGGGCATGGCTTTTACATGCAAGAAAGCCCTGATGCGGCGATCGAGTTCAGAGATAACCCTCCCCGCATCAACGTCGCTTTGCGCACATTCCCCGAGGCTGGTTATGAAGCCAAAAATGCTACGGCCAATGGCATCGCCAAGAAGTTAGTCAGCGTAATTACTGGCACTGATGGCCAGCTTGTCGATGATGTTATCGCCGGTGAAATTAAGCCCGGCAAGCAGTTCATCAATGGCCTATCTGTTAACGTTTCCGGTATGGAACATGACTGGCTTATAACCGTCAGCAAATAATGGTGCAACGTTAATGGAAATAGTCTTTTGGGTATTGGTTGCTCTTTTTGTAATTGGTTATTTTGCCAACAAAAAAGAGGCGACCAAAAAAAACAAAACTGCCAATCCCCATAGGCCAAGTAACACCTCTGGGCCTGTCTTTTCTAAAAAAGGTACAAGTAACTCAAAGTTAGATTTAAGCCATTACTCACGCGCTGACCTGATGGAAATCGCATTCTCCTACATCGACAGCAAGGGTGATTTCTCTCAGCGAGAAGTTAGCGTCAGTCAGGTTACCAATACGCACATAAAAGGCTGGTGTCACGAGCGGAAGGCGTTGAGAACGTTCAAAACAGAATCAATTATTCTGGATGTCACGCTACTCAGCTCTGGTGAAGTAGTCCCGGTAAAAGATTGGGTCTCTGCTGCCAAGAGCAAGAGGTAACAGGCTAGGCCAATGACAGTCCGCAAACTCGATGACGGCAAGCCGCGCCCCTGGCTTGCCGAAGTCTATCCCCAAGGCCGCGACGGCCCCCGCAAGCGCAAGCGGTTCGCCACCAAGGGCGAGGCGCAGGTGTGGGAAAAGTGGCTACTCGAAGAGAGCAACAGCAACCCCTGGCTGACGGCCAACAAGGTGACCGAAGATAAGCGCCGGTTATCCGACATCATCGAGCAGTGGTACCGCCTGCACGGCCAGACGCTGGTCGCGGGGGATCAGGTCAGGCGCAAGCTCGACCTGATGGCCGGTGCGATGGGTGACCCCTACGCCGTCGATTTCAACAAAAGCCATTTTGCTGCCTACCGCGAGGGGCGGCTCACTGGGGCCATCATCTTTCCCGGGCGATGCAGAGACAGGGCGGCAGGTCCAAAGACGGTCAACGATGAGCAGCGGCTGCTCAATGCGGTGTTCGGCGAGCTGATCCGGTTGGGGGAGTGGGTCAATCCCCACCCGCTGACGGGGCTGCGCAAGGTGAAGACCCAAGAAAACGAGATGTCTTTTCTGACGGCGGCCGAGATCGACCTGCTGCTGGCCAGCTGTGCCAAGTCCCGCGTTCCGGCCCTGACCACTGTGGTCAAGCTCTGTCTGGCCACCGGCGCCCGCTGGTCTGAGGTGCAGGGGTTGACCCGATCCCAGGTGAGCAAATACCGGCTGACCTTCACCCAGACCAAGAGCAAGCGCAATCGCTCGGTCCCTATCTCGCCAGAACTCTATGAACTCATCCCCAAGCGGGGCCTCTATGAGGGCAAGCTGTTCCCCCCATGCTATGACGCATTCGAATACGCCGCCGAAAATTCAGGGGTAAAACTGCCCGAAGGGCAACTTTCTCACGTCCTGCGGCATACGTTTGCGAGCCATTTCATGATGAACGGTGGTAATATCCTTGTCCTACAGCGCATCCTCGGTCACAGCAGCATCACGATGACCATGAGATACGCACACTTTGCCCCCGATCACCTTGATGACGCGGTCAGATTAAACCCTCTGGCCAGCCCTCACTCATAGGCAAAAAATGGCGGCAAAGTGGCGGCAGAATTACGTAAGCATTGCATAACACGGCGCACCGTTGCGTCATAACCCTTTGTTTTAACTATAAGTCGTTGAGTTCATTACTATGCCTAAAAAATTCTATGTGTCGTGGGACAACCTGCAACGTGAAGCTCGCCGTCTGGCCCGTCGTCAGCTGCCTGTCAGCCAGTGGAAAGGTATCATCGCGGTCAGCCGTGGTGGCCTGGTGCCCGCAGCCCTGATGGCCCGTGAACTTGGCATTCGTAATGTGGAAACCCTCTGCATCTCCAGCTATGACCATGACAGCCAGCGCGAGCTGGTGGTCGTGAAGGCTGCCACCACCGCTGGTGACGGCGAAGGCTGGCTGGTGGTGGAAGATCTGGTCGACACCGGCACTACCGCCAAGGCGATCCGCGAGCTCTACCCGAAAGCCAAGTTCATCGCGATTTTCGCCAAGCCGATGGGCGAAGCGCTGCTGGACGATTTCGAAGTGGCGATCCCGCAGGATACCTGGATCGAACAGCCGTGGGATATGGCGCTGGAGTTCGCTACACCGATCTGCGACGAAAAGTAACGGAAACGGGATGTGACGCTCGCTGCGTCCATTGGCCGTAACTGTCAATAATGGTTTCAAAGGGTTCCAATTTGGAGCCCTGTTTTTTTGTCTATCAATCTGTTGCGGGGTGGCTGAGTGGCGGCAAAAGTGGTTAAGATGAACCATTGCCTGATATGAATGAGACACTATCTTGGACTTGAACGAAGACCTTAACCTGACCGAACAGCTCTTTACCCGCGTCAAGAAGGTATTGGAAACATCCGAGATCTCCAACTCCAGTGCGGCTGACCTGGCGGAAGCCGAGTCAGATGAGATGTTTATCGACGGCTCCATGTCAAAGAGCTGGTATCGTCTGTTGCGTCGTCCTTCCTGGGCCTGGCAGGGGGCTGATCCCATCGAGGTGGAGCAAACCCTGGCCCGCATCGCCATGGCTAGTGGCGAACGCACCCACGATTGCTATCTCGATACCATCAAGGGTTATGTGCCCGGCAACTGGATTTACGAGTGGAGTCAGGTGGCTGGCAACTATTTCAAGCAGGGGCGCGCACTGCGCGAGCTGGGGGATAATGCTGGCGCCCTGAAACAGTTACTCAAGGCGGTACGCTATTACTCCATCGCCAGCTATCCTCATCTCAAAGACGATGAGCTGGCGGATCAGGCCCAGCTGCTTGGCAACATGGCCTATCGCGAGGCGGGTCGGCTGTTCAAGGTTCCGCTCAAAGAGATCCAGGTGCCTTTTCGCGGCAAGCATATTCAGGGTTATCTCCACCTGCCGACTACCGAAAAGCCGGTGCCGCTGGTGATCATCAGCGGCGGGATCGACTCCCTGCAGCTCGATTTCCTCAACTTCTATCTCAAACGGCTCGAGCCCAACGGTATCGGCATGCTATCCCTCGATATGCCCGGGATTGGCTATGCCGAGCATTGGCCATTGGTGCAGGATACCAGCCGCCTCCATCAGGCGGTGCTCCATTACCTTTCCGAAGTGGCCTGGGTCGATCATCAGCGTATCGCCATGGTGGGGATGCGTCTGGCGGGCAATATCGCAGCCAGATTGGCGTTTATCGAACCGTTCAAGCTGCGGACTGTGGTCTGTGTCGGCGCCGGGGTCAATCAGGTGTTTACCAATCAGGAGCTGTTTGCCAAGTGTCCGCGCATGATGCGGGACAGTCTGGCCAACCGGTTGGGGGCGGATGCAGCGCAGTGGGACGGCATGCGTACCAAGTGCCAGGTATTTTCACTTAAAACACAAGGATTACTGGGGACTCGCACCTCAGTGCCGATATTGAGTATTGGACACAAGCGAGATTTCATTTGTCCCGAGCAGGATGTACGGGCATTGGCGGCGGCCAGTCGTAACGGCAAGGCCATCGTATTCGACAAACAGCCTTTGCTGGAGGTGTATGACAAGGCTCTGGACGAAATCGTCGAGTGGCTGAAACAGCATTTGTGTACCTGACATTGCGCTAAAGAACTGACGCCATCCCGAGGTGGCGCGGCTTGTTTAACAGGGAGGTTAACATGTCTGAAAGAGTGACCTACAAGCGACTGCTGAGGCAGTTTGCTGCCATTGGCCCCTATTTGCGCGAAGATCTCTGCGAAGAGGGGCATTATCGTTTCGACTGCCTGTCGGTCTGTGTCAGCGCCAAGCCGGCGCCGGACAAACGGGAGTTCTGGGGCTGGTGGCTGGTGCTGGAGCAGGACGATCACCAGTTCCGCTATCACTATCAGTTCGGTTTTTACAATGCCGATGGTGAGTGGCTCGACAAGCCGATCCCCAAGAAGCATCAGGTGGAGGTGGAACGCACCCTCAACCGCTTCTACAAGCTCATCAGCGACAAGCTGGCCGCGCTTGAGTGTCACCTGTCTCCTGCCGAGCAGGTCACCAACGAGTTGACCGTAACGGCAGCCTGATCCCCTGAAGCTCTGCGAGTTGCATCTGTTACTCGCAGGGCTCCAGTTCTCTCTCCTCCCGTTTTTTCTCCTCTTCCACCGCACCATGAATTGCCTTGCAGGGCACCATGGCCGTGGGTATAAAGATATTCCTTACTTTTTTAGCCTTTATGCTCCCATGGAAAACAGAACCATAGTCGTCAAGTTGGGCACCAGCGTGCTCACAGGGGGGTCTTCCCAGCTCAATCGTGCCCATATGGTCGAGCTGGTCAGACAGTGTGCGGCCTTGCACCGTCACGGCCACAGGGTCGTGGTCGTCACATCAGGGGCTATCGCCGCCGGTCGTGAACATCTGGGTCACCCGCCACTGGCGCCAACCCTGCCCAATAAGCAGATGCTGGCGGCTGTTGGTCAGACCCAGCTTATTCGGGTATGGCAGGATCTGTTCAACCTCTACGGTCTGCATATCGGCCAGATGCTGCTGACCCGCGCCGATCTGGAAGATCGGGAACGCTATCTCAATGCCCGCGATACCATGCGCACCCTGCTTGATCACCGCATCATTCCGGTCATCAACGAAAACGATGCGGTGGCGACCGCCGAGATCAAGGTCGGCGACAACGACAACCTCTCCGCACGGGCCGCTATTCTGGCGGATGCGGATCTGCTGATCCTGCTGACCGACCAGAAGGGGCTCTTTACCGCCGATCCGCGCACCAATCCCGATGCCCAGCTCATTGAAGAGGTGCAGACCATCGACGATACCCTGCGCTCGCTGGCGGGTGACAGCGTCAGTGGCCTCGGTACCGGCGGCATGGCTACCAAGCTGCAGGCCGCCGATGTGGCGCGCCGCGCTGGTGTCAACGTGGTGATCGCGACCGGCCAGATGCCAGAGGTGATCGGTCGTCTCGCCAAGGGCGAGCGGATTGGCACCCTGTTCCCGGCGCTGGCGTCCCCGCTGGAAGGGCGCAAGAGCTGGATCCTGGCAGGCCCACCCCCTCACGGCGAAGTACATGTGGATCAGGGCGCAGTGGCCGCCATGAAGGAGAAAGGCTCCAGCCTGCTGCCCAAGGGGATTGTCGCAGTCAAGGGCGACTTTATTCGGGGCGATGTGGTGCGCATTCTTGATCCCAAAGGAGCCGAGTTGGCGCGCGGTATCTGCCGTTACGATCATCTGGAGCTGGACAAGCTGCGCGGCGTCCACTCGGATCAGATTGAGCAGGTACTGGGCTATGGATATGGTTCAGTAGCCATCCATCGAGACGATATGGTGCTGCTCTAATCAGCGGCACGGCATGAACAAAAGGGAACCGAGATGAGTCTGGAGAAAATGGGGCAGGCGGCCCGTGAAGCCGCCTATCAGCTGGCTACCGTCAGCACGGCGCAGAAAAACCGGGCGCTGGCCGCCATCGCCGACGAGCTGGAGGCGCGCAGTGAGCAGGTCCTCGCCGCCAACGCGAAAGATATCGCCGCCGGCCGTGAGGCGGGCTTGTCAGAGGCGATGCTGGATCGCCTGCTGCTCAATCCGGCCCGGCTGGCCGGGATTGTGGCGGATGTGCGCAAGGTGATCACGCTGGATGACCCGGTCGGCGCCGAAATGGATAGCCGGGTGCTGGAAAATGGCCTGCGACTCTCTCGTCGTCGGGTGCCTATCGGGGTTATCGGCGTCATCTACGAGGCGCGCCCCAACGTCACCATCGACATCGCCAGCCTCTGCCTCAAGACTGGCAACGCCAGCATATTGCGCGGCGGGCGCGAGACCTTCCACTCCAATCTGGAGCTGGTGCGGGTGATCCAGCATGCCTTGGCGGCCTCCGGTCTGCCCGAGGCGGCGGTGCAGTACATCGACAACCCGGATCGGGCGCTGGTCGGCGAGTTGCTGCGTCTCGACCGCTATGTGGACATGATCATCCCCCGTGGCGGTGCCGGCCTGCACAAGATGTGCAAGGAGAACAGCTCCATCCCGGTCATCATCGGCGGGTTCGGTATCAGCCATATTTTCGTCGACGAGAGTGCCGATCTGGTGCGCTCTCTGGCGATCATCGACAACGCCAAGGTGCAACGCCCCTCCGCCTGTAATGCCCTCGATACCCTGCTGGTACACGAGAAAGTCGCTTCGGCTTTCCTGCCGCAGCTGGTGACGCTGATGAACGAGCGCAAGGTGACGCTGGTGGCCGCGCCCAACGCCATGACGCAGTTAGCGGGTGCCGACAACCTGTGCGAGGCGGGGCCGGAGGATTTCGATACCGAGTGGCTCGGGCTGACCCTGGGGGTCAAGTTGGTGGCGGATGTGAATGAGGCGCTGGCCCATATGCGCGAGCACAACGCCGGCCACTCCGATGCCATCCTGACCAACGATTTGGCCAACGCCGAGCGTTTTGTCAATGGCGCCGGTTCGGCGGCTGTCTATGTCAACGCCTCCACCCGTTTCACCGATGGCGGCCAGTTTGGTCTGGGCGCTGAAGTGGCGGTGTCGACCCAGATGCTGCATGCCCGTGGCCCCATGGGGTTGACCGAGCTCACCAGCTACAAGTGGGTAGGGCAGGCCGATTACCTCAGCCGCGCCTGATAACCGGTTGTGTCAGATACAAAAATGCCGACCCCTTGGGTCGGCATTTTTTTCGCGGGTATCGTGCCGATACCACGCAGTGCGATATCCCTCGGGGTTATTCCCCGTGATAGAGCGCCTTGTCACCGTGCTTGAGCACATAACCCTTCCAGATAAAGAGGGTGTAGCCGCTGCCCTGCCACGACCAGTTGCCCTCCGCACCTTGACGGGTCAGCGCAAGCAGCTCGCCACTTGGTAGATGCAGTTCGGCCTGCGTCTGATCGGCGTTGAACAGCACGAAGGCGCTGCTGGTCTGGCTGGCATCGGTCGGATTGAGCCGGATACCCTCTTCAAACAGGCGCACACATTTGCCAGTCAGTGTTGACCACTGATAGCCCGCACTGCCGATACAGCCGTGGCTGTCGCGATCGCTGCCCACCAGATGTTGTTCCGGTGTACTGCATGCCGCCAGCAGCAGAGAGGCGGCCATCAGAGTCAAGGTGCGCATGGTTACTCCTGAATATCCCGTTCGATGACGATGTTGGAGAATCCCAACTCTTTGAAGTAGTTCTCCTGGTAATCCTTCACGCTTTTCTTGTCACGGCGACATACCTGAGCCAGCTGGGCCTCCATGGCGTGGAAACTGGAGAGATCCAGCCCTTCGGCTGCGGCGATGGCGTCGTAGATGCTGCGGAACTTGTCGTTGGCATAGCCGAGCTCTTTGGCCTGTTTTTTATAGGTGTACGTAATCTTAAAGGCCATCTTGCCCTTCCTTCTTCGATTTGGCTTGCTTGCGCTGGACGTAGAGGTAGAGGCTTTCGACCTTCTCCCGAGCCCAGGGGGTCTTGCGCAAGAACTTCAGGCTGGACTTGATGCTGGGATTATCGGTGAAGCAGCGGATATTGATCTGCTGCCCCAGCTCTTCCCAGCCATAGTGCTCGACCAGCGCGGTGACGATGGCCTCCAGCGTCAGCCCGTGCAGCGGGTTGTTCTTCTGCGAGGCGTTCGGTTGCTCGCTCATGCCTGCTCCGCCAGCTTGGCAAAGGGCTGACCCATGCGGGTGGTGACCCCGTTGGCCAGATGGTGCTCGAAACCGGCCAGCATGCCCGGACCAAACAGGCAGACGACAGTACTGCCCAGCTTGAACAGCCCCATCTCGGCGCCTTTTTGCAGGGTGATGGCCTCGTCGCCGGTGTAGTCCCAGCGCACCACCTTCTTCTCTTTGGTCGGAGCAATGTTACCGGCCCAGATGGTTTCGATGCTGGCCACGATAGTGGCACCGACCAGCACCAGCGCCATGGGGCCGTGCGGAGTGCGGAAGGTGGCGACCACCCGCTCGTTGCGGGCAAACAGGTTGGGCACGTTCTCGGCGGTGAGCGGGTTGACGGAGAAGAGATCCCCCGGCACGAACACCATGCTCTCCAGTACGCCGTCCAGCGGCATGTGGATGCGGTGATAATCCTTGGGCGCCAGGTAGATGGTGGCGAAGTCGCCATCCTTGAACGGAGCCACCAGATCTTCATAACCGCCCAGCAGCTCGCGGGCGCTGTAGTCGTGGCCCTTGGCCTGAATGATGCGACCCTGCTGGATGGGGCCGAGCTGGCTGACGGTGCCATCCACCGGCAGCGCCAGGGTCATGGCATCTTCTACCACGGGACGGATACCGGGCTTGAGCTCGCGGGTGAAGAACTCGTTGAAGCTCTTATAGTGGGCCGGACTCTCGTGCAGCGCCTCGCTCATGTCGACCTGGTACTGCTTGATAAAGGCCTCGATCACCCTGGTGGTGAGGTTGCCTGCTTCGGCAGCCGCAAGTTTGCCGACCAGGCGAGAGAGGGCGTGTTTGGGCAGACAGTATTGACCGGCAATTTTCAGGTTGTCAGTAATGCTCATGTTCATCATCAAGGTAGGTTGAATAGGGTCACAGGCGCGCCTGTTGGCGACCGTGACGGGCTTCCTGCATGGTTTCCAGGATGCGGTGATAGTTGTGGAAGCGATCGGCGCTGATGGCGCCCGCGTCGACCGCGGCGCGCAGGGCACAGCCGGGATCGTCCTTGTGGGTACAGTCGCGGAACTTGCAGCCACCTAGGTAGTCGCGGAATTCGACGAAGCACCAGGTGATGCGGTCGGCTTCCAGATGCCAGAGGGCGAACTCGCGGATCCCGGGGGAGTCGATGAGATCGCCGCCGCTCGGGAAGTGGTAGAGCCGCGCCGTGGTGGTGGTGTGCTGGCCGAGCCCCGAGTTTTCGGAGATCTCGCCGGTGAGCACATCCAGCCCCGGCATCAGGGCGTTGGTGAGGGACGACTTGCCCACCCCGGACTGGCCAACGAAGATGCTGATCTTGTCGGTGAGCTTGGCTTTCAGCTCATCGAGCCCTTCACCGCTCTCGCAGCTCACCAGCAGCACCTCGTAATTGAGCTTGCGGTAGGTTTCGAGCTGGCTCTCGATGCGCGTTCTGGCGGCATCATCAAGCATATCGACCTTGTTCAGCACGATGAGGGGGCGGATCTCCACATCCTCGGCAGCCACCAGATAGCGGTCGACGATGTTGGTGGAGAACTCGGGCATCACCGCCGAGACGATGATGATCTGGTCGATATTGGCGGCGATGGGTTTGACCCCGTCGTAGAAGTCCGGCCGGGTCAGTACCGAGTGGCGCGGATGCACCGCTTCGATGACGCCCGCTGTTGCGGCATTGAGGCCGGGACGCCACACCACCATGTCGCCGCAGACCAGACTGCTGATGCTGCTGCGCCGCAGGTTGCTGCGGTGAATGGTGCCATCGCTCGCTTCCACGTCCGCGTGCTGACCGAAACGGCTGATCACCACCCCTTCGATGGCCGGGCCAAACAGGGTGTCATCCACCTCTGTGGTGTGCTCTTTTTGCAGCCGCCGCTCGCGGTTGGCCTGGACGCGTCTTTGTTGACCCAGATTGAGTTTTGCTTTCTTTGCCACTCGATTCGCCAGTTTATGAACAGATCCAAAGCCAGTATGATACATGCAAATTGGCAAAATTCCGCCATTCCTCCCAACAGAGAGAGTAATCATGACAGTCAGCGCGCAGAACCTGGTATGGATCGACATGGAGATGACGGGTCTCGACCCCGAAGAGAACGTGGTACTGGAGATTGCCACCATAGTCACCGACAAGGACCTGAACGTGCTGGCCGAAGGGCCGGTCATCGCCATTCATCAGAGTGATGAAGAGCTGGCCAAGATGGACGAGTGGAACGTCAACACCCATACCAAGAGCGGTCTGGTGGCCCGGGTCAAGGCGAGTCAGCATGACGAGGCGAAAGCCGTTGCCGAGACCCTCGACTTCATTCGCCAGTGGGTGCCGGAGCGCACCAGCCCGCTGTGCGGCAATAGCATCGGTCAGGATCGCCGCTTCATGGTCAAGCACATGGCCGAGCTGGAAGCCTTCTTCCACTACCGCAACGTCGACGTCAGCACCATCAAGGAGCTGGTACGCCGCTGGCAGCCGGAACTGCTGGAGCAGTTCAAGAAGAGCGGCACCCACCAGGCGCTGGACGATATCCGCGAATCCATCGCCGAGCTGCAGTTCTATCGCAGCCACGTCTTCAAGATCTGATTCCCCGGCAAGGGGTTGTCATGCGCTGGCTGCTAAAATCGACAGTTCGGCCAGCTTTTGAGCGAACGCGCGCAACCAGACAAAAAAGCCCTTGCAATTGGAATGACTGCTCTTATAATTCGGCTCCCGTACAGTAGCGCAAGCAACCAAATGCTGTACGGCCTGTTTTAAGGTAGTTGCGGGAATAGCTCAGTTGGTAGAGCACGACCTTGCCAAGGTCGGGGTCGCGAGTTCGAGTCTCGTTTCCCGCTC
>NZ_JAAKVF010000012.1:0-143115 GCF_049175515.1 Aeromonas sp. 600479
CAGTTCGTTGCTGCGGGAGTGGAATTCTACTCAACCGCCTTCTCGAGTCAAGCCTTATTTTCAAAGGCTTTTCGAGGTTGCCGACTTGGCTTTCTGCGTTGCCGCTTGCCCTGTCGATGTGGCGCATTATAGAGATCCAGCTCACATTGGCAAGGCTTTACCGCAATAAAATTGCAAAAAAGTGCAATTTCTTGGTTATTCATATCAATACACAGTCTTTATACAGACTTATCCACAGCCAGGGGTGGGGTTAGGACGTTTTACACCGGATAAATGCCTCACAAGGGTACTGGCCTGGCACTCATCCATCATCGCCGCACTGTCGCGTCTAACGCGCAGCGCCCTCGGCATCTTCTATATAAAGAGGCGTATAAGGCATATATAGAAGCGCTTATCCCAATCCAGCCTCTTTGACCCAGCACGCCATCAGCTCGCCAGCGGGAAGATCCCGGCAGCCCGATACATTCTGGCCAGCCCAGAGCGGAGAGAAGCCGCTGTCCCCCGCCTTCTCGGCGGCGGCACGCAGCGGTGCCAGTGCGCCACTGGCATAGGGGAAGTGAGGGGCAAGCTCCGAGAGTAGGCCCAACTCCCTCATCAGACGATTGACGATACCCCGCGCCGGACGACCGCTAAACAGATTGGTCAGTGCCGTCTGCTGGCCCTCTGGTGAATGGATGGCGGCGCGATGCAGCGTCGAGGTGGTCGCTTCATGGCAACAGAGAAAGGCAGTGCCCATCTGCACAGCGCTCGCCCCCATTTGCAACGCGTTGGCTATCCCCTTGCCATCGACGATACCACCTGCGGCAATCACCGGCAGGTCGGTTGCCGCTAGGATCTGCGCCAACAGGGTCAGGGTGCTCTGCTGCAGCGCGAGATCCTCAGAGAGGAAATGACCGCGATGACCACCCGCCTCCAATCCCTGAGCAATGATGGCATCGGCGCCATGGTGAGCAAGCCAAATAGCCTCCGCCACCGTGGTGGCGCTGGCCAAGACCTTGGCCCCCGCATCCTTCACTTGGACAAGCAGCTCGGGCGCGGGCAAACCGAAGTGGAAGCTGACCACCGACGGTCTGAACTCGGCTACCATGGCGGCGTGCACCTCATTGAAGGGGGCACGGCTTGGTGCCGTCATAACAGCTGAATGCTCCAGACCAAACTCTGCGTAGTAGGGTGAAAGGCACTGCTGCCAGCGGGCCAGAGCAACGGGATCCGGTTCCCGTTGCCGATGGCAGAAGAAGTTGATGTTAAATGGCCCAAGGCCGCTTTGGGCAAGTCGCTCCAGTTCGCTGCGCAGCTCCGCTGGCGTGAGCATGGCGGCAGGCAAGGAGCCCAAGCCGCCCGCACGGGTCACGGCCAGCGCCAGCTCGCTTCCCTGCACACCGGCCATCGGCGCCTGAATGATGGGATAACGCATCCCCAGTTCGGTAAAGAGGCTCATCCATTCACCCCGTTTGTCGCATCCGCCGCCAGATGTGCGCGGGCCAGCGCAATGGCGCCGTCGATAGCACTGCGCGCCTGCGGGCTGTTCTGCCAGCAAGTCGAGCCCAGCATGCTGGCCACCAGCTGGACGATATGGGTGGTGTCGGCCTCGGCCAATCCGGCCAGGGTATGGTAGCCCAGCTGTTCGAGCCGCCCGATAACGGTCGGCCCCACCCCTTTCACCCCGAGCAGCAGGGCCCGCTCTGTCGGGCCAAACCGGTTGTTGCCATCCATCTTTCAGACTCCTTTCTGATAACCATGGTTGAACATCAGGCCCGCAAGGGGCCTGATGAAGAGAGTGGAGGCTTAACGCACGCTGCGCAGCAGGAAGTCCGGCTGGCCACAGGAGCGACGCTCACGCTTTTGCATCTCGGCGGAGCAGGTGACCGCATCCGTCCCCTCTTTATTGACGCAGATGTAGATCTCCCGCAGGAAGCGGCCACCATCGGCGCAAGCCACTGTGATGTTGTCGGGAGCCAGCCACTGGTTGGCGCTCGCCAGATCGGCCTTGAGCTGGAAAGTGCTCTTGCGCAGCGGCTCTTCCGGGGATTGATAGGCCGCCGGGATCTTCACTTTCTGGCGCAGGTCGCTTGCCAGCTGATGAAATTGGGGCTGACTCAGGCCGGAGCAGGTGCCGTGCTTCTCCCACTCATGGCGATAGAGGAAACGGCTGGGGTAGAGGCCGGCAAACTTCTGCTCCATGTTGGCGTCGAGCCGTTCGCGGGTGCAGTTGCTGGGGTAACCGCGATCGTACTGGGGCCAGAGCCCGTGCAGCACGAACCCCAGCTTGCGGGAACACTGGTCCCGATCCGCCGGTTTGATGGCACAATGCTCTGGCGACCAGGAGAGCGCCAGCGCATAGTAATCAAAGTCGCCCGCAACCCCTTTGGCCTGTGCGGCCGAGGAGAGCAACAAACCACCCGCCAGCAGGGCAATCATCTTCTTCATCTATATATGTCCATTTCAACCAACTCGGGAATGGCTGCAATGCTCCCATATTCCAGCGCGCGGAAACAGTGCTCCCACCAAGGCTTGCGACAAGGGTCAGACCACTTCTGGGTTTCCCCGGATAATAACGAGGCGTAAGCTGGCATCCTGGCGCCGGGTGCGCCACTGCATCATTTCAAGCAACCACAGGATGTCACATGATCCGCAAGAATCCCTCCGGCCATCTGCCTGTCATCGACGAATCTGCCTATATCGACAAGACCGCCATCATCTGCGGCAAGGTGATCATCAAAGAGAATGTCTTTGTCGGCCCCTATGCTGTGATCCGCGCCGACGAGGTGGATGCCAACGGCGAGATGGAGCCCATCGTCATTGGCGCCAACTCCAACATTCAGGATGGCGTGGTGATCCACTCCAAATCCGGCGCAGCCGTCACCATCGGCGAGTACACCTCCATCGCCCACCGCTCCATCGTCCACGGGCCGTGCGAAGTGGGGAACCGGGTCTTTATCGGTTTCAACAGTGTGCTGTTCAACTGCCATATCGGCGATGGTGCCGTGGTGCGTCACAACTCGGTGATCGATGGCTGCGATCTGCCGCCGGAGTTCTACGTCCCCTCCACCACCCGCATCAACCAGCAGAGCGATCTGACCCATATTCCGCGGGTTTCGGTGGATGCCGCCGAATTCTCCGAGGACGTGGCTCACACCAATATCGATCTGGTCAAAGGGTACAAGGCGCTCTCCAACGAGTTCTGATCCCTCTATTTCCCGCGGGTTTCGGTGGATGCCGCCGAATTCTCCGAAGACGTGGCTCATACCAATATCGATCTGGTCAAAGGGTACAAGGCGCTCTCCAACGAGTTCTGATCCCTTTCTTTACTACCAGGGAACAAAACGGGCGCCGAGGCGCCCGTTGCTATTTCTATCTCTACTTATATATGCGGATCAGGAGCACTTCTTCAGGCTGATATGCCAGTTGGCGCCGGATTGCACCTGATGCTTGGCGGCAAAGCTGTCCATGTTCAGCGCCACCGACACCTGCAGCAGGCTGTTGAGGTAGACCAGTGGCTGACCTTCCGGCACGTCACCGAAGCTGCTGACGTAAGGCGCCTTGCCGTCATATTTGACCACATCCCCTTCGCGGATCTTGATGCAGGCGTTATCCCCCTTGTTGATCCCCGCCTTGGTCAGCAGCGCATCGTCGATGTTGGTCCAGACGTTGCCGTACTGCACATCGAGGATCGGGATGGTGCCCTTGAGGGTGCCATCCTTCTCGGCGACCGCAGGCTGATAGGGGATCTTCACGACCTCGGCGGGCAGCAGCGGGCCGACCTGCTCATAGCTGATGGCGCCGGAGGCGAGCCGTGCGCCGGTATAGGCGTACACATCGCGGCCATGGAAGGTGTAGGACTTCTCGGAGCCCTTGAGGCGGTTGAGTTTCTCGTCAATCTGGCGCACCGCCTCGATGCCGAAGTGCTCGGCCACCAGGGTCAGGGTGCCGTTGTCCGGGGTCACGATGTAGTGGCCGCTCCTGGTCTTGAGCACTACTGACTTGCGCTCGGTGCCGACCCCCGGATCCACCACACTGACAAACACTGTGCCCTTGGGCCAATACTGCAGGGTCTGGTAGAGGCGGTAGGAGGCTTCCCAGATGTTGTAAGCCGGGATCTCGTGGGTCAGGTCATAGAGCGGCAGGGTGCGATCCACCCCGAAGGCGACCCCCTTCATGGCCGACACGGCGCCATCTTTGAGGCCGAAATCGGTCTGGATCACCAGCGCTTCGTTGGCAGCGGCGATGCCGCTGGCCAGCATGAGGGCGAGCGCGATGGCGCGGGGAGCGGTGCGAATATCCATATCTAAACTCCTGAAGCGGAACGGAAATGACAAATGCCACAACATTTAGCCATCCAGACTGCCATTAATAACGATAATTGCAAGAGGTAATCCGCCCAGCCCCACAAATGGCTCGTCAAATCCGTCGTACCGAGCGCAAGATGAAGAGGCAAATTATCGATGCAGAGGAGCCTTCGCGATGATCCAGCCAGTCCCGCAGCAGAGCACACTGCTGCTTGAAATAGGTAAAACCCACAGCAGGGTCTTGCTCGGCCAGATTGATGGTACCACCTTCGAATATATTCTCACCTTCGGCATCGATGCCATCCAACCCGGGCCGTTTCGCCACGCGCCCCCCACCCCGCTCGAACTGGAGCGGGCCATCATGGTGGTAGAAGATGAGCTGATGCGCATCACCCCGCAGATCCCGCCCGGCTTGCAGCTGACCCTGCGCAGCCAGCCCTCGCTGACCGAAGCGCTGGGGGACAACCAGCTCGACCGTGATCTGGTGGAACAAGCCTTTGGCCAGCTGGCCGCCATGGCGGAAGGGGATCCCCTCGCTGCCAGCTTGCTGCCCCGCGACGAGCACTTTGCCGCCGTACTGCTGATCGTCAGGGAGTGGCTGCACCATCTGGCCAGCGAGAGCGTGCGGATAGTGGAGTAGGGGTAAATAAGTGGTGAGGACTTCAGCTTCTGGCAAGGGTTATCGGTGGATCCTGCCGGGATTTCTTTCGCGTATACTTGATTCGCATGGCGCCCACCCCCCTATTGGTACCGCACCCAAAGTCCTATGACCTTACTGTCAGGTAAACCCTCAGCCTTGCGCTGGCCACTGGCGTTTGCCCGCCAGTTCATCCTCAAAGTGATCGGATTGGTCCTGCTCGCCCTGACCGGATTGGGCTGCGTCTTCTATTACACCTATCTCAATATCCAGCACGACATGGATCTCATCACAGCCCGCCAGAAAAATGTGTTCGAGGTCTTCTATCAGCGGGCCAAGATCCTCGAAGTGGAGAACATCACCAGCTATCTCGCCTACCAGCGGTCGCTGGAGATCCCAACCCACCTCATTCGAAACAAGCCGAACACCAACTACCTCTATGGTTACGACTTAAGAAGCAAGTACCGCTTTGCCAATGTTCCCCTGCATTACCCGGCAGCCAATCTCCTCAACACCTTCCGCTATGCCCTCTCCTATCCGGAGGTGATCAACATCTACACCATCTGGAATGACTACCGGCTGATCGGCATGGTGGCCGACAACAATGTGCTGCCCGCCAGACTGGCGCCGATCAAGGTGGACCTGATGACACTGCCCGCCTGGTATCACTACTTCGGTTGCGCCAACTTTGCCCCCGGCCGCCCCTTGTGCAGCGCCGATGAAGCCTTTGTCTCCGATATCGAGATCGACAGCTTCAGCATGCGCAATACCATAGTGATGTACTTCCCCTTCATTCATCAGTCGGGGCGCGGCGGTTACAAATACGGGCTGCTCGGTATCGATATCGCCGTCGATGAAGCATTTAACGATGTACTGCACCCCTTCGACACCATCAACCCGACCCGCACCAACATATCGTTTGAAGCCGCCGAGCCCTGCCGCCCGAGGCACCTCTGCCTGAGCAAACCCTTTATGCGCACCAAGGCGGGGGATGATCTCTATCTGAAGTGGTCCTACAGCTGGTTCGATTTCGTCAAGCTGGCCCTGCAAAGTGCGGCCTTCAAGGTCTATCTCATCGTGCTGTTGCTGGGCATGGTGGCCTGGAAGCAGATCTACCTGCGGCTGCGCACCCTGGCGCACACCGACCACCTGACCCGGCTGCCACGCAGAGATGTGCTCTGCCAGAGTCTGCTCCACGAGCACGACTACCTGATGATCCTCGATATCGACAACTTCAAGTCGATCAACGACACCTATGGCCATGGCGTCGGGGATCTGGCACTGGTCGCCTTTGCCCGCCATCTCAGAAGCAATATCCGCAAGGTGGACAGCGCCATCCGTTGGGGCGGCGAGGAGTTTATCGTGCTGTTCAAGGGGATGGAGGATGACGAGATGATGATCCACTCCGCTGGTCGCCTGCTGGATCGGCCATTGGGGATCCCCGAGCTGCCCACCCCCATCACCTTCTCCGCCGGGGTGATCCGCATTCGCGACTACCTCACCGTCACCGAGGCGGTGCATCTGGCCGACGAGCTGCTCTACCACGTCAAACAGCACGGCAAGCACAACATCGCCTGCTACGAGGGCAAAAAGATCCGGCTGATCCGCCCGTTGCCGGACGACGCAGAGGCATAGCCGCCTTCTGCCGCTCCCCCTGCTTCTGTTACCATCGCGGCCACGATCACTCATTGCATCGTGGCCGCAGGCCGCGATAACCCCGACTGGTGCCCCTATGTCCACAGCCTCCTTTGCCGAACTGGCCCTCTCCCCCCGCTTGCAGCAGACCCTGATCGAACTGGGCTATGCCGCACCGACCCCCATTCAGGCTCGCGCCATCCCGGTCATTCTGGCAGGGCGGGATCTGATGGCAGGCGCCCAGACCGGCACCGGCAAGACCGCCGCCTTTGTGCTGCCGCTGCTGGAGCAGTTGCTGGCGCAGCCGCAAATGGCGTCCCAGCGCCCGATCCGCGCGCTGGTGCTGGTGCCGACCCGCGAGCTGGCGGTGCAGGTCGCCGAGAGCGTGGCGCGCTACGGCCAGGGCACCGATCTCAGCAGCACGCTGGTCTACGGCGGGGTGAGTATCGCGGCTCAGGTGGAGGCGCTTCAAGCCGGGGTGGATCTGCTGATCGCCACCCCGGGCCGCCTGCTCGACCATCTGCGTCAGGGGGCATTGAGCCTTGATAGCCTGCGCCATCTGGTGTTTGACGAGGCGGATCGCATGCTCGATATGGGCTTTATGGACGAGATCAAGGCGCTGCTAAAACAGATCCCGGCGGATCGCCAGACCCTGCTCTTCTCCGCCACCTGCGACGACAACCTGTTTTCCTTGAGCAAGGTGCTGCTACGCGACCCCGAGCTGATTGAAGTGGCACCGCGCAACACCACGGCGGCCGAGGTGGAGCAGCGGGTCTACACGGTGGACAGTGATCGCAAGCTGGCGCTGGTCGAGCACATGCTCAAAGTGAAAGGGTGGGCACCGGCCCTCATCTTCAGCCGCACCCGCCAAGGGGCGGACAAATTGGCCCAGCAGCTTGGCAAAGCGGGCATCAATGCCCTCGCCTTCCACGGCGATCTGTCGCAAAGCGCGCGTGAAAAAGTTCTGCTGGAGTTTCGCGCCGGCACCCTGCAGGCACTGGTAGCCACCGACGTGGCAGCCCGCGGCCTCGATATCACGGATCTCAACTATGTGATTAACCTCGAGTTCCCGTTTGTGGCCGAGGATTACGTCCACCGTATCGGGCGCACCGGCCGTGCCGGCAACAAGGGGCTCGCCATTACCCTGTTCAGCCCGGAAGATGCGCCCCTGCTGGAGAAGGTGGAAGCGGTGCTCGACATCCGTTTGCCCCAGCAGTGGTTCCCGGGCTTTGAGCCGGATCTCACCCGCTTCGAGCCCGAGCCACGCCGCAACAGCAAGGCGGCCCAGAAGCAGCGCGCCAGAAAGCAGGCCCTCGCTGGCAACAAGGGTGGCAAGGGCAAGCGTTAAGCCTCCCCTGCACCGCCAATAAAAAACGCCCGCACGGGCGTTTTTTGTTATCTGACAGGTGTCAGCTCTTGGCGAGTAGCACCCTAGCGGGTCGCCAGCACCAGTGGCAGGGATCGCAAGATCTGCCGCTCTGCCAGGGTCGAGAGGATAAACATCACCATATAACCGAGGCCCAGCGCCACGATAATCGCCACCACGTTGGCGGTGAATTCGGCCACTAGATAGTAGGCGGCAACCAGCGCCACTATGCCAGCCAGCCGGATCAGCAAACTCTGGGTAAAGTGACCGTGAGCCTTGATATAGGCGAGCTGATAGCCGTTAAGCATCATAAAGATAAAGAAGATGGAGAAGTGGAACAGCACGGGCACCGCCCCCACGTAGTCGGCGGGGAAGAACAGCAACACCAGCTGCTTGCCCGCCAGCAGCATCAAGCCAAAGAAGGCCAGACTGACGATGGCGGAGAGACGGAAGATCCAGCGCCGGATCATCCTTATCTGGCGGTGATCGCCATTGCGCAGATTGACCGCAAGCTCCGGCAGTACAAAGCGGTAGATGGGGAAGACAAACAGGGTGGTCATGTAGGTGAAGATGGGACGCACCACCACCTGAAAATCCCCCAGCTCGTCGATGCTGAAGTGGCGGATGGTGAGCAGCACAGTGATGTAGATCATCAGGATACTGGCCCCCGCCTCCAGCGAGGCGGTAAAGCTCTTCTTCACATAGCTCACCATCTCGGGGCCGAGCGCCACCTTGGCCAGCGGCTTGGTGGCGATGGCCCGACGCCGCGAAACATACATATAACCGGCGATGGCGAGCGACGAGAAGGTCAGCCCGTAGAAGAGCGAAGCGAGCGCATCCATCCCCAGTCCGAAATAGCAGGCCATAAACAGCAGACCGTTGGCCAGCGGCTCCAGCCAGGTGACCCGGTTGGAGAGCGCATACATCCGGTACATGGCCACCAGATTGGTGAAGTAGACCTTGAGCCCCAGCCCGAAGATAACCCCCACCAGTTGCAGATACTCCACCCGGATATGGAGCCCGTGCTTGATATAGGGGATCACCGCCCCCCAGGTGAGCAGCACGATGCCGATGAGGAAGTAGCGGAAGATATTGATGATGTCCCGATCGTTCTTGGTCTGGGAGTAGCTCACCACCATGGAGGAGCGAAAACCTGTCATCAGGATAAAAGAGAGGGAGATCAAATCGACCACGCTGTTGAACAGCGCCAGCTCCCCCTTGGCGACCCACTGCGCCAGCCACACCTTGAAGGCGAAGCCGATAACGATGCTGACCAGTGAGGCCCACATCCCGGTGATAAAGGCCTGCTTGAGGCGCGCGAGAGAGGCGTATTGCATAACGAAAAGGGATAACTTTCAGGGAAAAGAGAGAGGGCCATCTTATGAAAGCCCCGCCCCCTTGAACAGCCTTAATCCCGCCAGCCCCCCAGGTCGCAACGACTCCTTCACTCACCCCCCTTCATCAACCCGAGCTCACAAAGCCAAAGACGCCGTTAAAAACAGCCGCAATTAATCGAATACTCATTTGGTGTAATTGATGGATTTGGCATCCACCATTACCCCTCTTATAGTAGGGCCGAAGCGGCCTCAATCGCTCCCTCCCCACTCATTCCGGACAGGAATCTTATGAAAAAACTCACTCTCGCCCAGCTCGCCGCACTCGTGACCGTGCTGCTGGCTATCGTCTGCTGGCAGCTGCCAGCCCCGGCCGGACTGGCACCGGCGGCCTACCACACCGCCATTCTGTTTATCGCCACCATTCTGGTCATCGTCACCAACATAGCGCCGACCGGCTATATCGCCATCCTCTCCCTCGGGCTCTACGCCGTGCTCCATGCCGGTGGCGAAGCGACCCCCAAGGCGGCCATCGAAGGGGCGCTGGTCGACTTCAACCACCCGCTGATCTGGCTTATCGTCATCGCCTTCATGATTGCCAGCGCCTTTGCCAAGACCGGCCTTGGCAAGCGGATCGCCCTGCTGCTGCTCAGCCGCTTTGGCCAGTCCACCCTGCGCTCCGCCTACTGTCTGGCGGTTGCCGACTTTATTCTGGCCCCCGCCACCCCGAGCAACACGGCCCGCGCCGCCATCGTCGCCCCCATTGCCGACTCGCTGGCCAAGACCATCAACAAGGATGACCGCAAGCTGGGGCAGTTCCTGCTCTCCAGCGTCAGCGCCATGAACGACGCCTCGGCGGTCGCCTTCAGCACCGGCTTTGCCGGCAATCTGGCGCTGGTCGGCATTGCCGCCAGCGTCGCCGGGCTGACGGTCGGCTTTCGCGAATGGGCGCTCTATCTGCTGCCGCCCGCCATCGGTCTGCTGCTGATCATGCCGCTGGTGCTCTATATGGTGATCCGCCCCGAGACCCGCGACACGCCGGATGCCCCCCGCTTCGCCCGCGAGGAGCTGGCCAAAATGGGCCCCCTTTCCCGCCATGAGAAAAGCCTGCTCGGGGTCTTTGTCGGTCTGGTGGTGCTCTGGGTCGGCGGCAGCAATCTGGGGCTGGATGCCACCACGGTCGCCTTTCTCGGTCTGGCCGCCCTGCTGCTGCTCGGGGTGCTGAACTGGAACGATGTGAAGGGCAACAGCGCCGCCTTCGATACCCTGATCTGGTTCAGCGTGCTGATGGGGATGGCCGACAACCTGAAACGGGTCGGCTTTACCGGCTGGCTGGGGGATGAACTCTCCGGCTTTATGCACAGCACCCTCGGCGGGCTCGGCACCATTCCCATGCTGCTGGTGGTGATGGGGCTCTACCTCTTTACCTCCTACGCTTTCGCCTCGGCCACCGCCAAGGTGGTGGCGCTGGCGCCGGTCATTGCCGGGGCCCTGCTGGCGGTCGGCGTACCTGCCGAGCTAGCCATCTTCAGCATCGCCGCCATCACCAACGTCGGCTGCAACCTCGCCACCTACTCCCACGCCCGCATCCCGCTGCTGATGGGGATGGGCTATCACACCAGCGCGGAGTGGATGCGCATCGGTCTGGTGATCGCCATCGTGGGCTTTGCCGTGGTGATGAGCATCGGCCTCACCTGGTGGCAGTGGCTGATCTGATAGCAGAAGGGCCCGTAACGGGCCCTTTTGCATAGAGGGTGTGCAGCGTTTCATACCGGCGCTGCGCTTGCCACAAGCTGCGGCATTGTTAAAAACAGCGCGGGTCAGCTCTGCGGAACCGCCTTGATCAGCTCTTCATAGTGATCAATCAGCTCAGGCCCGTGCAGCGGTGAGTCGTGACCGCCGATCACCGTCTTGATCGGCAGCTTCATCGCCTTGAGCCGCTCGATGGTCTGCGGATACTCCTTCACATTGGCAAAGCTCAGGTTGCCCAGCTTCTCCTTGAGGATGCAGTTGCCATAGAGCACCTGCTCATCGGGGAAGTAGACAAAGATGCCGTCCGGCGTATGGGCCGGGCCCGCGTAGAAGGCGCGCACCTTGCCCTCTTGCAGGGTGAAGTCGCCATCGTGCACCACGTTCGGCAGTACCAGCGGCAGATCCGGATACTCCGGCAGCCCCTTGCGGGTAAAGGCGACAATCTCGGCCCAGTCGCTCTTCATCAAATCCCGGGTCTGGCGGGTCGCCACCACCTTGGCCCCGATGGACTTCCAGTAGGCGTTACCACCCGCCCGGTCGGTGTGGTAGTTGGTGTTGATCACCTCCAGCACCGGCTTGCTGCTGACCCGTTTAATGAGCTTGTGCAGCTCGCGGGCGGTATCCGGCGTCCAGGTCGCCCCCACCACAGTCACCCCCTTGGCCCCGAAATAGACCATGGAGTTCTCTTTGACGTAGTAGTTGTCCTCCACCACATAGACAGGGCCGCTCACCTGTTTGAGGGAGATCCCCGCCGCCCGCACGCTGCCGCCCCAGAAACTCGCCATCAGCACCACGGCCCCGGCCAATGTGCACTTCATCCAACTTTTCATCATCTTGCTCCCTCGAACCAACCGCCCCCTCGCCACCCCTGTGGCAAGCCGGGCCTTTTAAGCAGTGGGCAGAAGATACGGGGGATTTGTGAGGGGAAAATGAGGTTGTGTGAAGTCTGGGTGAAGTCAGGGGAAAGTCCGGAAAAATCGGCAACGACCTCATGTTCGCGAACGTCCGAATACGCTGCGCTATTCGAACCTGCAACACAGATAGCAGCCCCTCACCCTAGCCCTCTCCCGAGGGAGAGGGGATGGCCCGGGCCAATTCCAAACCCCCACCCGAACCTCGTACGTAAAGCACAATCAGCGGAGCCTATTTGCCCCCTTCTCCCCTTGCGGGAGAAGGGCTGGGGATGAGGGGGAGGTAACAATATGCCACATCATGTAGGGTCGATTAGCGTAGCGTAATCGTCCGTTTACCGCGAATAGCCTGATAGCAAGAGAAGCAGGAAACCCTGAACATCAGCGTCACCTCAACGCCCTTACTTTCGCGATCGTCCGAATACGCTTCGCTATTCGAACCTACGGCCCTAACCCTCTCCCGAGGGAGAGGGAATGGCCCGTGCCAATTCCAAACTCTCATCCCCACCCGAACCTCGTACGTAAAGCACAATCAGCGGAGCCTATTTGCTCCCTTCTCCCCTTGCGGGAGAAGGGCTGGGGATGAGGGGGGAGGTAACAATAAGCCACATAATGTAGGGTCGATTAGCGCAGCGTAATCGTCCGCATACCGCCGCGCACCGAGTTACGGCAAGACCGACAGGAAACTCTGGATACCAGCGGCTTCTCGGCCACCTTTCGCGATCGTCCGAATACGCTGCGCTATTCAGTTTCTACGGCTCTACGAGATGAGCATATGGCGCACAACATACGAAATGTACATGAGCCGAAATGCTGGGAATCCCTGAATATCCCAAGTTACAATGAGCAGGAAAATCACCTTCAACAGCTTCACTTGGAGATATAGATGGGAAGGCAAGCTGGGCACCATTATATTCCGGCTAGCTATTTAGCTGGATTTACCATGGACAATAATAAAAGTGCACAATTTTGTGTAGTTCCCGTCGATGGAAAAAAAACTTATAAAACTAGCCCTACCAATGTTTGTAAATCAAGAGATTATTACTCCCTGCCTGGATTGGCAGACAGCTTATCAATTGAAAAATTCTATGCCACAGATATTGAACCAAAAATAAAACTTACTTTAGATTTTATGGAAAAGAATAAAGCTATACCATCTAAAGAAGATTTGACTGGCCTATTTTTATTAGGTGCCACTTTGTGGTTAAGAAACCCAAAGAGAAGAAACTTACTAACTGAAAATTTACTTTATATAGAGAACTTCATTGATGATGGCTTAAGTGATGGAATCAAAGTAACTAACAGACATAAACTCATGGCAACAAAAGGTAATATCATATCAGCGGAGCTAACATCGTTAAAAATAGCTATTAACTCCTTTAGTAATAAACACTTTCAACTCTTCATATCTGAGCCTTCACAAAAGTTCATTACATCTGATAACCCATGTTATATCAGCCATCGAGATATGATGAAAGGAATATATTTAGGTCTCGATACACCTGAAAATGAAATCTGTTTTCCTATTAATAAAAACATGGCAGTGATAGCGAGAAATGAACCTTGTAAACAGTCAACATTTAAAGCAGATGAAAAATTTGTTTCGCTATTAAACACAAAAATAGCGGGAACTGCTCAGAGGTATTTCTTCACAGCAGAAGACTCTGTACTTTTGTTAGATAAAGACATGAAAACATATGAACATTTATTTAAGCCATCAGAAGGTTGGCATCAAAAATAACACTTTCCACACATCCATCTAACTATGAAAATTAATTCCAATCACTTGCTTATATTTACTTATTGGGTTGAGAATGGAAAATAAAAAAACCACCCACATAGTGATGGGTGGTTATATTTTCATTATCCCCAGACGAACACGGGCTATTTAGCCCCAACTACCAATCACCCCAACGGCGGCGTGCGCGGCGGCACCATACGCTTGCTGCCGGTGGACTCGAAGGCCGAGGCGAAGCGCAGCAGGTTGTTGTCGTCATAGGCGCGACCGGCGAAGGTCAGGCCTACCGGCATACCGATATCGGCCATCACGCCCATGGGGACGGTGACGGTCGGCACGCCGAGGTGGCGAATGGCGAGGTTGCCGTTGGCCACCCAGATGCCGTTGCTCCAGGCGATATCGGCGGAGGCCGGATTCACATCCGCATCAGCCGGGGCGACGTCGGCGACGGTCGGGAACAGCACGGCGTCGAGCTTGAGCCCGTCCATCCAGTCCTCCAGGTCGAGCTTGCGAGTCTTCTCCAGACCACGCAGGCCATCCGGCACTGTGGGGATCTCGTCCCAGGATTTCAGGCCGCGCTTGGCCATATTGACGTACTCGTCCATGCCCGCTGCCAGATCGCCCTCGCGGTTCGGCAGGGTGCCCGGATCGTGGGGGAAGATCTTCGGCCCATCTGCATCCTCAAGCTTGTTCAACTTGGGATCGCCGTTGGCGCGCAGGAAGTCGTCGAACGCCCAGCCGGAGAGCTCCCACAGTTCGTCGTTGAGAAACTCCGGGCTCACGATGCCGCGATTGAACACGGTCGGCGCGCCGGGTCGGTCCCCTTCGCAGTTGGAGACCAGCGGGAAGTCCACTTCGATGACTTCGGCGCCAGCGGCTTCCAGCGCCTTGCGCGCATCTTCCCAGAGGGCAATCACGGTCTCGCGGGTATGGATGCGCTGACCGGTCGGGCCGCCGATGCCGGGGTTTTCGCTGGTGCCGGCCAGTTCATCCTTGTTGATAAACATGCGCGGCACGCCGAGGCGCTTGCCCTTGAGGGCATCGGCCTTGGCAGCCAGTTCCAGATAGGAAGCCGGACGCACTTCGGAGGCCTTGGGCAGCTGCACCCAGGGCTGCATGCGCCACAGATCGCCACGGGTGTCGGCATCGTCGGCCACTACCACGTCGAGCACTTCCAGCAGGTCGTTCATGGTGCGGGCATAGGGCACCACCACATCCATGGTCGGGGTCAGCGGCCAGTTGCCGCGCACCGAAATCACGCCACGGGACGGGGTGTAGGCGCACAGACCGTTGTTGGAGGCCGGGCCACGGCCGCTCGACCAGGTCTCTTCCGCCAGACCGAAGGCAGAGAAGCTGGCGGCGGTGGCGGTACCGGCCCCGTTGGAGGAGCCGGAGGCAAAGGGCGCGGTCAGGTAGTCGGCGTTGTAGGGGCTCTCGGCACGGCCATAGACGCCGCGCTGCATGCCGCCATTGGCCATCGGCGGCATATTGGTTTTGCCAAGGCAGATGGCACCGGCGGCGCGCAGGCGCTCAACGGTAAAGGCATCGCGCTGGGCCACCAGATCCTTGAAGGCCGGGCTGCCGGAGGCGGCGGTCAGCCCCTTGACCAGATAGCTGTCTTTGGCGGTGTAGGAGATGCCGTCGAGCGGGCTCAGGGTCTCGCCACGGGCGCGGCGGGCATCGGAAGCTTCGGCTTCTTTCAGCGCATCGGGATTGGCGACCACCACGGCATTGAGTTTGGTGGCAGTCTCGGGGCCGTTGTAGGCATCGATCCGGGCCAGATAGGCCTTGACCAGTTCGACCGCTGTGGTGCGGCCTGATTCGAGCGCGGCACGCAGCTCGGCAATGGAAACCTCGGTCACTTCGATCATGGGGATCTCCTGTAAAAGGGTGACTGTTTGTCATGATGATCGCCGCATCAGCGCCGGCGACCATCACACTATCAAGAGATAAAACCCCACGGCGTGGGGTTTTGAATACTCACCGGAACCGGTTCTTATTTGCCGGAGGGGATCTGCTGGGTAATGCAGTGAATATTGCCACCGCCCAGCAGGATCTCGCGGGCCGGCACGCCGACCACGGTGTGCTCCGGGAAGATCTCTTCCAGAATGCGCTGGGCTTCACCATCGGTGGCGGCATCCAGCAGCGGATAGACGATGCGATCGTTGGTGATAAGGAAGTTCACATAGGAACCGGCCAGACGGCCTTCTGCCTCGCGCGGCACACCGGTACCGCTCTCGACGCCGGCAGACTCCTCTTCAGTGCAGAACAGCGGGCCCGGCTGGGGCAGCTTCCACACTTTCAGCTTGCGACCCTTGGCATCGACCGCTGCTTCCAGCACCTTGAGGGCGGCCACGGAGCGGGCGTACTGGGGATCGTTCTGGTCATCAGTCCAGTGCAGGGCCACTTCACCCGGACGCACGAAGCAGCACATGTTGTCGATGTGGCCGTCGGTTTCGTCCATGTAGACGCCTTCGTCCAGCCAGATAAAGCTGGTGACGCCCAGATAGTCGCGTAAGTAAGCTTCGATCTGCTCTTTGGTCAGGTGCGGGTTGCGGTTTTCGTTGAGCAGGCACTCGGCGGTGGTCAGGCAGGTACCTTCGCCATCAACATGGATGGAGCCCCCTTCCAGAATCAGCGGCGCATCGTAGCGAGCCATGCCGTGCTGGGCCAGCATCTGGGCTGCGACCTCTTCATCCTGATTCCACGGGTAGTAGAGACCACCCTTGTGACCGCCCCAGGCGTTGAAGCCCCAATCCACCCCACGGCACTCGCCGGCCGCGTTGGTAACGATGGTCGGGCCGGTATCGCGGGCCCAGCAGTCATCGCTGTTCATTTCGACCAGAGTGACGTGAGCGGGCATGATGGCGCGAGCCTGCTCCATAAACTGGGCCGGTACCCCCATAAAAACCGGGGTGGCGCCACCGATGGCATCCGCCACCTTGGCGAAGGTCTCTTGCGCGAAGCGACCGGCTACGCGCCAGTTGTCCGGGCGAAACGGCCAGATCATCCAGACGGCCTGCTGGTGCGCCCACTCGGCGGGCATGGTGAAGCCGTCGGCGGCCGGCGTGGAGTTAATGGTCTTAATGCTCATCGCAAGGCTCCTTGCATGGATTGAGGCCCCCGTTTACGCCCGATGCGGCGCGGGAACCCGGAAAAATAAGAGTGGGTCGCAGATTAAGACGTTGCGCCCCCATCCATCAAATGAATAGGATGGATTGTCCCATAAACACGGCGAATAATCCCCCCATGAAACTGCACCAGCTCGACCTCAATCTGCTGCTCGCTTTTGACGCTCTGATGACGCAGGGCAGCGTCACCCGCGCAGCCGAAGCGCTCTTTATCAGCCAGCCCGCCATGAGCCACTCCCTTAACCGGCTTCGCACCTTTCTCGGCGACCCGCTTTTGGTGCGCACCCCGCAGGGGATGCTGCCGACCCCGCGCGCCCAGCGGCTGCATCTCGGGGTGCAGCAGGCGCTGCGGCTGCTGGAGCAGCAGCTCACCGAGGAAGAAGAGTTCGAGCCGAGCCAGTCGAAGCGGCGCTTCGTGCTCTGCACTACCGACTACGTGGAATGTGTGCTGATCCCGCCGCTTATTCAGCGGCTCAGACGGCTGGCGCCGGGGGTCACCATCGAGATCCGCATCCTGCGTGACACCCTGCCCGAAGCTGAACTGGCGAGCGGCGAGATCGATCTGGTGCTGGGCTTTGACGAGTATATGCAGGTGCCGGGGTATCTGGGCAAGGAGACCTGGCTCACCGAACCGCTGGCCGGACTGGTGCGCGCCGATCTGCCCATTGCCAAATCGGCCCCCGCCGGTGCCGAGGATGACTCCTCCCAGTGGCAGGAGCGCATCACCCTGCAGCAGCTTATCGCCATGCCCCATGTGTTCCACTCGCCCCTTGGCACCTCGGAGGCGAGCCTAGACCGCTATCTGAAAAGTCAGGGATTTAGCCGCACCATCTCGGTCAACAGCCAGAGTTATATGTCCGCCGCTGCCATCGTTAGCCAGAGCGATCACCTCTTGGTGCTGCCCAGCATGGTGGCCGAGCTGCTCGCCACCCACTGGCCGCTGAAAAGCCTGCCGCTGCCCGAAGACGTGCCGGATTATCATCTCAACTGCGTCTGGCACCCCGTGCACGCCCAGCAACCGGCGCTGGTATGGCTGAAAGATTTGATGAAGGAGCTGGTGGGGCCGAGGTAAGGCCGCGGCGTCTGGCAACAAAGGTTGATGGAAAAGCCCGGCAAGGGCTGAGACCAGAAACAACAGTGGCTCCCGAGGGAGCCACTGTTGTTTCTGCGGTATCGCGTTACGCCCGCAGGGCCCGCATCAGCTGGGCAACTACGTCGTCGAGCAGGGGGCGATCGGGGCGGCACTGGGCGAAGGTGATAAGGCCCTGCAGGTTGATCAGCAGCAGAGCGGTGAGGGTGCGGATATCCCGATCCGGCGCCAGTTCACCGCACTGCTGCGCCTGCGTCAGCAGATCCGCCAGCTCCTGCTCCAGCTCGCCGTAGATCCCCTTGACCCGTTGGGTCAGCTCCTCGTCCTGCTCGCTCAGCTCCATCATGGTGCGGGTCACCAGACAGGTGCCGCAGAGCGCCTCGGTCACCACCTGATCGAGATAGGCAGCAAGACCCGCCAGCGGGCTCGGGTTGTCGAGCAGGGAGCGACGCAGGGCTCGCTTGCTCTCCACATAGTGATCGACAGCCGCCAGCAGCAGACCACGCTTGTTGCCAAAGGCGCCGTAGATGCTGCCCGGGTGCAGGCCGGTGGCAGCCACCAGCTCCTGCATGGTGGTCTTGGCGTACCCCTTGGCGCGAAACGCCTCCATGGCATTTCGTAGCACCTCGTCACGATCAAACTCGGCAATGCGCATGGCTCCTCCCGTCGGAAATGGTTCGTTGCCACGGCACAAAAAGAGCCGCTGGCAACGCGCGCTGGAAAAGGTCGGCAAGTGTACCCCACTCGCAGGTCGGGGCCAACCATCTTGAACGCGCATTCAAAAAAGACTTGCATCGGAACAAAAAAACGTCTTGAATGCACGTTCAAGAATAACCCGTTCAGGACACACTATCATGAATACCCTGTTTCAGCCGTATCGCCTTAATGAGACTCTGACCCTGGCCAACCGCTTCATGATGGCCCCGCTCACCCGCTGCATGGCAGGCCCCGGTCTGGTGCCGACCGAGCAGATGGCTGCCTATTATGCTCGCCGTGCCGACATCGGCCTGATTGTCTCCGAAGCCGTCATCATCCGCCCCGATGCGCAGGGCTACCCCAATACCCCGGGCCTCTTCACCCAGGCGCAGATCGATGGCTGGAAGAGAGTGACCAGCGCCGTACACGCCAAAGGCGGCAAGATCTTCGCCCAACTGTGGCACGTCGGTCGCCTCTCCCACCCCTTCTTCCATCAGGCTGAAGTGCTGGCCCCCTCTGCCGTGGCGCACGAGGGCACTGTGCCCCGCATGCGCGAGCTGACCTATCAGGTGCCGCGCGCCCTGACCGAAGCCGAAATCGCCCAGCTGGTGCTGGATTACGCTCAGGCCGCTGCCAACGCCATCGAAGCGGGCTTTGACGGGGTGGAGATCCACGGTGCCAACGGCTACCTGATCGACCAGTTCCTGCACCACTCCACCAACCTGCGCAGCGACAACTACGGTGGCAGCCCAGAAAAGATGAGCCGCTTCGCACTGGAAGTGGTCGATGCCATCAGCGCCCGCATCGGCGGTGATCGGGTTGGTATTCGTCTCTCCCCGGGTGCCTATGTCCATCTGGCGGGCAGCCCGGAAGATCGCGCCGTGTTCGACTACCTGCTGGGCAAGCTGAATGATCGCCCACTGGCCTATATCCACCTCGGCATCTTCGATGACAACCTCACCTTCGATTATCTGGGTGGCCGCGCCTCCGACTATCTGCGCGCCCACTACAAGGGCAATCTGGTCGGGGTGGGCAACTACGACGCCGAGCGCGCCGCAGCAGCCATCGAGGCCAACCGCTTCGATCTGGTGGCCATCGGTCGTCCGCTTATCGCCAACCCGGACTATCTCGCCAAAGTGAAAAATGGCGAAGCACTGGTGCCCTACGCCGACACCATGCTGGCTGAGCTGGTATAACCGCATCGGCATCGCCAGACGACAGGCAATAAAAAACGAGGGGAGCTGTTGCTCCCCTCGTGCTATTTGGCTGGCGTTATAACCCTGATTAGTTTGTTCCGCTAATCAGTTGGTTCTGGACTCAGTTTGTTCTAAACAGAGCCTCAATAGAGAGCCCCTGGCTCAGCAGGATCTCCCGCAGACGGCGCAGCCCCTCCACCTGGATCTGGCGTACCCGCTCGCGGGTCAGGCCAATCTCGGCCCCCACATCCTCGAGGGTGGCGGGCTCGTAACCCAGCAGACCGAAACGACGGGCCAGCACTTCCCGCTGCTTGGGATTGAGCTCCTCCAGCCAGTGCACGATGCTGCTACGCATATCATCTTCCTGTGACTCCAGCTCAGGCCCCATGCCGCGCTCGTCGGAGAGCACATCCAGCAGCGCCTTGTCGCGATCGCCGCCGATGGGGGTGTCCACCGAGGTGATCTTCTCGTTGAGCTTGAGCATGCGGTTCACATCATCCACCGAACGATCCAGCGCGAAGGCGATATCCTCGGCGGTCGGTTCATGATCGAGGCGGTGAGAGAGTTCGCGCGCAGTGCGCAGGTAAACGTTTAACTCTTTGACCACATGAATAGGCAGACGGATGGTACGGGTCTGGTTCATGATGGCCCGTTCGATGGTCTGGCGGATCCACCAGGTGGCATAGGTAGAGAAACGGAAGCCGCGCTCGGGGTCAAACTTCTCGACCGCACGGATAAGACCGAGGTTGCCCTCTTCGATAAGATCCAGCAGCACCAGGCCGCGGTTATTGTAACGACGGGCGATTTTCACCACCAGTCGCAGGTTGGACTCGATCATGCGCTTGCGGGCTGCTTTGTCACCTCGCAAGGCACGACGGGCGTAGTAGACTTCCTCTTCGGCAGTGAGCAGCGGGGAAAAACCTATCTCCCCCAGATAGAGTTGCGTGGCATCCATCACCTTGTTCAGCTCAGGTGCCAGCAACTCATCGGAGATAGTCTCGTCCGCCTCGGCGGCTACCTCCTGCAACTCTTCTACCTCGTGAGATTCGGGTTCAGCGTCAAACTCTAACTCTGCATCCTGCATTACCAGTTGTTCTTGGCTCATGGTGTGTCTCCCTGACGTTACCAGAGTAAGACGGTCTCTCTGGGGTTAACGCTTTGGCAAATAGCTCATCGGATTGATCGACTTGCCTCTGTACCGGATCTCGAAATGCAATCGCACATCCGGCGCGTCCGTGCTACCCATGTTGGCAATGACCGATCCCCCCTTGACGCTGTCCCCTTCCTTCACCCGCAACTCGTCGTTGTGTGCGTAGGCGGAGAGATAGTCATCATCATGCTTGAGGATAATCAGCTTGCCATACCCCCTTAAAGCACTGCCAGCGTATACCACTTTACCGCTGCTGGCGGCGTAGACGGGTTGCCCCTTCTGGCCGGCTATGTCGATCCCCTTGTTACCCTGTTCTGCAACAGAGAACCCCTCGACAATCCGACCTTTTGCGGGCCAGTGCCAAGCAAGTCTCGACTGGGAGTTGTTTGTTTTTTGTTCTTTGACCTGAGCGTATTCCTTCGGTGCTGCCGGAGCAACGGATTTCTGAGAGATGAACGGCGTGGTCTGACCAGATCCGCTAGGCTCGGCCAACGGACGCGGGCCGCTGCTCGGACGGCTCACGGCCACCGGCGTCACGGTTGTCGGACGAGTCACAGCCACCATCTGGGTTGTGTTGCCACCGGACTGTACATTGAGCACCTGACCCGGTTGCAGCGCATAAGGGGCGCTCAGGTTATTGCTCTGGGCCAGCGCCTGCGCACTCATGCCAAACTGGCGACCGATGCTGCTCAGGGTATCGCCGCGACGTACCTGATAGGTCCCCGTACTGCGGCTGCTGCCAACACTGGCACTGGAGCCATCGAGGCGCAGCCGCTGCCCCGGATAGATGTTGTAGGGCGGGCTGATATTGTTGAGGCTGGCCAGTGAGGGCACATCATTACCGGAGTTAAAAGCGATGGAGTAGAGAGTATCCCCCTTCTTCACCACATAGCTGCCGCCCTGAATAGGGGCGCTGACCTGGGCACCACTCTGGCGAGCCGGAATGGTCGAGACGAACTGATCATCACCGACCCCATCCACCGGAGCTGCAGTTTTACTGGAGGAGCAGGCAAGCAGCAGCCAGGACAACACCACGACACTGCTTCCCTGCCAAATACGCGAACGCATAATGGATCCTTAACGACTAAACCAGAAATAGGCCACCACGGCCAGACCAATACAGAGCCAACCGAGCACATCTACATAGTGCATCAGTTTGCGTTCCATCTTCTCGCCCCCCCAACGCATCAGGCCAGCAACCAGGAAAAAGCGCATGCCACGACCGATGAGGGAGGTGATGATGAAGGGCAGAAGAGCCATTTGCAACAACCCAGCCGTCACGGTAAACACCTTGTAGGGGATAGGGGTGAAGCTGGCAATGAAAATGACCCAGATCCCCCACTGCTCAAACCAGTGGCGGGCGATCTCGATCTTTCCCTGATAGCCAACAGACTCCACCAGTGGCAGCACCACCGGATCCCACAAGGCGTAGCCAAGGGCATAGCCAAACAGCGCACCCAGCACAGAGAAGACGGTAGCCAGCGTAGCGTAGTGCCACGCCTTGTGCGGCTTGGCGAGCGCCATCGGCGCCAGCATCACATCCACCGGGATCGGCCAGAATACCGATTCGATAAAGGCGGTGATGGAGAGATACCAGGGAGCATGCTTGTGGCGGGCCCACTGCATCACCAGTACATACAAACGGGAAAACAACTTCACTCAACATCTCCGTCAATCAGGGGAACAAAACGTACCGGCTCCAGAATTCGGCTGGTCAGCTGGGAGCCGGATCGTTCAATCAGCTGCAGGGTCTGCTGACTGTCACCGACAGGCAACACCAGTCGCCCCCCTTCGGCCAGTTGATCGGTCAGTGCCGTCGGGATCTCGCTCGCCGCGGCCGTCACCAGAATGGCGTCATAAGGCCCCTTGTTAGGCCACCCCAACCAGCCGTTGCCGTGCTTGGCCGAGACATTGTGCAGATCGAGCTGGCGCAGCCGGCGCCGGGCCTGGAACTGCAGCGACTTGATCCGCTCAACGGTATACACATGCTCCACCAGATGGGCGAGGATCGCCGTCTGGTAACCCGAGCCAGTGCCAATCTCCAGCACATGGGCCGGATTGTTTTGCATCAGCAACTCGGTCATTCGTGCCACCATATAGGGCTGCGAAATGGTCTGGCCGTGGCCAATGGGCAGGGCGGTGTTGTCCCACGCCTTGTGTGCCATGGCCTCGTCCACGAACAGCTGGCGCGGCACTTTCGCGATGGTCGCCAGCACGCGAAAATCGCGAATATCCTGTGCAATGAGCTGATTTAACAGGCGCTGTACTATCACACCACCCTCATCCCTGCAGATCTAACCAAGCCCCCAGACCGGCGAGACTGTCATAGGCAGTCATGTCGATGGTCAGAGGGGTAATCGAGACATAGCCCTGCTCGATGGCGGCAAAATCGGTACCTTCACCGGCATCCTGCTGGCTGCCGGGAGGGCCAATCCAGTAGATGGGCTGGCCACGGGGATCCTCGGTATGGATCACCGACTCCGCCCGGTGGCGATTGCCAAGGCGGGTGGTCTTGATCCCCTTGATCTGTTCGAGGGGCAAGTCCGGCACGTTGACGTTGAGGATCTGATCGGCAGGCAGGGGGTGTTTCATCAGCCCCTTCACCAGCAGGGCCGCATAGTGGGCCGCCGTGGCGAAGTGGGTCTTGCCCACCAACGAGATGGCGATGGAGGGGTAACCAAGATGGCGCCCCTCGGTGGCCGCGGCGACCGTCCCCGAATAGATGACATCATCTCCCAGGTTGGCGCCGTGATTGATGCCGGCCACTACCATGTCCGGCTCCGGGCGTACCAGCTCGTTGACTGCCAGATGCACGCAGTCGGTCGGCGTGCCTTTCACCGCATAGTAACCGCTTTGGGCAATGTGTGTGACCCGCAGTGGTACTTCCAGCGTCAGGGAGTGACTCGCACCGCTACGGTTGCGATCCGGCGCCACCACAATGACCTCGCCACAGGCGCGCAGCGCCTCGCTGAGGGCTCTAATGCCCTCGGCATGCACACCATCATCATTACTGACCAGAATTCGCATCGGTCTGATTCCTGAAACCATGATCGGCCTCTTCGGCCTGCATTAACTCGCGCACCACGCTGGTGGCAAACGCGCCCGCCGGCAGGAAGAAGGAGAGGGTCAGCGCCTCGCCGTCCAGCTGCCAGCTCATCTGCTCCGGCTTGAGTAGCAGGGGGCGCCTGTCCTGCTCCAGCCCGGCTTTCTCCAGCCCGTCACACCAATCGCTGTAAGGAGCCAGCACGCCCTGTTCGAACTCGGCAGCGGCACCCTGACTGGCCAGACGGCCACGCCCCCACTGGGGGGCGGTGAGCTGCACGTCGCCGGAGGCAAGACGCGCTTCCAGCTCGGGGGTCACGCTCTCTTCGCTGAAGATGGAGTGGCTACCCTTGAGCATCACGCAATCACCGGCCAGCAGCTGATGGGCCAGCCCCTGCTCGATACGGGCGCTGACGATGGCGTTGAACAGCATGCTGCGGGCGGCAGAGAGGTAGAGGGAGCGCTTGTTGCGATCCTTGATCCGCTTGCCGGCAAACATCGCCTTGGCCGCTTCCAGGTTGTTGCCATCGCGGCCAAAACGCTGCTCACCATAGTAATTGGGCACGCCCTGAGTGGCGATGGCCTGCAGGCGCGCTTCCAGCCCGTCGGCCTGCTCCAGACCGGTGAGACGCAGGGTGAAATGGTTGCCCTTGAGGTAGCCGACCCGCAATTTGCGGTTGTGACGCCTGGCTTGCAGGATCTGGATGCTGTCGCTCTCGATGACCGACAAGTCCGGCTCGGCCTTGCCCGGCAGGTGAATGCCAAACCACTGCTCGGTCACCGCGTGGCGATCCTTCAGGCCCGCCCAGGTCACCGCATTGCGGTTGACCCCGGCCGCGTCGGCCAGCAGACCCGCTACCCAGGCGGTGTTTTCGCCGGTTTTGCGCACCCGGACGAAAATATGCTCCCCTTCCCCGCAGGGCTCGAAGCCGAGATCTTCATTGACCACGAAATCGGCGGCCTCGGCCTTGAGGATACCGCGGGCAGTGGGCACCCCGTGCAGATAGGCAAGTTGTTTCAGCATTATTGTTTCACCAGTAGGACGACGGCTTCGGTGGCGATCCCTTCCTTGCGCCCCGTAAACCCAAGCTGTTCGGTGGTGGTCGCCTTGACGTTCACCCGGTTCAAATCACATTGCAGATCGGCGGCCAGCACGGCGCACATGGCGTCGATATGGGGGGCCATTTTGGGGGCTTGGGCGATGATGGTCACATCCAGGTTGCCGATGGCATACCCCGCCTTCTGTACCCGGGCAAAGACATCCCGCAGCAGAATGCGACTGTCGATCCCCTTGAACTCGGCAGCGGTATCGGGGAAGTGGCGACCGATGTCACCGGCACCAATGGCGCCCAGCAGGGCATCGCTCACCGCGTGCAGCACCACATCGCCGTCAGAATGGGCAACCAGCCCCTGCTCGTAGGGAACCGGCACGCCACCCAGCATGCAGGGGCCAACACCACCAAATTTATGAACATCAAAACCATGACCAATGCGCATCATCAGCGGCAACCTCCCAACATGCTGAAACCAACCCCATCAATTTTGTGTACGTCCACACCATGTCCAATCCGGATCATGCTAACTCCTTGTTCGGCCTGTTTGTTAGAGACACTCTGCTCTGAACGGTCTGTTCTGACTGAGGGGCTTATGCCTACTGGCTTAAAAACAGCCCCGCCAGCGACAAGTCTTCTGGCCGGGTCACTTTGATATTGTCGGCGCGCCCTTCCACCATGCGCACCGCAAATCCTGCCCGCTCCATGGCGGAGGCCTCGTCGGTGATGGTGGCACCCAGCAGCAGTCCCTCCTCCAGCGCCCGCTTCAGGGCACGGGTCGGGAACATCTGCGGCGTCAGGGCATGCCAGAGCTGCTCGCGCTCGACGGTGGCAATGATATTGCCCTCCCCATCGGAGCGCTTCATGGTATCGCGCACCCGACTGCCGAGAATGGCGCCGCCACAGCCCATGGCCGCGACAATCAGCGCATCGAGATCGCCGTGAGTCAGGCAGGGGCGGGCCGCATCGTGCACCAGCACCCACTCTCCCTGCGCCACATGAAGGCCATTGAGGACGGAAAAGGCGCGCTCGGCGCCTCCCTCAACCCGCACAATACGCGGGTTGGCCGCCACGGGCAGAGCCTCGAACCAGTGGTCATGGGGCGCCAGCGCCACGATCACCTGGGCGATGGCCGGGTGTGAAAGCAGCCGCTCCAGGGTATGCTCGAGAATGGTTTTACCCGCCAGTTGCAGGTACTGCTTGGGGCAATCGGCCCCCATCCGGCTGCCGATGCCAGCGGCAGGGACGATCGCCGTCAGGCCGGATACCCGGCTGGCATCAATCATCGTAGGGCTCATCGTCCGTCGCTGTCTCTTTGTCTTTCTCTTTGGGGATGATCCGGTAGAAGGTCTCCCCCTGCTTGATGTAACCCAGATCGTTACGCGACAGCTCCTCGATGGCCTCGAGGCCAGAGGTGAGATCATCTATCTCGCGGTAAATGAGGTCGTTACGATCCTTGAGAGTCTGGTTGTCCCGCTGTTGCTGCGAGATGGCCTCCGACAGGTTCTGATAATCGGATAGCCCGTTCTTCCCCAGCCAGAGGTCATATTGCAGGCCCCCCAGCAGGAGGATCAGGATCAGGGTGAATAGGCGCATGCACTAGGTCTCCTTCAGGCGGCCTAGTGTCCCATATTCGGTGCCAAGACAAAAGAAAGCGAGCCCCCGGCAAGCACAGCTCGAACAGAAAAAAGTGCCCAAGAGTGAATCAGATAGCACAAAGCCCCGCCAAACCGGTGCAAGGATGGCCAATCAGGGCACTCCTTTTCCGGGGGCGGGGCTCTCAATCAGAAAGTGACAAGAGGGATCAGTTCACCGCGACAGGTTCTCCCGCGCTCTCGGCCGGCGTGTTGTACTCCTCCTCGGCATCGCGGAAACGCTCCAGCATCGCTTTTGATGGCGCTTCGCCCAGCAGACTGCCCACCACGATGGCCAGCAGCGCGAACAAGAAGCCTGGAATAATTTCATACAGACCCAGCCAGCCGAACTGCTTCCAGACGATGACGGTGATGGCACCGACCAGCATGCCCGCCAGCGCACCGTTGCGGGTCATCCGCGGCCACAGCACGGAGAGCAGCACCACAGGACCGAAGGCAGCACCGAAACCGGCCCAGGCGTAGCTCACCAGCCCCAGCACCCGGTTTTCCGGATTCATGGCAACGGCGATGGCAATCACTGCGATCAGTAACACCATCAAGCGACCCACCCACACCAGCTCACGCTGGGAGGCGTTCTTGCGCAGGAACGGCTTGTAGAGATCCTCGGTAATGGCACTGGAGCAGACCAGTAATTGACAACTAAGCGTGCTCATCACCGCCGCCAGAATGGCGGAGAGCAGCACCCCGGCTATCCAGGGGTTGAACAGGATCTTGGAGAGCTCGATAAAGACCCGCTCCGGGTTGCCGGTCACACCGGCCGCCACTTCCGGGAAGCGGGCAAAGTAGGCCAGCCCGAAGAAGCCGATGGCCACCGCGCCTGCAAGGCAGAACACCATCCAAGTCATGCTGATGCGACGGGCATTGGCCATGGAGTGGTGGGAGTCTGCTGCCATGAAGCGGGTCAGAATGTGGGGCTGACCGAAGTAACCAAGGCCCCAGGCCATCAACGAGATAATGGCGATCACATCCAGATTCTTGAACATGTCGAGGTTGCTGGCGCTCTTGGCGGCCACTTCGATCATGGCGCTGTCCACCCCGCCGACGGCGATGATAACGAAGACAGGGGTCAGGATCAGGGCGAAGATCATCAGGGTTGCCTGCACCGTATCGGTCCAGCTCACGGCGAGGAAGCCGCCGAAGAAGGTGTAGGTGATGGTGGCAGCGGCACCGACCCAGAGGGCGGTGTTGTAATCCATGCCAAAGGTGCTCTCGAACAGACGGGCACCGGCCACCACGCCGGAAGCACAATAGATAGTGAAGAACAGCAGGATCACCAGCGCCGAGAGGATGCGCAGCACCTTGCTGTGATCTTCAAAGCGGTAGGTAAAGTAGTCCGGCAGGGTCAGGGCATTGCGGTTCTTCTCGGTATGGACCCGCAAGCGGCCCGCTACCCAGCGCCAGTTGAGGTAGGCACCGATCACCAGACCGATGGCGATCCAGCTCTCGGAGATGCCGCTGACGAAGACGGCGCCGGGCAAGCCCATCAGCAACCAGCCGCTCATGTCGGAGGCGCCGGCAGAGAGAGCCGTAACCCAGCTCCCCATCCGGCGGCCGCCCAGAATGTAGTCATCAAAATTGCGGGTGGCACGATAGGCGATAAAGCCGATCAGCACCATTCCGAGGATATACACCAGGAAGGTGATTAACATGGGTGTGCTAGCTGTCATGCAAAACTCCGTTTTGTGTCATGTGTTACCCGCTCTGATGACGGGTTTATCCCTAAAAAAACCGGCCTAGCTTAATCAGCCGTTTGCGCCAGCTCAACCATTTTTAACAAACACAAAACACAATAAAAACCTTATTGCATCAAATCATCTTCTACATCAAGAAGATGGCGCCAGATTTCCTGTCGTGACAGTGGCGTCCATATCGCCGTGCCAGCAACTATTGAGCGTTATGTTTTCACATTTTGTTACTATCCATTTTTTACATCCCGCCCCATCCCTCCTACACTCGCCGCCCTCAATCCAGCGAACAGGGGTCACGCTCATGTCTTCTCATTTATCACACCTGCGCACCCTCGCCCGCCGTCTGCATCCGGTGGAGGAGTCGAGTCATCTAATCAGACGGGCCAAGTATGTGGGGCGTCTCTGGCTCAATCCCGGCGCCCGCGCCCTCTACCGCCAACAGCAGGAGCAACCGCTGCTGGCGCAAGCGATCAGCCGCTTCCCCGATATTCTGGAAAAGCCGATCCACCCCTATCGCCACAAGGGGCTCCGCAAGCGCCTGCGCGCGGGGCTTATCAGCGGCCACTACCAGCAGCTGGCTCGCCAGCTGCCCAAGGCACAACAACTGGCGATCTACAGCGGCCGCGGCCTGCTGCTGGCCCAGTGGCAGAGCGACAAGCTGATGGCACCGCTGACCCTGCAACTCGATTACCAAACCCATATGGGCAAAGAGGGGGAGATGAGCCTGACCCTCAAGCTGGGTGACGCGGCCCTCTATTACATGGCCCTCAATCTGCGCCCCGCGCCGAACCCGACCCTCGAGATCTGTTCGCTGCAGGGCGGCAAGGGGCAGAGTGAGGAGATCAAGCAGGTCACCAAGGCGTGCGGCGGGCTGCGCCCCATGTCCCTGCTGGTCTATATGGCCGCCGAGCTGGCCCGGGGGCTGGCGTGCAAGAGCCTGCTCGGGATACGCACCCAAAGCCACGTCTATCAGAGCAGCAAGCGCACTGCCGATCGGGTCAAGTTCGATCTCGACGGTTTGTGGCAGGAGCATCAGGGCTGCGTGCAGGATGAACTCTGGATGAGCCTGCCGCTGGAGGTGCCCCGCAAGACACTGGAGGAGATCCCCTCCCGCAAGCGGGCCAGCTACAAGGCGCGCTATCAGCTGCTCGATCAGCTCGGCAGCGAGCTGCAGGCAAATCTGCTGCGACGCTGAGTCAACGCAGCAGAAACAAAAAGGGCGAACAGCTTGCTGTTCGCCCTTTGTCATGACGGGGATTTGCCCTTAGCGGTTGATCGCCATCGGCATACCGTTGCGCTGCTCCAGCGCCTGCTTCACCAGTTGGGAGTCGCTGTCGGCGTGGGCAATGAAGCGGGTCACCGCCGGAGTCATCGGCAGCGGTGCCGGTAGCTTGGAGTTGAACTCCTCTTCGCTACGCGACAGCGGCTGGTGCACTTCCAGATAACGAACGCCGTTGGGCTCGAGAGAGGCCTTGATCGGCTGGTTAACGAACTGGACGCGGGTACCGACCGGCACCTGCTTGAACAGGTACTCGATATCGTCGTTACGCAGCCGCACACAGCCGTGACTCACCCGCAGACCGATACCGAAGTTGGCATTGGTGCCGTGGATGGCGTACATCTTGCCGATATAGAGTGCAAACAGCCCCATGGGGTTGTCCGGGCCGGCCGGCCATACCGCTGGCAGGCTCTCGCCACGGGCGGCATATTCGGCATGCATCTTGGTAGTCGGGGTCCAGGTCGGGCCCGCTTTCTTGCGCTGCACGCTGGTCACCCAGTTTTCCGGGGTGTCGGTGCCGAGCTGGCCGATGCCGATGGGCAACACTTCTACCACCTTCTTGCCTTTCGGGTAGTAGTAGAGGCGCATCTCGGCCACGTTCAGCACAATGCCTTCACGAGGGGCATCCGGCAGGATGAGTTGCTGGGGGATCACCAGCTTCTCGCCGGTCTGTACCAACAGGGGATCCGCATCGGGGTTGGCCTCTATCATGTTGGTCAGCCCCAGCTGGAATTTGGCCGCAATGGCCTCCAGCGGCTGGCCATTCTCTTCGGCCGGAACCACATATTCCAGATTTTCCCCCACCAGACGGCTGTTGGCCGCAGGCAGAGCATATTCAACAGCGAAAACCGGCGCAGCGGTCAGCAGCAGGCTGTAGCAGAGTGTTGCCACACTATTGCGAAGGAGCTTCATAACTTTCCCATGATAATGACTGAATTGACATCTCTGAGCTGACGGCTGATCAGCAGAAGATCAGGGGCGCGAAGAGAAGGCCGCCATTTTTCTCCTCTGCTGACCAAATATCAACTGACAAGTGGTGACGGGTCGATGATTAATATGCGGATTATCCAACGCCCTCGACTCGCCCTCTCCCCCAGTTTATCCCCGTTGCCAGAGGCGCATATCATAACCTGTGGGAGATTGATGCAACCGCAGATGAAATTGCTCAATGATAGCGAAGATATGGTCGAAAATATCGGCTTGGATCCCTTCGTAATCAGCCCATGCGGTGGTCGCGGTAAAACAGTAAATTTCCAGCGGCAAACCGTCTGACGTGGGCGCCAGCTGGCGCACCATCAGGGTCATGTCCTTGCGAATGCCGGGGTGAGCACGCAGATAGGCATCCAGATAGGCGCGCAGGGTGCCGAGGTTGGTGAGGTGACGACCGTTGATAGGGCAGCTCAGGGCATCGCTCAGCTGCTGATTGTAGGCACTCAGCTCCTGCTCCTTGCGACTGAGATAGGGAGCCAGCAGTTGCGCCTGCTTGAGCTGCAACTGCTCCTCGGCCGTCAGAAAACGCACGCTGGTCATGTCGATATTGACGCTGCGCTTGATACGGCGGCCACCCGACTCGGTCATCCCCTGCCAGTTCTTGAAAGAGTCGGAGATCAGGGCATAGGTGGGAATGGTGGTGATGGTCTTGTCCCAGTTCGACACCTTGACCGTGGTGAGGCCAATATCGGTCACCTCGCCATCGGCGCCGTACTTGTCCATCTGCAGCCAGTCACCGACGCTCAGCATCCGGTTGGCGGAGAGCTGGATCCCCGCCACCAGCCCGAGGATGGGGTCCTTGAATACCAGCATCAGCACTGCGGTCATGGCACCCAGACCGCTGAACAGGAACAGCGGCGACTTGCCGAGCAGCAGGGCGATCATCAGGATGCCCACCAGAATGCTGCCTACCAGCTTGGCCCCCTGGAAGATGCCGCGCAGGGGCAAATCCCGACCAAGGCGGGTGTAACGGCTCACCGACAACAGGCAGTCGAGCAGGGCGAAGAAGGCCAGCAGCAGGAACAGCAAAATCCAGAGCTGGGCCACCATCTCGATAAGCTTGAGGCTATCCGATTGACGAGGCAGCCAGATCTCCGCCTGACCGAGCAGCACGGCCCCCTGCAACACGAAAGCGAGCCGGTTGAAGAGGCGCTGTTGCAGCTGGGGCGGCAGCCACACCTGCTTGGCCTTGCCGAGGATCCCCACCAGCCGGACCAGCAACACCCGGTGCAGCGCCATGTGCAGCAGCAACGAGGTGATGACGATAAAACCCAGCGCGATCACCAGCGCCATCAGGTTGGTCACTTCCACCCCAAGGCCAGACAACCAGTTAAAAAACGCCTCTTTCATTGCTCTCTCCCGAACCGGGCAGCCCGCTGGCTGCAAAAACAGTGGTGGTCAGGGTACCGCTCCCCTCCCCCATGTCAAATCGGCGTACGCCAGAAATGACAACGCCCGGCACAGGCCGGGCGTTGTTTCAAAGCGAGGTTGACTTAGCAGACCAGGCTCAGGGCATCGCGAGCGATGACCAGCTCTTCGTTGGTCGGGATCACCATGGCGCAACGGCTGTCGGCGGTGGTGATACGACCTTCGCCACCCAGTACGGCAGCGTTGTTCGCCTCTTTGTCCACCTTGAAGCCAAACAGGGCCAGACGGTTCAGCACCATCTCGCGCACCATGGCGGCGTTCTCACCGATACCGCCGGTGAAGACCACGGCGTCCAGACGACCGTCCATCGCAGCAGCGTAGGCGCCGACATACTTGGCCACACGGTAGGTGAAGACATCCAGCGCACGCTTGGCACCGGCGTCGGTGGCGTAGTTGGTGGTGACGTAGCGGCAGTCGCTGCTCGCTTCGGTCATCCCCAGCAGACCGGACTCACGGGTCAGGGTGTGGTTGATCTGCTCCACGCTGTAACCGAGCTGGTCGTGCATGAAGAAGACCACGGCCGGATCGATATCACCGGAGCGGGTACCCATCGCCAGACCTTCCAGCGGAGTCAGACCCATGGAGGTGTCAACAGATTCGCCGTTCTTGATGGCGCAGACAGAGGCACCGTTACCCAGGTGGCAGTTGATGATGTTCAGTTCATTCAAAGGCTTACCCAGCTCTTTCGCGGCTTCTTCCGCGATGTAACGGTGAGAAGTACCGTGGGCACCGTAACGACGGATGCCGTGTTCGCGGTAGAGCTTGTGCGGCAGCGCATAGAGGTAGGCCTCTTGCGGCAGAGTCTGGTGGAAGGCGGTGTCGAACACGGCCACGTTCTTCTCGGACAGCTGCGGGAACACTTTCAGCGCGGCGCGAATACCGATGAGGTGGGCCGGGTTGTGCAGCGGGGCGAACGGAATGGCGGCTTCGATACCGGCGATCACGCCGTCATCAATGCGCACGGAGCGGGAGAACTGCTCGCCACCATGTACGATGCGGTGACCGATGGCCACCAGTTGCTCGGCAAGAGTCGGATCCTGCGGCAGGATATGACCCACGATATGGTCGAGGGCCTCCTGGTGCGCGGCACCCGCGCCCAGCATGGCTTCGCCCTTGACCCCGTGGAGTTTCCATTTGATACGTGCATCATCCAGATTGAAGCATTCGGCCAGGCCGGACAGCATGTCCTCACCTGTTTCGGCGTCCATTACGGCAAATTTCAGGGAAGAGCTACCGCAGTTAAGGATCAATACCAACTTGCTCATTTTCTACATCTTCCTGTGCTTCGGCTTTACGCCGACAGTGTCGTGTCATCCAAAAAGAGGATGGGATTCCCCTGCCGGGGGCTTATGGTCGCAGGAGGGTGCGTCCAATTTTTCAATTCTTGCTCTTGAAAGAGTCATCGCAACTTGTGGTGCGTATCACTGGTTTCAATGCTTGCGAGCCTCAACGCATCAGCTGCGCAGGGCTCGCCTCAATGGGAATGCTCAGGCGATAGCCAGCAGATCCTTGTGCACCTTGACCACCAGCTTCTTCACCTTGGCGGGCTGATTGAAGGTACAGAGCGGGCGGTGCAGCTCGCCCGGCCAGAAGATGGCGAAATCGCCAGGTTGCAGCGCCAGATAGCTGGTCTGCTCGTCATCGACAAACCAGAGGTCGGGATGGGGATGGTCAGCACCTTCATCCGCATACTCATGGGGCCCGACACCTATCCACTCTTCGCCATCCAGCAGCAGCTGAATATCGAGATAGTCGCGGTGAAACTCACCACGGCGATCCGTGGCGGGCTCGGTCATCTCCTCGCTCACCAGACAGAACAGCTTGAGACCGTCGATCTCGCTCTTGCCAAGGGGCGCATCGCGCCAGCGGGTAACACTTTTGACCACCTCGACCATGATGCGATCCAGCGGGGCAGGCAGCGGTGTCCGCTGCAAAGTGTTCAGGCTACCGGTGATCATGGTGCGAGTATCTTCCTGTTAGATATATCTATGCGGCATCTTTTCCGCCCAATGAAAAAGGACCTGTTACAGGTCCTTCGATAATACCCCCGGCGATCCGTGCAGAGGGATTAGAGCTAACGTTCATATTCAGCATATTGGAGCACTGTTACACACTCATCCAGTGATTGCCAAGAGTATGGACTCCATTTTCACGGTGATCGTACCAGCTGAAACCATATTATTCACCACCCTTTTGCCAGCGACTTTGACCAGACGCAAAAACGGGAGCATCAGCTCCCGTTTTTTTCGCAAAACCGTTTAACAACCGGCTTCATTCAAGCCTTTTCGGCGTTTTCCACCGGTTTGGCGTACATGGCACGCCAGATAGCCTTGTGCTCTTGTGGCACTTCTGACTGACGAGTCAGGAAAGCAGCCTGTTCGATGGTATTGGCCTTGCCAGCCACATCTGCTGCCAGATAGTTGCTGGGGAAGAGGCGGTAACTGCTCCATATAGCCTTATCGATCAGCGCGGCCAGTTCGTCCGGATCGCTGAAGCCCTCGGTAATGGGGGCGCCGAAAGAGACATGTACCCGCCCCTTCATGCCGACGATACCGGCGACAATGCTCTCGATATCTTCGAACTCGCCCTTCTCGTAGCTGCCGTTGACCGATTTCTCGTAGAGCTCGCGCGCCTTCGCCTTGTCGGTGGGGTCCAGCTCGTAGCTGATGCTGACCGGCACGATATTGAGGCTACGCATGTAGTCGACAAAGTCGATCTTCTGCTTCTTGCCGTCGACATAAAACATCTTGAGGATGGCCGGATCAGTCTTGTCATCCCCATCCTTGGCCCGCCCCTCTTTCTGGGCGATCCAGATAGAGTGCCCCTCGTGGACCGACTGACCTATATAGGCAGACAGCTCGCCGAGCGCCTTCATCATCTCCCGCGGCCCCTTGGCGGAGCGTTTGACGATAAAGCTCTTGTTGAGCTTCATCAGCTCGGTGGCGCAGGGTTTGCGCAGCAGGTTGTCACCGATGGCGATGCGCACGGTATCGAAACCGTGGGTGTGCAACCCCCAGTTGACGAACGCCGGGTCCATGGCGATGTCTCTGTGGTTGGAGACAAACAGGTAGCCCTGCTCCTTCTTCAGATGTTCGAGCCCGGAGAAGGTCACCCCCTTGGTGGAGGTGGCGATCATGCGGGACATATAGCGGGTCACCCCCATCTGGACCTGATGCACCGTGGTCACTTTTGACCATTTACGGCGCAGGAACAGGCGGATCATCGGGCGGATGGCCCAACCCAGCCAGCTCATCAGGGAACCGAAACGATACTTGGCGATGGCGCCGATAAATTCATCATCCTGGATCAGCCGTTCGATGGCTGCCGGCACTTCTTCATCGCGGTAGGGGCGAATATCCGCGAATCTATCTACTTCAGTCACAATGTCAGCCTTGCATGCTAGGAAACCGCAGCCAACCCTTGTTGGCCGGGGAAAATTCAGGGCGCAATTTTACACGCTTTTATGGCAAGGGGTATGAGACAAGCATGAATAGTGAGATCTGACCAGTTAATTAATCGGAGCAGAGCGCCAGTGCCACGGCGGCCTCGGCATGGATGGCAGTGGTGTCGTAGAGCGGCACCGCCGCCTGGGCATCGCCCACCAGCAGGGCAATCTCGGTGCAACCGAGGATCACCGCCTCGGCACCAGCATCCGCCAGCGCCTCGATGATGGCCAGATACTCGGCCCGCGACGATTCGCGGATCTTGCCCAGACAGAGCTCGTCATAGATGATCCTGTGTACCCGCTCCCGCCCTGCCTCATCGGGTACCAGCACAGTCAACCCGAAGCGCGCCTGCAAACGCCCCTTGTAGAAATCCTGCTCCATGGTGAAGCGGGTGCCGAGCAGGCCGACTCGGGTGATCCCGTAAGCCCGCAATTTGGCCGCGGTGGCATCGGCGATATGGAGCAGCGGGATATCGATGGCGGCCTCAATCTCGGGGGCGACCTTGTGCATGGTGTTGGTGCCGATCAGCAAGAAATCGGCGCCGCCGGCCTGGATAGCCTGAGCTTCGGCCACCAACAGGCGAGCGGTGGCGGGCCAGTCACCAACATGCTGCAGCCGCTCTATCTCGGCAAAATCCACACTGCTCAATAGCACTCGCGCCGAGTGCAAACCGCCGAGCTGTGCTCGCACCCCGCGGTTGAGCGCCTGATAGTAACTGACGGTGGACTCCCAGCTCATGCCACCCAGCAGACCGATACATTTCATATGAACTCCTTTCATCCCAAGGGAGGGCAGAACCACGCCACCTTGCAGGCAAGGTCACGCGGACGAGATAAAAAAGGCCCCGCAGGGCCAACAAGACAGCCGGTAAAGGCCCGGGTCAACCCCGGGCTAAATCCAGATCATCCCGACACAGGCGGCCGTAGCCAGCCCCATGCCGAGGTTGAAACGCCGCCAGCCCCGAGCAGTGCGGATGATTTGCCGCACCTGGGCACCAAAAAGCACCCAGAACGCCCCGGTGTAGAGGCCGGTAATAAAGAAGATCACCAACACCCAGAGCGCAGAGGGCCAGTAAGCCTCCCCCGCCAGAGTGAAACCGCTGATGGCGGAGAGCGCCATCATCCATGCCTTGGGGTTGAGCAGTTGCAGCATGGCCCCCTGATGAGCGGGAATGAGCGGACGGTTGCCCTCGGCCGGGCCGCTGGCGGTCGCCACCTTCCACGCCAGCCAGAGCAGATAGGCCGAGCCGATAAGCTTGAGGCCGTCGTGCAGCAGCGGCACCTTCTCGAACACCACGCCAAGCCCCAGCGCGGTAGCGAGGATCATCAGATTGATCCCCCCGACCACCCCCACCAGCAGGGGAATCGTGCGGCGAAACCCCTGCGCCGCCCCGGCGCTGGTGAGCAACATATTGTTGGGCCCCGGCGTGCCGCAGGTAACCAGGGCAAACCCCGCCAGGGGCAGTAACCAGTTCAGATCCATCTCAACCTCTTGTCGATGCAACGCCCCCGTTATGGGGAAAGCCTTCTAATATGCAGAGCCAACCCCTTGGCGACAAGTCAGAAATGCCTCTTTCCAGGCCACCTCCCCCATCAGCGCAGCATGGCTCAATACCAGAGCATCACTACACAGAGCGCCGTCAGCAGACCGAGAGAACCGTTGAGCCGCCGCCAGCCCCGATCCGAGCTGATCCAGTTGCTCAGCTGATGGCCGAACAGTACCCAGACAAAGCAGACCGGCAGGGCCACCAGCGCAAACATGACCATCACCGCCAGCTGACTCGACCAGTAACTGGCGCCGGGCAGGCTGAACAGACTGATGGCGGAGATCCCCATCATCCACGCCTTGGGATTGAGGAACTGAAAGCCCAGCCCCTCCAGCATGGTTAGCGGACGGGCCCTCCGGGCCGGATCCCCGGGCGCCCCGGCCACCGCGATACGCCAGGCCAGCCACAGCAGATAGAGGCTGCCGAAGATCTGCAAACCGAGGCGCAGCAGGGGCCAGCGCTCGAACAGCGGATAGAGCCCCAGCGCCAGCACCAGTTGCAGCACCGGCTGCCCCAGCCCCACCCCGAGCAGATGTGGCAGGGTGCGACGCACCCCGAAGTTGGCGCCGGAGGCCGTCAGCATCAGGTTGTTGGGCCCCGGCGTACCGCAGGTGAGTACGGCAAAGCCAAACAGGGTGACATACCACTCCATCGTCATATTGTGACTCCTTCCTTGCCACATTGTATCGATACAATGCGTGCTATTTGGTTGTTATCAGGTTGAAATTCACGCTATATTGACAACAAATTTTGATCAATGGATTTATTGTCACCATGACAATCTGGACACCAGACCTTGCAGCCTTCGATGGCCCCCTCTACCTCAAGCTGGTCAAAGCGATCGAACAAGGGATCGTGAATGGCGAGCTGCCACCGCAGACCCGATTGCCCACCCACCGATCCCTGGCGGATCGTCTGGGTGTCACCGTCGGCACCGTCACCCGCGCCTACAGCGAGGCGGAGCGGCGCGGCCTGCTGGCCGCCAGGGTAGGTCACGGCACCTGGGTCAAGGGAGCGAACACGGATCCCGCCAATGAGTGGGTGATCCGCCAGGAGGAGGGGCACCGCATCGAGTTGTGGCAGAACCTGCCGGTGCAGCTGGATCGGGCGGCCATCATTCGCCCCATGCTGGGGGAAGTGGCGGACGGGGATCTCAACGCCCTGCTCGGCTACGACAAGGAGGCCGGACGACCGGATCAGCGCCAGCAGTTCGTCAACTGGCTGGCGGAGCAAGGGGTGGCCTGCAGTGAGGATCGCCTGCTGTTCAGCCACGGCGCCCAGCACGGCATCATGCTGGCGCTGCTGGCGACCGGCTGTGTGGGGGAAACCATCCTGTGCGAGGGGCTGAGCTACCCCGGTATGCTGGGCAATGCCCGTCAGCTGAAGAATCAGGTGGTGGGACTGGCAATGGATGAGGAGGGGCTGCTGCCCGAAGCGCTGGACGCCGCCTGCCGCACCCGCCGGGCCAAACTACTCTACCTCACCCCGACCCTGCAAAACCCCACCACCGCCATCATGAGTCTGGCGCGGCGGGAGGCCATCGTCGCCATCGCCCGTCGCCACGATCTGCTGATCATCGAGGATGACGTCAACGGCCTGCTGCCCCAGCAACCGGTGATCCCTCTGGTCAATCTGGCGCCGGAGCGGGTCATCTATCTGGGCAGTCTGGCCAAGATCGCCTGCGGCGGTCTGCGGGTCGGCTTCGTGCTGACGCCCCCTGCCCTGCGCAGCGCCTTCGCCCAGACCATGCGGCTGTCGAGCTGGATGGTGAGCCCGCTGCTGATCGAGCTCGCCTGCAAAATGGTCAGTCAGCGCCAGATCATGCCGCTGGTCGAGCAGCAGCGGGAGATCCTCAAACGCCGTGGCGAACTGCTGCGCCACCTGCTGCCTGCCGCCCGCTGGCAGCCGGGCAGCATGCACGCCTGGCTACCGCTGCCGGAGCCCTGGCGCAGCCAACAGTTTGCTGCCGCCGCCGATGCTCTTGACGTTGGCGTGGCGAGCGGGGAACACTTCGCCGCCGGTCAGTTTGCCGCTCCGCAAGGGGTGCGCCTGAGCCTGAGCCAACCCGCCACCGATGCCCGGGTCGGCGAAGGGCTGGCCCGTCTGGCGCAGCTGCTGCAGGGGACGCCCCCGAGCAATCCCCTGCTATAGTCAGGGCCAGCCGACCTGACCTTCACGCTTCATCGTCATTGCCAAGGAGATGCCGTGCCCCCCATCAGAGCCGCCCTACTGCTTGCCACCCTGTTGCTGGGTGGCTGCGCCTCGTCAACGACCCACCAGCAGCTGGGGGCCGCGCTCAATGGACTGGAAGGGGAGTTGCAACGGCTGGAAGAGGAGCTGGCGGCCATGAACGGCCTGCACTATCAAAAGGCGATCGATGCACCGCTCAGTTTGCGCCGTGCGCTCGGGGCGCCGCAGCCCACGCCAGAGGGGCTGGTGCCGGTGGCCAGCAAGCTGGAAGATGGGCCGATCCTGCGCTATCAATACCGCCTGCCAGCGGGTATGACGAGTCTGCCCCAAAACAACCTCTGCCAGCGCTACGAATTTGAACTGCGCCATCTAGGCCGCCTCGGCAAGCTGGAATTAAGCTGGCAGGGGGAACAGGGGAGTGGCTCACACCAGATCCGTCAAACAGAGTGTGTCTTTCTCACCGAAGCACATAAATCCCGGTAACCGCCTATAATGCCCTTCCTCGTCTCGCGCCGACTACTGTCACTTTTCCTCCCCCGCAGAGTTGTCGCCATGTTCCTCTTGGGTCTAATCTGATCTACTCGTGGAGTATTGAAAGGACGCGTGCATGACGATACTGCTGCTCGAAGAGGATCCACTGCTCCGTAGCGCCATCACCCGGGAACTGACCGAACAGGGTATCCCTGCTGAACGGATCCACCACCACAGCCACCCGGGTCAGGAACGCAGCGGTCTACTCACCCTGCTGCAACAACAGCCATTCGATGCCATTATCTGCCAGCAAAATAGACAACTGGGGCATGACGGCGCCCGCCTGCTGCATGAAGCACACTACCTCGGCCTGCTACAACCCGCCTGCGTACTACTGTTGATGGATGCAGACCAGAACGAGCAGGATTTTCTCCCCTCGGACCTCTACTTCTCCCTCCATCTGCCACTCCCCTTCATGACCGGGGAGCTCACAACTGCGCTCAAGCAGTTGACACAACTGAGCAGGATGACCCACACCCTCGCCCCTCCAACCCTGCTGCGGGAGTGGAAACTGGCGACCGCACTCTGTGAAGACCTGCTCTATCAACGGGACAACCGACCCCTTGCCCCCTGGCTGGATCGGTTCAAGGGTTACCTGCTGCTGCAGTCCAGCGAACAGCTCACTGCCGCCCAGCATTATGCCCTGTGTGCCAACGAGTATCGGGCAAGCTGGCCGAGGGCCGGATTGTTCTACGCCATGTTGGGACTGGGCAAACTGCAGAGTGCCGAAACCGACTTGCAGCGTCATCAAACCATATTGCCGACCGCCACCCGACTGGAGCTGCAACTCGCCAGTCAGTTGCACCAACATCAGTGGCAGGCAGCCTGGGAGACCATGGTGCAGTTGCAACAAGTCCGCCCCCATCAACCCCGCTGGCATCAGCTGGCCATGATGCTGGGACTATTACAGCAAGACGAGAGGAAGGTGCTGGAACAAGCCAGTACCCTGAATCTTCACCATTTCAGTGAACAGCGCGTCCGGCTGGCCATCGACCACTTCATGATCAACGCCATGCTGGCGGTGCTGTGGCATACACCATCCAGCAACCGGATCCGCTCCCTGCAACAGGAGTGGGCCCATCTGAAGCGAACAGTAAACCTGCCCGCGCAGGAGTTCGAGCTGCTGCAGGCACTGATGCAGGGATTGGATTACCGCTTCGACGAGGCGCTGATCCTGATCGCCCACCATCAACCCAGCCAGGCGAGCGAGAACCATCTCACCCTGTTATTGGGCTTTGCCGTCTGTCAGTTTTGTGGCCTGCCCCACCATGCCCAGCGCTATCTGGCGCAGCTGACACACTACCGTGACCGTGTCGCCCCCCACCCCCTGACCCGTCAGCTGTTTCACCATCTGCTAACGGAACTGGGCCAACAGTTGACGGCGCGGGAGCAGCGCCTGACCAGCTTGCGCCAAACCCGTCATCAAGGGATACAAAAAGGTGACTATCAACTGGCACTGCAGGCCGGCTTGCAACTGCTGGAGGAATTTCCCGCCCTGCCCGGCGATGCCTGGCAATTACTGGAGCTGCTACAGCACAGCTGGCCGGCGGGCATGGCGGCCCCCAGGGTTGCGCTGCTGGTCGATACCCTGGAGCGGCGCCTCAAGCACAGCCCTGCGTTTCTGGATCAACATGCCCAGCAGTATCAGCGTACTCTGCACGAGATCCGCACTCACTTGCAGCCGCACCTCTCCGGCAGCGCCCCCGCCAGCCTGGGCAAGGGGCCCCCGGAATCATGATGAGGCTGGCCTGTGCCGCCAGCCACATAAGAGAGAGGGGAGCCTTGGCTCCCCTCTATTCATTTCGTGTAACCTTATGGCCCTCAAGAACGGGCACAAGCAGATACGGTGACAGATGACTGTTAAGTCCCCGGGCTCAGCCCAGCGCGTCACTCTCCAGCGCGACCTTGAGAAAATCTTTCCAGCTGATGATGCCGACCAGAGCGCCATTCTCCAGCACCGGCAGGCAGGAGACCCCCTTCTCCAGCATCAGCTTGACGCCGTCGCGCACGGTGAGATGGGGAGCGATGGTGACGAGCTGACGACTCATGATCTGGTGGGCCCGCTTGTTGAGGGTTTCGGTATCGCGGCTCATCTCGGCTTCGGAGTCGAGATAGGGGCTGATGGCGCGGAACAGATCCCGATCCGAGATGACCCCCACCAGCTCCTCCTCTTCCAGCACCAGCAGATGGCGAAAGTGTGCCTGCTCGAAGATATCCCTGATGACTCGGAGTCGATCATCCATTGAAACGGTGGCGACCCGGGTCGTCATAATATCCCTGATATGCATGCTAACCTCCCGTAACCAAACTGGTTTCTCTGTTATGGCATGTTTTTACGATGCCAGCCAGTGGCAAGCCCCTCACCAAAGTGCAAATCTGCGTCATTTCACGTAAGATCCGCGCCAGTTTTTCTCCTCCATTTTGAGCAAGCAGATCCCACCCATGATAGTTGCCAGTCAAATCGAACTGATCCGCGGCGGCCGCAAGCTGCTGGACAACGCCTCCGCCACCATTCACCCCGGCCACAAAGTGGGTCTGGTGGGCAAAAACGGCTGTGGCAAGTCCACCTTTTTTGCACTGGTACGGGGCGAGCTGGCCATCGACAGCGGCACCTTCAGCCTGCCCGCCGGTTGGCAGATTGCAGGCGTCGCGCAGGAGACCCCAGCGCTGGACTGCTCCGCCCTCGACTACGTGATCGACGGCGACAAGGAGTTCCGCTCGCTGGAGGCCCAGCTGGTGCAAGCCGAGCAGGATGACAATGGCCTGTTGGTGGCCGAGCTGCACGGTCGCCTCGATACCATAGGCGCCTACAGCATTCGCGCCCGCGCCGCCGAACTGCTGCACGGCCTCGGTTTCAGCGACGAGCAGCTCAGCTCGCCGGTGCGCAGCTTCTCCGGTGGCTGGCGCATGCGTCTGAACCTCGCTCAGGCGCTGCTCTGCCGCTCCGATCTGCTGCTGCTCGATGAACCGACCAACCACCTGGATCTCGATGCGGTGATCTGGCTGGAGAAGTGGCTCAAGGGCTATCAGGGCACGCTGGTGCTCATCTCTCACGACCGCGATTTCCTCGATTCTGTCATCAGCCGCATCATCCATATCGAGAACGGCAAGCTCAACGAATACACCGGCGGCTACTCCGACTTCGAACTGCAGCGCGCCGAACATCTGGCCCAGCAGCAGTCGATGTACGAGAAGCAGCAGCGGGAGATGTCCCACATGCAGGCGTATGTGGACCGCTTCCGCTACAAGGCTTCCAAGGCCCGTCAGGCCCAGAGCCGCCTGAAAGCCATGGAGCGGATGGAGAAGCTCCTGCCCGCACACGCCGATTCCGAATTCAGCTTCGAGTTTCGCGAGCCGTCGGCCCTGCCGACCCCGCTCATCGCCATGGAGAACCTCTCTGCCGGTTACGGTGACAAGGTGATCCTGGAGAAGATCAAACTCAATCTGGTACCGGGTTCACGCATCGGTCTGCTCGGTCGCAACGGCGCCGGTAAATCGACCTTTATCAAGATGCTGTCGGGCTCCAACCCGCCGCTCTCCGGCAAGCTCGAAGTGAGCGCCGGGGTGAGCATCGGTTACTTCGCCCAGCATCAGCTGGAGACCCTGCGTCTCGACGATTCCCCGCTCGATCATCTGGCCCGCCTCGCGCCGGACAAGACCGAGCAGGAGCTGCGCAACTATCTGGGCAGCTTCGGTTTTCACGGTGACAAGGCGCTCGACAAGGTGGCCCCCTTCTCCGGCGGTGAAAAAGCGCGGCTGGTGCTGGCGCTGATCACCTGGCAAAAGCCGAACCTCCTGCTGCTCGATGAACCGACCAACCACCTGGATCTGGAGATGCGCCACGCCCTGACCATGGCGCTGCAAGGCTTCGAAGGGGCCATGGTAGTGGTCTCCCACGACCGCCACCTGCTGCGCACCACCACAGATGACTTCTATCTGGTGCACGGTGGCCGGGTCGAGCCGTTCGACGGCGATCTGGACGATTACCACAAGTGGCTCGGCGAGCAGGAGAAAGAGGCCAACGCCAAACCGGCGGATGGCCCCGTCTCGGCCAACTCGGCGGTGGCGCGCAAGGATCAGAAGCGGCGCGAGGCGGAGTTCCGCCAGCAAACCCGTCCGCTGCGCCAGAAGCTGGAAAAGCTCGAAGCGAGCATGGAGAAGCTGCAGGGCAAGCTGGCCGACATCGAGAGCCAGCTGGCCGATCCGGCCATCTACGAGGAGAGCGCCAAGCAGAAGCTCTCCGAGCTGCTCAAGTCCCAAGGCCCCATCAAGGAGGAGCTGGAGAACGTCGAGATGGAGTGGATGAGCCTCTCCGAAGAGCTGGAAACCATGGAGCAGGAATTCCTTGCGTGACGAACAGCTGATGGCCAGCGAGCGGGTCGCGGTCCACGAATTGCCGACGCCGATCGGCTTCTGGCACTGGAGCGGCAAGGTCTATGGTGAGCGCAGCCAAGATTGGCTCACCGTGCAGGAGCAGGGGGGCAACGTCAATCTGGCGCTGCTGCTGCACCGGCTCGATCAGCTCGGCATCGTGGTCGATCTGACCGACCTGCAACCGGCGCTGGTGCAGACCGAAGCGGTGCTGACCCCGTGGCGCGCCCTGCGCCAGAGCGCCAAGGCGCGACTCGACGAGCAGCATTATCAGTCGATGCTGGCCCACGAGCTGGAGCTGGAGCGGCTGCAACAGGGCGTCCTGTTGCAGACCCTGCGCAGCCTCTCCCTGTTTCGCGGCAACAGCCGCAATTTGTTGAACTATCTATCGTTACTGGGTGCCCAGCAGGGCCCCCTCAGAGATCTAATATGCTGAGCTACCGCCACGCCTTTCACGCCGGCAACCATGCCGACGTGCTGAAACACGCCGTTCAGGCCCTGATCATCGAGTCCCTCAAGAAGAAGGAGAAACCCTTCATCGTGCTGGACACCCATGCCGGTGGCGGTCTCTACGACCTGCGCGGCGACTGGTCCCAGAAGAAGGCCGAGTATGCCGACGGCATCGGCCGCCTGTGGGACGAGCGGGCCCAGTGGTCTGCCATGGCCCCCTATCTCGGCGTCATCGAAGAGATGAACAGCGATGGCCAGCTGCACTACTACCCCGGCTCGCCAGAGCTCTCCCGTCGCCTCACCCGCGAGCAGGACAAGCTGGCGCTGATGGAGCTGCACAACAACGAGGTCGAAGATCTGCGCGCCAACATGGGCTATGACCCCCGCGTCGCCGTGCACCACCGTGACGGCTTCGAGGGGCTGATCGCCCTGCTGCCGCCGACCCCGCGCCGCGGGCTGGTGCTGATCGATCCGCCCTATGAGCTCAAAGAAGATTACTTCGCCGTGGTCGACACCCTGAAAAAGGCGCAGAAACGCTGGGCGACCGGCATCTACGCCCTCTGGTATCCGATCCTCGGGCAGGAGGCGGACAAATCCCGCGACATGCTGCGCGCCATCAAGCGGGAAAACTTCGGTAACGTCTTGGTGGCCGAGCTGGAAGTGGCTGGTCAGACTGCCGACTGGGGTATGAACGGCTCAGGCATGCTGATCATCAGCCCGCCCTGGATGCTGGACGAGCAGATTGAAGCCTTCCTGAAACCGCTCTGTGCCAAACTGGCGCAGGGTGCCGGCGCCCAGTACAAGGTGGAGTGGCTCAACAAGGCCGCAGAGTAGGCCCGCACCAGCTCGCTCTGGCGCCCGGCCAAGGCGCCAGCAAGTCGCTCACCCAAGCCGTTCACAGTGGCGGCATGGCCAGCAAAGAGAAGCCCCGTTCAGGGGCTTCTTGTTTTTTACCCGCTACCGCTTTACCCACTAACTCTTTTCCCCACTAACTGTTTTCCTCACCAATGGCAGCACCCGCCCCATCTGCACACCAGATCAGTCGTTATTGACTAATTAGCCGATCCAGATCAGAAATCGGCCATCTGGCCCTTTCCCTCCGCCTGCCCGCCGCTAATATACCCGATTGGCAACAAAGCCTCGTAGGAGTCACCCCATGAGCCATGCCGACCCCATCCCGTTGGTGAAATGCAGCAGACTGGAGGCTGAAATTCAGGGGCGGTAGCCATGCCAGATGGAATGGATAAGCGAGGGTTGCCTACGACCCACTCAACATGGTGACGGCCCCATTTTTATTTCTGACCTGCTCATGCTGGCGTGATCTGGCGGCGCTTGCCAAGAGTGCGCTGAGCACTGATTTTTCACACAGTAGTAACGGTGGTGCAAAAAGAGGAAGTCAAGCGAATACGCCCAGCATGCGAAGAAAGCTGATGACGTTATGATTTAATGGTTGTTTTTACTTGGCGGCAATGAAAATGTTACGGAGTTATATGGAATACTCTGCTAATGGATTAATGCCGCCTTCTATCTAATCACTGTTAGAGCGGAGAAGATTATGATTTATCCATGTAAGGGCCGTGTTTGGTTCTATATAGGCAGCATCTTAGCTTTGGCCTGCCTCGCTACGTTTCTATGGTTTATCTTGCACACTCCGTATAGCAGCATCGGCAATGTCTACACAGTATTTCTTCCCTGCTTTCTTGCTGCGTGCATGCTCAGAATTTATGCGGTCACACCGCTTATGAATCCAAAGCTAGGTGTCCTTATCGTCATTGCGCTATTTCTAGCATCGCAAGTCTTTACGGTTTTCTCTTGGTTTGGGCATTTGCTGCTTGGCTACGTTGTCGGCCACTTTGCCGAGCTTGGCATTTTTGCTTGGGCATATAACAAGTCGCGTCGCCTATATGAGCAACAACCGCTCTAACAAGGCATTCAAGCGGACGGGCTACGCCCGCCGCTTAACTTGAGCGTTATGTGATTTATTGGATGGTCGGCATAAATGAACGAGAATATAGTAGAAATCATAAAGCTAGGAATTCACCTGGATTTGAACGCCTATTGAGCTATGCATTATTGTTCCATACTTGAAACACTATATGAACAAAAGACAATGACTCATAGTTTTAACCGCCCTTATATGGATACTGTCGAACCTACATTGGGGAACTTGGCCTCAAAAGCAGGCTTTGCTTTCTTCAACCAAATCTGGGACACCCACCTTTTTGAGCAAGGCGTAGCAGAGCCCGACCCAAAAGATGGGTGTCCAAGGTCTTTAACAAATCATTCCAACGGACGGCTTTCAGCCGCCGCTGAATTCAAACGTTAGGCATCAACAGAAAAGGAAAACAGGATGTCAGAACGAATAGGCTATGCAGTTTACAGCGAGATAGAGGCTGGTTACTTGGCAACCGCATCTCCGAGTAATTATCTATGGGATCCAGCAGCTGCGATAATCTATGAAACTGCTGCAAAAGCGTGGGCATCAGCCAAACGTAGAGGCGCAGGATATGCTATTGCTGTTGCAATCAATCGTAATGAAAATGGCAATTTTGAGCATGAGCAAATTCCACCTCCCATGAAGGCCCCTCCAGGGAGCTGGATCGTTAAAATCGAAGACCACGGACTTCCCACGGGGCCACTTTACATTACGAGTCTGAGTAAAGATGGCAAACCTCGCGCATCATCAGAAATTCATGAGGCCCGAGGATTCGACCATGAGCAAGCAACCGAAGTGGCATCAAGAATGAAAGGTACGGTTAAAGTAGAGCAAATAGCCTCATGACCGAAATGCGTTGAAATGTGCATGATCGAGGAAAAAATGAAGAACCAGATACCGGTAGTTGCCAGTGCATTTTTGATAGCTGCTTGCCAATCCAACCCTTCCCAGAACACACCTGCATCGGGAATTGAGTTCGCACATGACAAATTCAGCGTTCTCATGGTTTCGGTTGATGACACATTTGATTTTCCGAGAGGTAAGTTTTTCCGCTCCTCCTATGCTATCCAGGAAAAATTAACGGTCAAATTGCCTGGTGTTGTGGGCATCTATGCTGACTTCTTCGACCACTGCCTGAATACCGGCAATAAACCGCAGATTATCGATGGCATCGCGCTAGTCTGCCGATCTGATCAGGTCAATCTTTATGCCGTTATCGCTGTAGAGGCTGGCAGGACAGCGTGGCTGCAAGTCGTAGAACCGAGTGACATGAGTTTACAGATAAGTGCACAAGAGCTTGCTGACTATGCCATGAATAATTTTGCCAATTATGTTGAGGCTGATGTGAGCAGTACCAAGCGGCTGCTTGGCACCAGCTCTCTTTACAAAAACGTTCCCAATTGGCCGTAACAAAGTAACGGGAGTATAAGAAATGCAGCAAATCTGGGACACCCACCTTTTTGAGCAAGGCGTAGCATAGCCCGAACCCAAAAGATGGGTGTCCAAGGTCTTCTGCTCACCGAGTTCAAATGCAAAAGCCCCATCACGGGGCTTTTGCTATTGGTGCGGCCGGTGTGTAAGGCAACCTGAACCTGCACACCCTATGAACGGGTGGGTAGATCCTGTTTCAGCGCAACCAGCAACAGGGCCAGCAGGCCAAAGGGCGGAAACAGACAGAGCAGGGAGCAGATAAGGGTGATCAGCGCCGGATGCTCGCTCTTGCGGCGCGCCAGTCGCCAGGCGATGAGGCCGACGATGACCATCAGCAACGCAATGAACTGGCCAAGCAGGGTGGCATTGATATTCATGAAAGATCCTTTTTCATGGGCAAGTGTGAAGAACCTGTACTTTATCGCCTTGGTTGCGATTGGCAACCGCTGAACCACACCGGCCACTCGCCCGTTGATAGGTTCTCTCTATTTTGGTAATAGATGAGAATAGTTTTCATTTAATCTCGTTTCGGCGGATACTCTCATCATCAACAGAGGGAGCCGCCATCATGAAAAAGACCATCAGCTTTGCCATCCTGCACTTCGGTGTCGCCTTTACCGTGGCCTACCTGCTGACCGGTGAGCTGCTGACCGCCAGCCTGATCGCCCTGATCGAGCCCGCCGTCAACACGATCGCTTTCTACTTTCATGACCTTGGCTGGCACAAGCTCAAACCAAATCACAGCCTGCAGGCCAAGACCAGCAGCTTCGCGGTGGTCCACTTCTCGGTGGCCTTCGGGGTGGCCTTCCTGCTGAGCGGCGAGCTGCTCACCGGCGGCGTGATGGCGATGATCGAACCGGCCATCAACACCGTGGTGTTCTTCTTCCACGAGCGGCTGTGGCGCGCCCGCAGTCAGCAACTGGCGCTGGCCTGATCAACCGGGCAACCCGCCTCCCCCCTTTATCGCGGCCACAAAAAACCCGACATTCCGGCCAGGAGTGTCGGTTTTTTCACATCAGCAAAGATCTGTATCTGGATGCATCACCCGATGCCCCATCCATAACGATCAGGCTTTCTTGCAGATGGGGTCAACGATAAAGGCATTCTGATCAAACTTCTGCCAGGCTCCGGTGCCGACCCCATCGACCACCAGAATGGAGACCACGCCGAAATCGACAAAGATCCCGAGCAGAGTGGTGGCATCGAACGACTTTGAGACCGGCACTGTCACCGAGTAGCAATCTGCACGCCTGACCGTGATGGTGTAATTCTCTTTCTTCTTGAACGAGGTGATCACATTGCCGTGGCCCAGCAGCATATCGTTGACGTAGATCTCCGCATCGGGATCCTTACTGCGAATGGAAACCTGCTGACTTGTGCCGTTAAACATGGCCGCACAACCGGACAGCATGATGGCCAGCAAGGCCCCCATCATCAACCTGAACATAGCTAACCTTCTTGTTATTAAGAAAAGGCCGCAAATCTAGCACGCCTCTAGAACAGGAGTGAAAGTACAATGCTGCAGGCCTGTCTGAATGCTCAAAATAGCGACCACTGCTGACCGGTTTTCAAACAAGCTGGCCTCATCCAGCAACAGTTCTCTTCCCCACTGGAGTAGCGCGGCAAAACCGGTCGCCAGCACACGCTGCAGAGCAAAATGCGCTCGGCTCCCCTGCTGCATTGCCCTGTAGAGTGTGCTGTAGTAGGCAGATATGCCCTCTTCATTGCAGGAATCTATCGATGAACAAGACCTTGCTTGCCACCCTGCTGTTTGCCCCTCTGCTGGCCTGTGCCGCAACCCCCTCCTTTGACTGCACCAAAGCCTTCGGGTCGGTCGAAACCCTGATCTGCAAGGATGCCGGACTGGCCGCCCTTGATAACGAACTGGCGGCCCTCTATCCCAAGGCGATTGCTGCGCTCTCTCCCGAGCAGCTCAAGACCGAGCGCGCCATGCAGCGCGGCTGGATCAAGGGTCGCAACGACTGCTGGAAGGGGCAGGATCTGCGCCAGTGTGTGGAGGATAACTACCTGCTGCGGATCACCGAACTGCAGATCAGCGGCGGCCAGCTGATGGTGCCGGCACCGGTCAACTACCAGTGCGGCAAGAACGTCACTCTCTCCACCTACTTCTATAACGATGCCAAGCTGCCCGCCGCGGTGATCAACCTGAGCGAGGGCGACAAGCAGCAACAAGTGCTCGCCTATGAAGCCCCCAGCGCCAGTGGCGCCCGTTATGAAGGGCAAAACCTCACCTTCTTCACCAAGGGGGACGACGCCACGCTGGAGCGTTACGGCCAGCCAACCCTCACCTGCATGGAAAATCCGACCAAGGGCTGAGGCTCATGGGGGCGGCTCGTCTTGCCGCCCCACCTTGACTAGATGGCGATATCCAGCGGTTTTCCTTCCCGCACAATCCGCAACTTGAGCGACCCCGGCTTGCCGGTGCTGAGCAGTTCACGCACCTTGTCGATCTCGAGGGGACGGTAAGCCACCCCGTTGATCTGTTCCAGAATGTCGCCGTTGGCCAGACCATAGGGGGCGAGATCCCGTTCGTCGCTGTAGTAGACCTGCAGATGCTCGCCATCAAAACGCACCCCGATATTGCGCAGGATTGGCGGCACTTTGCGCGCCAGGCTGTCGGCGTCGTAGCAGAGCATCATCCGCCCGGGCATGATCGCAAAGCGATTGAAGCGGTTAACAAAATCCAGCCCCAGACCATACTGCTCATTGCTGTTTTCCGACACGCGCAGCTCACCGAGCTGGCGCTCATCAAAGTGCAGGCCGGTGAGGATATGTTCACGCCCCTCCACCATACCGCTGGCGTCCACCCCTTTGCGTGGCATCGCATCTTCGCCAGAGATCGCCTTCTGGCTCGCCATAAAGTCGATAAAGGCATGGTCGGCATAGCTCTGATCGGCCCCGGTATCCAGATACATGCGCACGCTGCTCTCGCCATGGGTCAGATAGACTGCCGGGGAGCGGTTGTAGCTATCTTCATAGCCGATGCAACGCTCGAACGTAGCTGCCGACGGTGCCGTCAGCGAAGCCGTGAGCTGATGCTTGTCGCGATCAAACTCCCAGTTGAAACGGCGGATGGTGTCGATCCCGAGGATGCCATCGATACGGCTGCCGAGAGACTGGGAGAAAAGATCGAAATCAATAGTTGCCCACAGCTCGCTGTCATCAATGGTGACCGACCCCACCGAGAAGGGCTGCGGCTCAACAAAACCAAGCTGCTCGCTGCCCAGTTGGCTCGAAACGCTGTTCACAGTGGCAAAATCAGCCTGATAGGCCCTGGGCAATTCGCTTAAGGACAGCGCCTTGAAGCGGCTGGCCAGACGACGATCGATAAAGGTGATACTGGCCCCGGTATCGAGCAAAAACTGGTACTGCTCACCGGCGATGGTGACGGGGATCAGGGGGGCACTTTCGTAATGCACTGTCAGCACCGGGCCGGGTGCATTGCGTTTGGCGGATGAATCCGGGGCTGTGCAGCCTTGGACGACGAACAGGGCCAACATGGCCAGCGCCACTTTTAACTGCGACTTCATAACTCTCCTTTCCGATAGCAGATGCCCCCCGCAACGCCACCACATAATGCTATCTTGTTGATTTATAGATAAATAAGCTATTTGGGCGGGGAATGCGGACAATAACAAAGAGTTTTATGCTGGTTCAAGCCGGATATGACCATGAATATTCTATGGTGATAGTTCAAGAATGGTTGTTCACGCTATGTCGGCGCGTCATCAATCGTTGGCGAGATTTGATTAATTTATTGATCTTGCACAGAAATTCTCAATATTGAGCTTTCTCTCCACAGCGCCATGGTTAATATTGCCATTTGGCAACACTTGCCTCGTCGGAGTCTCCCATGAGCCATGCCAACCCCATCCCGTTGGTGAAACGCAGCAGACTGGAGGCTGAAATTCAGGGGCGGTAGCCATGCCATATCTCGCCCGGTCCCTTTTTGATCCAAACAAACTGACCGGCAAGCCGCTGACTCATCCACAACATGCAAATCAAGGTGGTGTATGGAAACACAAACCCTGCATCGTGGTCGCTTGATCGACCATATCCAGCTGGTGGTCAAAGATTTGGTAGCCAGCCAGCGCTTTTATACGGCCATTCTCACCACCCTCGATATTCCGCTGGGCGGCACAGGTGAGGGCTACTTCTGGGCAGACGAACTGTTTGTCACCTCTGTCGATAGCCCCGCCGCGCTGGGGGCACTGACCGGTCGCCATCATCTCGCCTTTCAGGCGCAAGACTGCGCCATGGTGGATCGCTTTTATCAGGCCGCATTAGCTAACGGCGGCAAAGACAACGGCGCCCCCGGCGAGCGTAATTATCACCCCGGCTATTACGCAGCCTTTGTCCTCGATCCGGATGGCAATAATATCGAAGCGGTTTATCACGGAGAGGCAAAGCGTAGTATGGGGTCAGTAGAAATTCGATTTTAAAAAATAATGACGTACCAGTGAGGTAACCTCGTTATAGCACAACGAGGTTACATCGCCTCGCTAAAAATATTCACACTTTGGTTTTACATTACTGTTTTTACCGTGGTGAAGGTAATGTAAAAAGAGGACGTTATACGAATATGGATAGCCACTGAGTCAAGCTAACCGTATACCCACTTTAGATACCCCTTCCGAGACAGAAATTAAATTGGTACAGATTTATACGGAATGCGTCATTATCAGCTTAGTACCATTGGCGATCTAGTTATTATTGATTACTTGAGAGAGCATATTAATGAAAGCATGGGAACGAAGATTAAAAGACCTATCTCATATACTTGTAAGCTGTGAGAGGACATATTTCGAACCAGAGTTATTTAGAATGAATTTAAACCAGTTCTTACAAACAGCGAGAACAGTCACTTTCATTATACAAAAAAATAAAAATGATATACCAAACTTTACTAGTTGGTATGACGATGCAGTTATTAAAAATTGGAACAATGATGTTCTTATGACTTGGGCCAAAGACTCAAGAAATAAGATTGAAAAAGAAGGTGATTTAGAATTACATAGTAAATTATCCACTACTTTATTGTTTTTATATGATGAAAAACATGACATTCATTTAGAATGCGGTAGAAATGAACTAATTAATTATAATGTTAAAAAGTTAATACGCCTTGCACAAAAAAAACTTCCCACCGGGTTTATGGATTCAGCCTCGATAAAGATTGAACGTCGCTGGGTTGCAAATGAACTTCCTGAATGGGAACTCCTTAACGCAATAATTTATATATATGGTAAGATACATACTTGCTGCGTTAGTTTATCCCAACATTTAAACAGTCACTTTGATGATAGCATTGCTTCTCCTTCTCAATTCACTTCATCACGAATCAACACCGTTAAGACTAACTACGTCAAATTATCTGACTTACATTTATCTTCAATAAAAATATCAACCTTAAATATAAATGACGAGATAAAGCCACCTGAGGACTTCATAAATATATTTAAATGCTCTGAAAAACCAAACTCTTTAAAAAACCTTGTAGAATTTCACGGCGAACTAGCAAAATCATTATTCAATAATGATGGTTATCACATAGCTATAATTTTCTTTTATGATGATAATTTCAATTTGATTCATGCGTTGTCAACAACATTCAATGACCAAGCAGACAAGATAATATTTTGGCGACAAGTGGCAGAATTAATACCCCAGTTTAATATTCATGAAGTGATTTTTGTTTCTGAAGCATGGCAGAGAATGCCAAGTTACGACCTAACCACCCCCATAAAAAACATGCCGATAACTGGTGAATCACTTAACATTTTTGGTTTGGACATAAACAAAAATTGCATTGTTAAAGTTTATGAAATAATAAGAGATAATGACACGGCATTAATAAATGAAAAACCCTCAGTGGTGGGGGGAGTAAAAGATGGCATACCTAATTATTTTATCCCCGTTATCACTATGTTTGATAAATTGTCAAAGATGAAAAAAGACTAACAGAAAACTAGCCCGCAAGTTCGAATAGCGAAGCGGATTCGGACAATTGCGAATATCCCCGCCAATACATCACCAAGGATCGGAAGATCTCCTTGCGGGGTCGATATCGACCATCTGGGCATGACCCAAGGCTCGTCGGTGCCACTATAAGCTGGATTTATGGGTTTTCCGATAATGACCCAACTTTTGCTTATAGTGGCTAGCGCCAGCCTGAAAGAGGCTACTTACCGGCCGCAGGGCGCTTGTCATATACTCCTCCGCTCTTATGACACGCCGGGGAGGCGTTGATATGCAATCACAGACTCACACTTTTATCGTCAATGGCAGCGCGCAGCCCTGCCTGCAGGCGGGCAGCGGCGAGCCGCTGTTGCTGATCCATGGCGCGCTGGCCAACCACACCCTCTGGCTCGAACATATCGAGCAGCTCTCGCAGCACTACACCGTCTATGCCCCCACCCTGCGCCACTTTGGCGAGGCGGGCAGAGAGGGGCCGTTTGGCCTTGAGACCCATGCCGGCGATCTGCTTGCCCTGCTGGAGCAGTTGCCGTGCGGGCCAGTGCATCTGGCGGGCTGGTCATACGGGGCGGATGTCGCCCTGACCGCCGCCCTGATGGCGCCCGAACGGTTTCGCTCACTCTGTCTGGTGGAGCCGGGTTGCCCCGGCGCCCTCGATGAGCAGGGTCTTGCCGCCTTTATGGCCGATGCAGGCGCCATGTTCGGCCCGCTGTTTGCACAGGTGCAGGAGGGCAAGTTGCCACAGGCTGTCGCCAGTTTGATCGATGGCTCGGGTGGCCGCGGCGGCTATTTTGCCAGCCAGCCCGTCAAGTGGCAGCAGGCGCAGTTGGCAGAAGCCGATAGCCTGCCCAAACAATTGAGCCAGAGCGAGCGACCAGATTGGTCACCCGGGCGCCTTGCCATGCTCAACATGCCCACCTGCATCGTGCAGGGCGCAGATACCAGAGCGCTGTTTGCGCTGGTCTGTGAGGCTATTGGCAACGCCATTCCCGTCTGCGAGCGCTTGCAGGTGCAACACGCCGGGCACCTCTACCCCATCGAGCAGCCCGCGCTGTTTGTGCAGCATCTGCAACGCTGGCTCGAACAGCAGGCATAAAAAAACCGGAACCCAAGGGTTCCGGTTTTTTTCATTCCAGTCGAAGCTGGCAAACCAGCAAATTAAGCCTGGTTTTTAACTTCTTTCAGACCGCGGAAAGGAGCTTTGGCACCCAGAGCTTCTTCGATACGGATCAGCTGGTTGTACTTGGCAACACGGTCAGAACGGCTCATGGAACCGGTCTTGATCTGGCCAGCAGCGGTACCAACAGCCAGGTCGGCGATGGTCGCGTCTTCGGTCTCACCGGAACGGTGGGAGATGACGGCAGTGTAGCCAGCGTCTTTGGCCATCTTGATGGCAGCCAGAGTTTCGGTCAGAGAACCGATCTGGTTGAACTTGATCAGGATGGAGTTGGCGATGCCGTTGTCGATACCGCGCTTCAGGATCTTGGTGTTGGTTACGAACAGGTCGTCACCCACGATCTGGATTTTCTTGCCCAGTTCAGCAGTCTGGTAGGCGAAACCTTCCCAGTCAGATTCGTCCAGGCCATCTTCGATGGAGACGATCGGGAACTTGGTGGTCAGGTCAGCCAGGAAGTCGGAGAAACCGTTGGAGGTGAAGACACGGCCTTCGCCTTTCAGGTTGTACTCTTTCTTCTCTGCGTCGTAGAACTCGGAAGCAGCGCAGTCCATAGCCAGGGTGATGTCGGTGCCCAGTTTGTAACCGGCAGCGGCAACGGCTTCAGCGATAACTTCCAGCGCTTCGGCGTTGGATTTCAGGTTCGGAGCGAAACCACCTTCGTCACCAACTGCAGTGTTGTAGCCCTTGGACTTCAGCACTTTGGCCAGGTTGTGGAACACTTCTGCGCCCATGCGAACGGCTTCTTTCAGGGTCTTGGCGCCAACCGGCTGGATCATGAACTCCTGGATGTCGACGTTGTTGTCGGCGTGCTCACCACCGTTGATGATGTTCATCATCGGCAGCGGCATGGAGTAAACACCCGGGGTGCCGTTCAGCTCGGCGATGTGGGCGTACAGCGGCATGCCTTTGGCAGCAGCGGCAGCTTTGGCGTTAGCCAGGGAAACAGCCAGGATGGCGTTGGCGCCGAACTTGGATTTGTTCTCGGTACCGTCGAGGTCGATCATGATCTGGTCGACAGTGGCCTGGTCCTTGGCATCTTTACCCAGCAGAGCTTGAGCGATCGGGCCGTTTACGGCTTCGATGGCTTTCAGCACACCTTTACCCAGGAAACGGCCCTTGTCGCCGTCACGCAGTTCCAGCGCTTCGCGGGAACCGGTGGACGCGCCAGACGGAGCGGCTGCCATACCAACAAAACCACCTTCCAGGTGAACTTCGGCCTCAACGGTCGGGTTACCACGGGAGTCGATGATTTCACGACCGATCACTTTAACGATCTTGGACATGTGTATTTCCTCAGGTTTCGTAAAAAAACAACAAAAATATGCCAAAAAAAGCGGCTGTGGCACAGTGCCCCAACCGCATTTATTTTCAATTACTTCAAATTACGCTTCTGATACTCGCCTGCCGCCTTCACAAAACCGGCGAACAGAGCGTGGCCATCACGAGGAGTAGAGGTGAACTCCGGGTGGAACTGCGCAGCCACGAACCAGGGGTGATCCGGGATCTCGATGATTTCCACCAACTTCTTGTCAGCGGAGAGACCGGTCACTTTCAGACCTGCCGCTTCAATCTGCGGCAGCAGCTTGTTGTTTACTTCGTAACGGTGACGGTGACGCTCGTAAATGGTCGGGCTGCCGTACATCTGACGCACTTTGGAATCTTCGACCAGGTGGCAGAGCTGGGAACCCAGACGCATGGTACCGCCCAGATCAGACTTCTCGGTACGGGTCTCGACGTTGCCCTCTTCATCCACCCACTCGGTGATGAGGCCGACGACCGGATACGCGCAATCTTTCTTGAATTCGGAGGAGTGAGCCCCTTCCATACCCGCTACGTTGCGAGCGAATTCGATCATGGCAACCTGCATGCCGAGGCAGATACCCAGGTAGGGGATCTTGTTCTCGCGGGCATACTGGGCAGCCAGAATTTTGCCTTCCACACCACGCTCACCGAAGCCACCCGGCACCAGGATCGCGTCCAGACCTTCCAGCAGCTCGGCGCCACGGGTCTCGATATCCTGAGAGTCGATGTACTTGATGTTGACGGAGTGACGGGTCTTGAGACCACCGTGCTTGAGCGCCTCGTTGACGGACTTGTAAGCGTCCGGCAGGGAGACGTACTTGCCGACCATACCGATGGTTACTTCACCAGTCGGGTTGGCCTCTTCATAGATAACCTGTTCCCACTCGGACAAGTCAGCTTCTTTGCACTCCAGACCGAAACGCTCGGTGAAGTAGGAGTCCAGATTCTGGGATTTCAGCAGTGCCGGGATCTTGTAGATGGAGTCGACGTCTTTCATGGAGATGACGGCGCGCTCGGGCACGTTGCAGAACAGGGCGATCTTGGCGCGCTCGTTGGCCGGAATGGCACGGTCGGAGCGGCAGATCAGCACATCCGGCTGGATACCGATGGAGAGCAGCTCTTTAACGGAGTGCTGGGTCGGCTTGGTCTTCACTTCACCGGCAGCAGCCAGGTAAGGAACCAGCGTCAGGTGCATGAACATGGCGTTGTTGCGGCCCACTTCGGCAGCCAGCTGACGAATGGCTTCGAGGAACGGCAGGGACTCGATGTCACCTACGGTACCGCCCACTTCGACGATGGCAACCTGATGGCCTTCGGCACCGGCAATCACCCGCTCTTTGATGGCGTTGGTGATGTGCGGGATAACCTGAATGGTGGCGCCCAGATAGTCACCACGACGCTCTTTACGCAGTACGTCGGCGTAGATACGGCCAGTGGTAAAGTTGTTGCGACGGGTCATCTTGGTGCGGATGAAACGCTCGTAGTGGCCCAAATCCAGATCGGTTTCGGCCCCGTCCTCGGTTACGAACACTTCACCATGCTGGGTCGGGCTCATGGTGCCCGGATCCACGTTGATGTACGGGTCCAGTTTCATGATGGTCACATCCAGACCACGGGCTTCCAGAATGGCTGCCAGAGAAGCTGCGGCAATGCCTTTGCCGAGGGATGAAACAACGCCACCAGTAACAAAAATATATTTGGTCGTCATGCTGAACCTGAAAGAAGTTTAGGGAATTTTAAGGGGTGCTTCGGGGATGAAGCAGGACGGGGAAACAGTATACCAAAACCCCCTCTCCCAAACAATGAGCAAAAATCTATCAGGCTCACCGCCCCCCCATCTTGCGCCAAATCAACTTTGCTCGGTTTCCTTCGCCTTATCCCAGGCGGCATCGAGCTTTTCGAGGGTGCAATCGGTCATTTTCAAGCCTTCTGCGGCGATTATCTGCTCAACCTGACGAAAACGACGTTCGAACTTGGCATTGGCGCCGCGCAGCACCTGCTCCGGATCCTTGCCCAGATGACGCACCAGATTGACGGTGGCAAACAGCAGGTCACCAAGCTCATCGCTCACCCGCGCCTCGTCCACATCGACCATCAGCACCTCTTCCATCACCTCGTCGATCTCTTCGTGGATCTTGTCCACCACAGGCCCCAGCGTCTTCCAGTCAAAGCCGACGGTGGCGCAGCGTTTCTGGATTTTGGCGGCGCGAGTCAAGGCAGGCAGCGCCTGCGGGATATCGTCCAGCACACTCTCTTTGTCGAGGGCCGCCCGCTCTTTGGCCTTTTCCGCTTCCCAGTTCGCTTTTACCGCCTGCTCGTTGGAGAGATCTGCATCCGAGAAAACATGGGGGTGACGGCGAATGAGCTTTTCACTCACCGTGTCGACGATATCGGCGAAGTCGAACAAGCCCCGCTCTTTACCCAGCTGGGCGTAAAACACCACCTGAAACAGCAGGTCGCCCAACTCCCCTTTCAGCCCCTGCCAATCCTCGGTCTCGATGGCATCGGCCACCTCGTAGGCCTCTTCCAGGGTATGCGGCACTATGGTCTGGAAGTCCTGTTTCAGATCCCAGGGGCAGCCGTTTTGCGGATCGCGCAGGCGAGCCATGATGTCGAGCAGTTGGGGCAGATCGTAACGTTGGGACATGGGATATTCGCTTTCGATTTGTTCAAAAAGGGTCATAAATACAGACCGGCCACTGGGGCCGGTCGGTTCGATATCAAAGCCGCTTGGCGCTGATCACATCGTTAAGCTGACTGAGCTTGGCCAACGCCCGGTTGAAGGCGTTGATGTTGTAAATCTCCAGCTCCATGTCGATCTCGGCGGTCTGCTCGCGCACGTTGGAGCGTGAGCGCACCCCCATCACATTGATCTTCTCGTTGGCCAGCACTGTGGTGATATCGCGCAGCAGGCCGGAGCGATCGTTGGAGATGATCCGGATGGTGAGGCCATAGCCGCCGGAGTAGTTCTCCCCCCATACCGCATCGATCAGCCGCTCCGGGTTGCGCCGTGACAGCTCCTTGAGCTGCTCGCAATCTTCCCGGTGGATGGACACCCCGCGCCCCATGGTGATGAAGCCCTGAATGGAGTCCCCCGGAATGGGTTGGCAGCAGCGGGCAATATGGGTCATCAGGTTGCCGACCCCTTCCACCACTATGTGATCCTTGGGCTTGTGGCGCATCGGCGCATTGGCCTTCTGCTCCAGCTTCTCCAGCAGGCGGCGATCTTCCTCTTCCGCCGTCGGCTTGTTGTAGCAGGTGTCGAGATAGTTGAGCACCTGATTGATGCGGATATCGCCGCTGCCGATACCGGCCAGCAGATCGTCGGTGCTCTCCAGATTGAAGCGGCGCAGCATGTTGCCCTTGTCGATCTTGGACATGCTGAGATTGTGGCGATCCAGCTCCTTCTCGAACAGCTCGCGACCGGCCACGATATTCTTGTCCCGATCCAGTTTTCTGAACCAGGTCGCCACCTTGGCCCGCGCCCGGCTGGAGCGCAGGAAGCCGGCGTTGGGGTTCATCCAGTCACGGCTCGGGTTCGGTTCCTTCTGGGTGATCACCTCCACCTGATCGCCGGTCTGCAGCGCGTAGGTAAACGGCACGATGCGGCCGTCAATCTTGGCGCCGATGCAACGGTGACCAATCATGCTGTGGACGTGATAGGCAAAATCGAGCGGGGTGGCGCCCGCCGGCAGGTCGATCACATCCCCTTTCGGGGTGAAGACGTAGACTCTGTCCTCGAACACCTGACTGCGCAGATCTTCCAGCAGAGAGCCGCTCTCGGAGAGATCTTCCTGCCAGGCGAGCAGCTTGCGCAGCCACTCGATCTTGTCTTCGAAGGTGTTGGCCTTGCCGCCAGCCTGCGCGCCTTCCTTGTAACGCCAGTGCGCCGCGACGCCGAGCTCGGCATCCTGATGCATCTGGTCGGTACGGATCTGGATCTCGACGGTCTTGCCCTCCGGCCCCACCACTACGGTGTGGATCGACTGATAGCCGTTGGGTTTGGGGTTGGCGACATAGTCGTCAAACTCGCGAGGAATGTGGTGGAACTGGGTATGGACGATACCGAGCGCCGCATAGCAATCCTGCAGCCGCTTGGTCACTACCCGCACCGCGCGCACATCGAACAACTCGTTGAATTCGAGGTGCTTCTTCTGCATCTTGCGCCAGATGCTGTAGATATGTTTCGGCCGACCGTACACCTCGGCGTCAACTCCCGCCTCTTTCAACCCATTACGCAGGGATTGCACAAACTCGCGGATGTAGCGCTCGCGGTCGAGCCGCTTCTCGTCGAGCTGCTTGGCGATCTGTTTGTAGGTATCCGGGTGCAGGTAACGGAAGGCGAGATCTTCCAGCTCCCACTTGAGCTGGCCGATGCCCAGACGATTGGCGAGCGGCGCATAGATATTGGTGATCTCCTGGGCCATCAGCACCCGGGTCTCTTCATCTGCCGTCTTCGCTTCCCGCAGGCAAGCGATCCGCTCCGCCAGTTTGATCACCACGGCGCGCACATCCTCGACCATGGCAAGCAACATGCGACGCACGTTGTCGACCTGCTCCGGCGAGGTTTCGCTGCGATGGAGGGTCTGCAGGGAGCGGATGGCCTCCATCTCCAGCACCCCTTCCACCAGCTTGGCGATCTTGGAGCCGAAGTCCTCGTCCATCCGCTCCTGGCTGATGAGACCGGCTTCGACGAAGGGGTAAATGATGGCCGCTTTTAGGGTACCGATATCCATGCTGAGCATCTGCAGGATGCCCACCATTTCGATGCCGCGCACCAGCAGCTTGCTGGTCAGCGCCTCGTCACCGAGCGTCAGACAATACTGGTAGACGGTTCGCAGCTGATCCTTTTCACTGTCACTCAAGGAGAGCGAGCTGACCCACTCTTCCAGGGTGAAGTTGTCTTTCAAATGAATATCGCGAACCGCAACCATGGTATCAATCCTTTAAATTATCGGGCCGAAAGCTGTCACTTTCCCCCCTCATGAGATTGCCTCAAATGGGGATATCCAGCGCACTTTTCAAGGCATATTGTCCAGAAAGACAATAGAGCGCACCAACAGGCCCTGCCGAACGACGAGGGTCTAGATTACCCCAATCACATCAGCTCAAACAGACGCAGACATGCCAGATTACATATCCGCATCGCCGTACTGATGAGCAGGATTACTTCATATACCACACCAGCTCAAACAGCCGCAGACACGCCAGATTACACATCCGCATCGCCGAACTGATGAGCAGGATTACTTCAAATACACACCAGCTCAAACAGACGCAGACATGCCAGATTACATATCCGCATCGCCGTACCGATGAGCAGGATTACTTCATATACACACCAGCTCAAACAGCCGCAAACATGCCAGATTACATATCCGCATCGCCGTACTGATGAGCAGGATTACTTCATATACACACCTGCTCAAAGAGTAACGAACATGCCGGATGACCTATCCGGCATCGCCGAACTGATGAGTCATTTACTCCCGTTCAAACAGCGCCATGGACTCCAGATGACCGGTGTGAGGGAACATGTCGAGCATGCCGAGGCGCACCAGACGGTAACCCCCTTTCACCAGCACCTGACTGTCCCGTGCCAGGGTGACCGGGTTACAGGAGACGTAGACCACCCGCTTGGGTGAAAGTTTCACGACGTGTCCCATCACTTCCAACGCGCCGGGGCGAGCCGGATCCAGCAGCACCAGATCAAACCCTTCCCGCGCCCAGGACATGCCGACGATGTCATCGCTCAGGTCGGCTTTGTAGAAACGGGCATTGCTGATGCCGTTGCGACGGGCGTTCTCTTCGGCCCGCTGCACCATGGCCAGTTCACCTTCCACACCCACCACTTCGCGAGCCTGACGGGCCAGCGGCAGGGTGAAGTTGCCGATACCGCAGAAGAGATCGAGCACCTTGTCATCCTTGCTCGCCCCGAGCCATGTCAGCGCCTGCTCAACCATGCTCTGGTTGATGGGGCCGTTGACCTGAATGAAGTCACCCGGAGCAAATGCAAGAGACAGGCCATCCAGCGAATAGGATGGGGAAAATTGTTGCTGCAGCGCTTCGATGCGATCATCGGCCGCTTGCAGATAGAGGTCGATCCCCTGCGCTTTTGCAAACGCCACCAGCAGGGCGCGATCCGCCTCATTGGGGCGGCCGATGTGGCGCAGCAGCATCATGATCCCCTGCTCGGCCTGGATAAGCTCCGCATGGCCCAGCTCGCGCTGGCTCTTGAGGCGATTGAGGCATTCACGCAGCGGGGCAATCAGCGCAGAGAGCGGTTCGGCCAGCACCGGGCAACTGTCGATCTCCACCAGATCGTTGCTGTTGCGGCGGCGGAAACCGACCCGGGTGCAGCGACCATTCTTGTCAAATTTGATGGCCAGACGACAGACCCGGCGGTAGGCGCGATCTTCACCGGTCAGTACCGGCTCCAGCGCCGGCGCCTTGATGTTGCCCAACCGCTCGAACAGGCTGACCAGTCCCGCCGCCTTGGCGGCTTGCTGATCGGCAACCGACATGTGCTGGGCACTGCAACCGCCGCACTCGCGATAGTGGCTGCAGAAGGGGGCGATACGGTTGGCCGCCGGGGTCACCACCTGCTGCAAGGCGGCGTGACCATACTGCTTTTTCTCTTCGGTGATGCGTGCCTTGACGGTCTCGCCGGGCAGAGCCCCTTCGACGAAGATCGCCTTGCCCTGATGGCGACCGATACCGACGCAGTGGTGATCGAGGGTGTCTATCGTAAATTCAATGCGTTGGAGCTGGGTGGACTTCTTTTGGGGCTTGAAAAACTGGGCCATAAAACTTGGTGCCTATAGGTGGCTATGTCATGATTGTGGAATCTGCTGCCGGGTATTGTCCCACAAGAATAATAGTATGACCAAATACGGCCACAGAGCCCGTGTATTGCCATCAACCCTATCGCCAACCCTGTTCACTGGTGGCCTGTTCGTATGACCAAATATGGCCTGAGAGCACGCGTTCTCGCCTTCACCATCCTGCCAACCCTGATCATCGGTGGCCTGATGGCCGGTTACTTCACCTTCCACCGCTACCAGCAGCTGGAAAACAATCTCATTGATCAGGGGATCAACATTATCGAACCGCTGGCGATCGCCAGTGAATACGGGATGACCCAGCACAGCCGAGAATCCCTCAAGCGGCTGATTGGCCTGACCCATCGCAAGAACTCCCCCTTCATCAAGTCCATCGCTGTCTTCACCCAGGACAACCAGCTGTTCGTTACCTCGAACTATCACCGGGATTTCACCCGACTCAGGCTGCCCGATGGCGAGCCCATTCCGGATCTGACCAGCGTGACGTTTCAGGGGGACGACATCATTTTGCGCACCCCGATCCAGGCTGAAACCAGTCTGGATGGCTTCCCGCTGCCCAGCGATGTAGAGCCGCCGATGATCGGCTACATCTCGATGCAGATGGCGACCGATCGGGCCATGCTGCTGCAGTACCGCGATACCTTCTTTGCGGTGATCATGGTGCTCATCGGGGTCGCATTCAGTACCCTGTTTGGTTTCCGGCTGGTCAAGAGCGTGACCCAGCCCATCACCAACATGGTGCAGGCGGTGCACAAGATCCGGGAGGGGCGGCTCGATACCCGGGTCAGCGGCCAGCTCACCGGCGAGCTGGATATGCTGAAAAACGGCATCAACGCCATGGCCAAGGCGCTCTCCGAATATCACGAAGAGATGCAGCAGAATATCGATCAGGCAACCTCTGACCTGCGCGAAACCCTGGAGCAGATCGAGATCCAGAACGTCGAACTCGACATGGCCAAGAAGCGGGCGCAAGAGGCCGCGCGGGTCAAGTCGGAGTTTCTGGCCAACATGTCCCACGAATTGCGTACCCCGCTCAACGGGGTCATCGGTTTTACCCGCCAGTTGCTGAAAACCAGCCTGACCCCGAGCCAGACCGACTACATGCAGACCATCGAGAAGTCGGCGCGCAACCTGCTTGGCATCATCAACGACATCCTCGACTTCTCGAAGCTGGAAGCGGGCAAGCTGCAGCTGGAGCATATCCCGTTCAGCCTGCGCGACACCCTCAACGAGACCATGCACCTGCTCGGCCCCAGCGCCCACGACAAGCAGCTGGAGCTCTCCTTGCGGGTGGATGCCGATGTGCCGGACTACCTCACCGGCGACCCCATGCGTCTGCAACAGGTGCTGACCAACCTCACCGGCAACGCCATCAAGTTCACCGAGCAGGGCAACGTGGATGTCCATATCGAGCAGACCGGCAGTGGCAACCACAAGGTGAGGCTCAACGTCCAGATCCGCGATACCGGCATCGGTATCTCCCAGGAGCAGCAACATCAGCTGTTCCAGGCCTTCAATCAGGCCGACTCCTCCATCTCCCGCCGTTATGGCGGCACGGGTTTAGGCCTTGTCATTACCCAGAAGCTGGTGCAGCAGATGGGCGGCCAGATCCGCTTTGAATCGGAGCTTGGCAAGGGCTCCATCTTCTCCTTCAGTCTGGATGTAGAGGTCTCCCCCCTGCCCCAGACCGATCAATTGCCGCTGGATCGGATCCGTGGCAAACGGCTCTGGCTGCTGGAACCGGATCCCTTCGCGCAAGCCTCTCTGCTCGCCCTGCTGGCGGAGTGGCGCCTCGATGTGCACCCACTGACCAGCGATGATCCCTGGCCCGAGATGAGCGAGCAGGAGATGGTGATCATCGGCAGCAGCACCCTGCATACGCCGCAGCAAGTGCTCGGCCGTCTCGACAAACTGAACGGCCAGCAGCAGAACACCATAGTGCTGCTCAGCAGCCACGAGCCGGCGCTCTATGAAGCTATGCTGGCCCATGGTGCCCAGCACTGTCTCTCCAAACCGGTCAACCACCGCAAGCTGCTGCACGCCCTGCTCTCGCCGGAATCGAGCCGCCAGAAGCTGCCTGCGCAACCTGCGCCGCGCCAGTTGCAGCCAATCAAGGTGCTGGCGGTGGATGACAACGCCGCCAACCTCAAGTTGATCGCCGCCATGCTCAAGGAGATGGTGAGTCAGGTGGTGGTGTGCAAAAACGGCAAGGAGGCGGTCAAACAGGCACAGAGCCAGCCGTTCGACATCATCTTCATGGATATCCAGATGCCGATCATGGATGGCATCAGCGCCACCCAGGCGATCCGCAACCAGTCCCTCAACACCACCACCCCGATCGTGGCGGTGACCGCCCACGCCATCCCCGGAGAACGGGAACGGCTGATCCGGCAGGGGATGGACGACTATCTGGCCAAGCCCATCGACGAGAGCATGCTGGCCCAGCTCATCACCGACTTTGCCCATCGCCGTCACCAGAATAATGGTGCCCAACAGATCGACTGGGCACTTGCGGTGCGGCAGGCGGCGGGGAAAGAGCATCTCGCCAGAGAGATGCTGACCATGCTGCTGGCCAGTTTCGAGGAGGTGGAACCTGTGCTGGATAGCGCGTTGGCGGGCGAAATTGAAGATAGCGAGGTGCTGGCCCAGCTCCATCGCCTCAACGGCGGCTGTGCCTATTCCGGGGTGCCGGGGCTGCAACGGCTGCTCTCCCAGCTGGAGCAACAGCTGCGTGACGGCGTGCCGGTCAGCGAGCTGGAACCCGAGCTGCTGGAGCTGCAAGATGCGCTGGAACTGGTGCGCCAGGAGGCGCCCCGCTATCTCGGCAAGGCTTGATGAGCTTGACCTGAACTGTATCGGCCCCCGCTTTTTCTGACGCGAGGGCCGCCAGATGGTAAAGTTGCGCCGTTTACACAGGAGTCAGCATGACCAACAACGATATTCTGCGCCGTCTGCGCTACGCCCTCACCATCAGCAACGACCAGATGGTCGAGATGTTTGCCAAGGGCAACCTGACGGTCACTCACGCCCAACTGCACAGCTGGTTGATGAAAGAGGCGGCGGAAGGTGAAGAGCAAGAGGCAGGCTATGTTGCCTGTCCCGACTCGGCCCTGAGCCAGTTCCTCGACGGTTTCATCATCGCGCGCCGCGGCGGGCGGGAAGATGCACCGGCCCAGGTGATCCCGAACCGGATCAACAACAATATGATCCTGCGCAAGCTGCGCATCGGTCTCAACTTCAAGGAAGAGGATATGCTCGGCACCCTCAAGCTCGCCGACTTCAACCTCTCCAAGTCCGAGCTCAGTGCCCTGTTCCGCTCCAAGGATCACAAGCACTATCAGGATTGCGGGGATCAGATCCTGCGCAACTTCCTGATCGGTCTCACGGCCAAATACCGCGGCTAACCAGCCGCGCGACTGACCAGACAGGGCCTTCGACATGTGCCAGCGACTCACTCCTCCCACGTTCAGCAGACTGGCTGTCGCAGGGGGATGGCGCTGGCGCTGTCTTCTTCCCCTCTTTTTTCTGCCACTGGTTCTGCTGCTGGGTGGTTGTACCCCATCCGAGTACCGGCTCTCGACCCGCTATCAGAGCGCCAACCTGAACGAGCGGATCGCCTTTTTGATCCTCCACTACACCGACGAAGACGATGCCAACTCCTTGCGCCTGCTGACCGAGCCGGAGCACAAGGTGAGCGCCCACTACCTGATCCCCCGCGACAGCCACGAGACCCCGCTACCGGTCTATCAGCTGGTGCCGGACAGCGCGCGCGCCTGGCATGCGGGACGCAGCCGCTGGCACCAATATGCCGGGCTCAATGCCAGCTCCCTTGGCATCGAGATCGTCAACCTCGGCTATCCAGCAGAAGATGAGCCGCTGGCACCCCATGCTCGCCGCTGGCAACCCTATACCCCGCAGCAGATTGCTGCCGTCGGCGCCCTCAGCCGGGAGCTGGTCGCCCGCTACCAGATTCCACCGACCCAGGTGCTGGGCCACAGCGATGTCGCCCCCGAGCGCAAGCAGGATCCCGGCCCCCACTTCCCCTGGCGCCAGCTCTATCTGACGTACGGAGTCGGCGCCTGGCCAGATGAAGGTCGGGTGGCCGAGTTACTGGCCAGCCCCTTGCCCGATTGGGATGCAGCCATGTGGCAACAGCAACTGGCCCGCTATGGCTATGGCCTGCCCCAGACTGGCCAGTGGGATGAGCAGAGCCGCGCCGTCATGGGCGCCTTTCAGCTCCACTTTCGCGCCAGCAGGGTCGATAGCAAACCGGACCGCGAGTGTCAGGCCATCCTGATGGCGCTGCTCGAAAAATACTTCCCCTAATACTCATCCATTGCCCCTGTTGCTGCGCACTGTTTGATAGCCTTTAGCTATCAAACAGTTAGGCACAAGCAATTGTCCCTGCATTTTGCAAGGCGTTACTCTGACTGCGTTCCGAAAGAGAATTTCAAACCGATTTCCAAATCTGGAGGTGAATGATGAAAAGCCCGATTGGTCTTGATACTGCTCAATCACAAGCCCTGGCAGCCGAGTTGAACAAATTGCTGGCCAGCTACCAGATCCTCTACATGAACGTGCGCGGCTTCCACTGGAATATCCGTGGCAACCAGTTCTTCGAACTGCACCTGAAATTTGAAGAGATTTACAACGACCTGCTGTTGAAAGTCGATGCACTGGCCGAGCGGATCCTGACTCTGGATGGCGTGCCAATGCACAGCTTCAGCGACTATCTGAAAGTCTCTGCCATCCCGGAGCAAAAAGGGCTGCACGATGGCCGCGCCTGTGTCGAATCCCTGCTGGAGAGCTTCCGCGAACTGCTGGTCGCCCAGCGCCGTATTCTGGGTCAGGCCGCCGAAGCCGGTGATGAAGGCACTGCCTCCATCCTCTCCGACTATGTGCAGCAGCAGGAAAAACTGGTCTGGATGCTGCGCGCTTATCTGGCCTGATAGTGAACCAAGCCGACTACAGCGTACGTATGCTGGGTTGAGTAAGTACCGGGCCGAAAGCTCCTGACCAGACTACGGCCCAATCCGTCTGATTGTTATGTTCTGTTGCAAACCTGAGTTGTCTCTCCTTTTATCCACCCGCTTGCCGCCCTGTTTGGGCGGCTTTTTTGTTTTTGATCTGCATCAATGAAAACTGAATTGGTAAATTGAATGCCTATTAAGTTCTGAGCAGTAGGAATAGAATCGCCACAAAACAAATAACTGAAATGTCCAATTAGGAGAGGCATGATGTTTTGTGTGCAATGTGAACAGACAATTCGTACCCCGGCTGGCAACGGCTGTGCCTACGCACAAGGTATGTGCGGCAAGACGGCTGAAACCTCGGATCTGCAAGATGTGCTCATCTATACCCTGCAGGGACTCAGCGCCTGGGCGCTGGCCGCCCGCGAGCAGGGCATCATCGACCGCGAGATCGATGCCTTCGTGCCCAAGGCCTTCTTCGCCACCCTCACCAACGTCAACTTCGACTCGAATCGCATCGTGGCCTACGTCAATCAGGCCATCGCTTATCGCCAGCAGTTGGCCGATCGTCTGACCGCTATGGCGGTGCAGGTGAACGATTTGCCACAGTCCGCTTATTTCGAGCCCGGTGCCGAGCTGCTGGAACAACTTGCCCATGCTGCCCCAGCCGCCCCCAATCGGGGCAAGAGCGAGGTGAACGAGGACATCATGGGGCTGCGTCTGCTCTGTCTTTACGGCCTCAAGGGCGCCGCCGCCTATATGGAGCACGCCCGGGTGCTGGCTCAGCAGAGTGACGAGGTGGCCGCCGAATTCCACCGCATCATGAGCTGGCTCAGCACAGACCCGAGCGAAATGGGCCGGCTGTTCAGTTGCGCCATGGAGATCGGTCAGCTCAACTTCAAAATCATGGAGATGCTGGATCTCGGTGAAACCAGCGCCTTCGGCCATCCGGAACCCACCCAGGTCAGAGTCACCCCCATCCCCGGCAAGTGCATTCTGGTCTCTGGCCACGACATGATGGATCTCAAGCTCATTCTGGAGCAGACCAAGGGGACCGGCATCCATGTCTACACCCACGGCGAGATGCTGCCCGCACTGGCCTACCCCTTCTTCAAGCAGTACCCCCATCTGGTGGGCAACTACGGTTCCGCCTGGCAGAACCAGCAGAAGGAGTTTGCCAACTTCCCGGGCGCCGTGGTGATGACCTCCAACTGCATCATCGACCCGAATGTGGGCAACTACAGTGACCGCATCTTCACCCGCTCCATTGTTGGCTGGCCGGGCGTCACTCATCTGGAGGGGGATGATTTCTCCGCCGTGATTGCCAAGGCCCAAGCGCTGGAAGGCTTCAAGCACGTTGAGCTCGAGCACTTCATCACCATCGGCTTTGCCCGCAACGCCCTGATGCAGGCTGCGCCCGCGGTGATTGAGAAGGTAAAAGCCGGGGAGATCAGCCACTTCTTCCTGGTAGGTGGCTGTGACGGCGACAAGGCCGAGCGCGCCTATTTCACCGAGTTTGCCAAGGCCGCGCCGCGCGACAGCCTGCTGCTCACCCTGGGCTGCGGCAAGTACAAGTTCAACAAGCTCGACTTTGGCGACATCGGCGGCATTCCGCGCCTGCTGGACGTGGGTCAGTGCAACGATGCCTACTCCGCCATTCAGCTGGCACTGGCGCTCTCCGAGGCGTTCGAGTGCGGGGTCAACGATCTGCCGCTGACGCTGGTGCTCTCCTGGTTCGAGCAAAAAGCCATCGTCATTCTGCTCACCCTGCTCTCCCTCGGGGTGAAAGACATTCGTACCGGCCCGACCGCCCCCGCCTTCCTCACCCCGGCTCTGCTCAAGGTGCTGGAGGAGCAGTTTGGCCTGAAAGGGACCACCACGGCCGAGGCTGACTTGGCCGAGATCCTGGCGGCTTAATCGGCACCTCATGTTGTAAGCGTTTGGCGAGCCGTCCGGCTCGCCTTTTTTCTGGATCCGGCTTTTTCACCAGACGTTTTCGAACCGTTTCAAACCTAAGGAGCCTTGTGATGACCTCTCTCACGCTCACCTGCATTGGCCGCCAACAGAACACCCACGACGTCGTGAGCTGGCAGCTGGCGCCGCTTTCCGGCAGCCTCCCTCCCGTGCTGGCTGGCCAGTGCATCACCCTGCATACCGAGATTGACGGCCAGCCGGAGTGCCGCGCCTATACCCTCTCCTCCAGCCCGCAGGATGAATGCTGGCAAGTGACTATCAAGGATGTGGGACGGGTCTCTCGCCATATGCACCAGACCCTGCAAGTGGGGGGCGAGATCCGGGTGGATGGCCCGTTCGGCGACTTCAACCTGACTGCCTTGCCTTGCGAACGGCCACTGCTGCTCAGTGCCGGTTCCGGCATTACCCCCATGTGGGCCATGTTGCGGGACGAGCTCGCCAAACGGCCGGATGCCGATATCCGCTTTATTCATAGCGCCCGCTCGCCAGCAGATGTGATCTTCGCAGATGACTTGGCTGCACTGGCTGAGACCCATGCCGGTGTACGCCATGCCCTGATTCTGGAAGAGGCACCTGCAGATCACCCCTGGATTGGCCGACTTACCCCCGCCATGCTGGCCGAATTGGCCCCAGATCTGCGCAAACGCCATGTCTATCTCTGCGGCCCGGCCCCCTATATGGCGGCGGTCAGCGCCATGCTGGCTGAGCTGGGATTGCCGCCGGATCAGCTGCATCAGGAGTCCTTTGGCCTTCCCCCCACAGACCCCGCCACCACCACCAGCGACCACTTCTGGCTGACCCTGAAAAAGAGCGGCAAAAAGGTGAAGATCCTGCCGGGTCAGACCCTGCTGGCTGCGCTGGAAGCTGCTGGTGAAACCATGATGGCTGCTTGTCGCGCCGGAGTATGTGGCAGCTGTCGTTGCACCACCACTGGTGACATCGAGCGCCAGAGCGTGATGACATTGAGTGCTCAGGATCTGGAGAGTGGCATTGCTCTGGCATGCTCCTGCACTGCGAAAGGGGATATCAGTCTCGATTATTGAGGTGTGGTGAAGGCTTCTGTGAGGTGCGGTGAACGCGTTATCGGTATCCCAACCTTTTCCCAACTAGACAGGGGCGCTAGACTCTGCCCCAGTTTCACCAGAACACGGGATAAAAAATGACAATACTGGTCACAGGGGGTGCCGGCTATATCGGCTCCCACACCCTGGTTGAGCTGCTCGGTGCGGGGCAGCAGGTCGTGGTGCTGGACAACCTCTCCAACTCTTCACCGGAGTCACTCAAGCGGGTCGAACAGATCACCGGCAAGCCGGTCATCTTCGTCGAAGGGGATGTGCTGGACAGAGCCTGTCTGCAGCAGCTGTTTGCCAACCATCAGATCAAATCGGTGATCCACTTCGCCGGTCTCAAGGCGGTCGGGGAGTCGAGCCAGATCCCGCTCACCTACTACCAAAACAACATCACCGGCACTCTGGTGCTGTGCGAAGAGATGGCCAAGGCTGGGGTTTTCCGGCTGGTATTCAGCTCCTCGGCCACCGTCTATGGCGATCCCGCCTCGGTACCGCTGCGGGAAGATTTCCCCACCAGCGCCACCAACCCCTATGGTCGCTCCAAGCTGATGGTGGAGGAGATCCTCCGTGATCTCGCCAAATCCGATCCCCGCTGGGCCATCGTACTGCTGCGTTACTTCAACCCGGTAGGCGCCCACGAGAGCGGCCTGATTGGTGAAGATCCCAACGGCATCCCCAACAACCTGTTGCCCTATATCAGCCAGGTGGGTGTCGGCAAGCTCAAGGAGCTGGGGGTATTTGGCAACGACTACCCGACCCCGGATGGCACCGGTGTGCGCGATTACATCCACGTGGTGGATCTCGCCATCGGTCACCTCAAAGCGCTGGCACGCATCGAGTCTGATACCGGCGTCTTTACCTATAACCTGGGCACAGGTCAGGGGTACTCGGTGCTGGAGATGATCAAGGCATTTGAAGTGGCCAGCGGTCGCACCATTCCCTACCAGATCAAACCCCGTCGCCCGGGCGACATCGCCGAGTGCTGGGCCGAGCCGCACAAGGCCCGTGCCGAGCTGGGTTGGCAGGCAGAGCGCGGTCTGGAGCGGATGATGATCGATACCTGGCGCTGGCAAAGCCAGAATCCGAACGGCTATCAAAGCTGATCTCTAGCGGACTGATAATAAAACGCCCCGATATCTTGATATCGGGGCGTTTTATTTTGTGGCACTCAATCAGTGAGTCTGACTACGTAATAGTGGTAATGGCGCGAGATAGGGAACGATGCGTCCAATCAGCCGATCCGCCAGGGGGGTCAGCAGCAACCAGGGCAGGCAGAGGGTGGCCAGCCCCAGTGCGCCGACGTAGACATCGGTAAACCAGTGAGCGCCCGCCAGAATGCGTGGTGCGGAAAAGAGCGGCACCATCAACAATGCGGTGAGACCCGCCCAACGTGGCAGATAACGCAAGGCGTAACCCGCGAAGATCATCAGGAACAGGGCATGATCCCCCGGGAAACTATCGCCCGAAGAGTCCTTGGTCGGAATACCGCTTAGCTGGGTCACCCGCAGCGCATCGGGCACCATCAGGGTCGGGCTGGGCCGCTCCACCGGCAATCGGTGACCAAGCTGGTTGATCACCAGTGCACTCAGCAGCATGACAATGCCCATCGCCACCAGTTGGCGACGCCCCGCCAAATCCCGGGCAAAGAAACAGCGGGCCAGGATCAACCCCATACAGGTCAGTACTGCCAGATCGAACAGCCGGTTATTAGTGATGGCCACCAGATCGGCCCACAGCGCAGACTGCCCGAGCCAGCCATTGACGGTATGAAAAATCGCGAGGTCCCACTGATCCCAGGGACCATGAGCGGGCAGCGCAGCCCAACTGATGGCCACCAGACCACCGACCAGATAGCAAAGCAGGAACTTGCCCATGGGGACTCTCCGTTTGAAAAGGGCGATATCGTAAAACTGCAGGGTGCGTCACAAAACCGAAGAATTGTAAGAAAGTGCGACACAAAATCAAGCCTCAAATAAAGCCCAACAACCCACTCCAGCCTCGCACACCGCGACAGCGACAATATTTCTGCCTCCAGTGCGTCATCTGTGGGCCTCTCACCATGAGTGCGGCTTGTGCCACCACCGCAACACCCCCTAGAATGCCCACTTCCCTTTACTGCGAAAGGAAGCGGTATGCATATTCACATTCTCGGGATCTGCGGCACCTTTATGGGTGGTCTGGCGGTGTTGGCAAAACAGCTTGGTTATCGGGTGACCGGTTCGGATGCCAACGTCTATCCCCCCATGAGTACCCAGCTCGAGCAACAGGGCATCGAACTGACCGAAGGCTATGACCCCTCCCAACTCGATCCGGCGCCGGATCTGGTGGTGATCGGCAACGCCATGAGCCGAGGCAACCCCTGTGTTGAATATGTGCTGGACCGCAATCTGCCCTACATCTCCGGCCCCCAGTGGCTGCTGGAGCATGTGCTGCAGGATCGCTGGGTACTGGCCGTTGCCGGCACCCACGGCAAGACCACCACCGCCAGCATGCTGGCCTGGGGGCTGGAGTACGCCAAACTGGAGCCCGGTTTCCTTATTGGCGGCGTGCCGGGCAACTTCCCGGTCTCCGCCCGTCTCGGCTCTGCCCCCTTCTTCGTCATCGAAGCGGACGAGTACGACTGCGCCTTCTTCGACAAGCGCTCCAAGTTCGTTCACTACCACCCGCGTACCCTGGTGATGAACAACCTGGAGTTCGACCACGCCGATATCTTCCCGGATCTCGCCGCCATCCAGCGCCAGTTCCACCACCTTATGCGCACAGTGCCGAGCAACGGCCGGGTGCTGTTCCCGCAAACGGATGACAACCTCACCGCCGTACGCAAGATGGGCTGCTGGAGCGAAGTGGAGCTGGTCGGTCAGGACGACGCCAAGTGGAAAGCGGTCAAGCTGGCCGATGACGGCTCCGCTTTCGAGGTGTGGCTGGATGGCGAAAAGCAGGGCGAGGTGCACTGGGAGTGCATCGGCGAACACAACGTCAACAATGGCCTGATGGCTATCGCGGCTGCCCGCCACGCCGGTGTCATGGTGGAGCACGGTATTGCAGCCCTCTGCCAGTTCAAATCCCCCAAACGGCGGATGGAGCTCAAGGGCGAGGTAGCTGGCATCAGCGTTTATGACGACTTCGCCCACCACCCCACCGCCATCGAAACCACCCTTGGCGGTCTGCGTGCCAAGGTAGGCAAAGCCCGTATCCTGGCAGTGCTGGAGCCGCGCTCCAACACCATGAAACTGGGGGTACACAAGGAGGAGCTGGCCGGCTGCTTCGATGGTGCTGACGAGGTATTCTTCTTCCAGCCTCCCAACATCGGCTGGGATCTCGGCGAAGTGACTGCCCATATGACCCGACCGGCCAAGGTGTTCAACGATCTGGAGACCCTGATCAACCGGCTGGTGGCCGAGAGCCGTGATGGCGACCATATTCTGATCATGAGCAACGGCGGCTTCGGTGGCATTCATGACAAGCTGATCGCCCGCCTCAAGGATTACCACGGCGAACTATGAACAAAGCGATCACCCTGGCGCTGACCGGCGCCTCCGGCGCCCCCTACGCCCTGCGCCTGCTCCAGTGTCTGGTGCAGGCGGACTATCGGGTCTATCTGCTCGCCTCCTCGGCGGCTCGTGTGGTACTCAAAACCGAGCAGCAGCAGGATTGGCCCGGCTCGCCGAAAGAGCTCTCTGCTTATCTCTGTCGCCAATATGGCGCCATCGATGGGCAGATCGTGGCCTGCGGCAAGGAGGAGTGGTTCTCGCCGGTCGCCTCCGGTTCGGCCGCGCCCAAGCAGATGGTGGTCTGCCCCTGCTCCATGGGCACCGTCTCGGCCATTGCCAACGGCACCTCGGACAACCTGCTGGAACGGGCGGCGGATGTGGTGATCAAGGAGCGCGGCCAGCTGATCCTGGTGCCCCGCGAAACCCCCTTCTCGGCGATCCATCTGGAGAACATGCTGAAACTGGCGCGGCTCGGGGTGACCATCATGCCCGCCGCGCCCGGCTTCTACCATGAGCCAAAGAGCATTGCGGATCTGGTGGACTTTATGGTCGCCCGCATCCTCGATCATCTGGGTGTCGAGCATGAGCTGACCCACCGCTGGGGCTATGGACACGGCTGAGCAGGCCAGACAAAGCGGATAAAAAAAGGCGCCCCTTGATGAGGGGCGCCTTTTTTCGTTAAGCCGTATCAGCAAGCCTGAATAGGTGCCGTCACGTACTTGAACAGGAAATCAGTCACCTCTTCGCGCGCCGGGCGCTGGGGTTGATTGATCATCTGCATCATCACATAGCCAAAACCGGTCAAAGAGCGGGCCAGATCCTGTGCCGACAGCACGCTGGTGATCTCCCCTGCATCCATGGCGGTTTGCAGCTCGCTGGCGATCAGCTCAAGGCACTGATCGAGCAGCCGGGTATAGCGGGGCCATACCTCTTCCCGAACCGAGGAACTCCACTCCAGCCAGATACCTGCGTAATCGGGCTGGTCGTAGGCCGCATCGACAGACAAGCTCACATGGCGCTTGATCTTGTCGAACATTGAACCATTGCCACTGTATGCCTGCGACAACATCTGGTTCACGAAACGTTCGATCTCGGCCAATACCTCATCTACCAACTCCTCTCGAGTGTTGAAATAGTTGAAGACGGTGGCAACAGAGACCTTGGCCTGCTCGGCAATTTCGGCGTGGCCAGCACGACCGATACCGCGGCGGGAGAACACCTCGATGGCACATTCCATCAATTGGGAGCGACGAGCTTCCGGCGACAGCCGGGTACGACGTCTTATTTCTGCGCGTGGTTCCATAGTTTTTATCATCTAATAGTTATTGATTATGGTGTTTATAGTATTTTAACTAATCATGCCTGAGTGCCTGCTAACTCTATCAATTAAAATAAGCTGATAAAAGCACCACGTATCTCTAGCACCCTTCGACATGAGTGGTAGAATCATCGGTTTTGATATTCATGAACGGCCAAATCCCCTTTGGCCTTATGGGAGTAAGTGATGAAACACACCGTCGAGGTGATGATCTCCGAGGCTGAAGTCGCCGCCCGGATCGCCAAATTGGGTGAAGAGATCACCGCCCGCTATCAGGGTTCTGACGAAGTCGTGATGATTGCGCTGCTGCGCGGTTCCTGCATCTTCCTGGCCGACCTCTGCCGCCAGTGCCAGCTGCCCATCACCCTGGACTTCATGACCGCCTCCAGCTACGGCTCCGGCATGCACAGCACCCGTGACGTCCGCATCCTCAAAGACCTGGACGACGACATCAAGGGCAAGGATGTGGTGATCGTGGAAGACATCATCGACACCGGTTACACCCTCAACAAGGTGCGCGAGATCCTCTCCCTGCGCGAGCCAAAATCCCTGGCCATCTGCACCCTGCTGGACAAACCCTCCCGCCGCGAAGTGCAGGTGCCGGTCGACTGGATTGGCTTCGCCATTCCGGACGAATTCGTGGTCGGCTGTGGCATCGACTACGCCCAGAAGTACCGCAACCTGCCGTTTATCGGCAAAGTGGTACCTCAGGAATAAGCCAGGTTCAGGAATATCACGGGTGAAGCGGCCTTGTGCCCTTTACTCTGTGCAGGCGGCCTTGGCCGCCTTTTCTGTATCGAGCCGGATTCAACCATCACAGAGGTTGCAATGAACGCACTGGAAATCAGCGGCCTGAAAAAGACCTATCAGGGGGGCGTCGAAGCCCTTAAAGGCATCGATCTTACCGTCAGGCAGGGGGATTTCTTCGCCCTGCTCGGCCCGAACGGCGCGGGCAAGTCCACCACCATCGGCGTCATCAGCTCGCTGGTGAACAAGAGCGCCGGCAAGGTGAAGGTGTTTGGCTACGACATCGACAGCGATCTGGAACAGGCCAAGGCCCAGCTCGGACTGGTGCCGCAGGAGTTCAACTTCAGCCAGTTCGAGAAGGTGATCCAGATCGTCACCCATCAGGCGGGTTTCTACGGCGTGCCCAAGGCGGAAGCCAAGATCCGCGCCGAAAAGTACCTGCGCCAGCTCGATCTGTGGGAGAAGCGCGACATGCCGGCCCGCACCCTCTCCGGCGGCATGAAGCGCCGTCTGATGATCGCCCGCGCCCTGATGCACGAGCCCAAACTGCTGATCCTCGATGAACCGACCGCCGGGGTCGATATCGAGATCCGCCGCTCCATGTGGAGCTTCCTCAAGGATCTCAACGAGCAGGGTGTCACCATCATCCTCACCACCCACTATCTGGAAGAGGCCGAGATGCTGTGCCGCAACATCGGCATCATCGACAAGGGTCGTCTGATCGAGAACACCAGCATGAAAAACCTGCTGGGCAAGCTGGGTCGCGAGACCTTCCTGCTCGATCTGGCGCCTGGTTCTGCCGTGCCGAACCTGCCGGAGTTCAACGGCCGCATGCCGGATGAGCGCACCCTGGAAGTGGATCTCGACAAGAGCCAGTCCCTCAACAGCCTGTTCGAGCAGCTGTCGAACCAGCAGGTGCAGGTGCTGAGCATGCGCAACAAGGCCAACCGGCTGGAAGAGCTGTTTGTCACCCTGGTCGAAGAGGGGAGAAAAGCATGAACCTGACCACTTACTACATCGCCTTCAAGAGCATTCTGGCCAAAGAGGTGAGTCGCTTTACCCGGATCTGGATCCAGACCCTGGTGCCGCCCGCCATCACCATGAGCCTCTACTTCGTCATCTTCGGCAACCTGATCGGTTCGCGCATCGGTGACATGGGCGGCTTCACCTACATGGAGTTCATCGTGCCCGGCCTCATCATGATGTCGGTGATCACCAACTCCTACTCTAACGTCGCCTCCTCCTTCTTCAGCGCCAAGTTCCAGCGCAACGTGGAGGAGCTGCTGGTGGCACCAGTGCCCAACTACGTCATCATCGCCGGCTACGTGGGCGGTGGCGTGGCGCGCGGCCTCTGCGTCGGCCTCATTGTCACCCTGGTGTCGCTCTTCTTCGTGCCGCTGCAGATCCACCACCTGTTCAGCGTCTGCGTCACCGTGCTGCTGACCGCCATCCTCTTCTCACTGGGTGGCCTCATCAACGCTGTGTTTGCCAAGACCTTCGACGACATCAGCATCATCCCCACCTTCGTGCTGACGCCGCTCACCTATCTGGGCGGGGTGTTCTACTCCATCAGCCTGCTGCCCCCCTTCTGGCAGGGGGTCTCCCAGGTGAACCCCATCATCTACATGGTGAACGCGTTCCGTTACGGCTTCCTCGGTATCTCCGACGTGCCGCTCGGCACCGCCTACCTCATCATCACCGGCTTCATCGTGGCTCTCTACGGTCTGGCATGGTGGCTTATCTCGCGCGGCACCGGCCTGCGTCACTGATAGCCAAAACGGGCACCTCGCGGTGCCCGTTTTTTATATCCCTCCAAATGTTGCCACTTCAACCAACTAGCGACCGCCTCAATAACCCGCCTGTTATTAAGGATTTACCTGACACCTTGTGATCTACCGCAACTTTCGAATTACCCCCAAAGGTATAATTCTCGCGGTTGGATGTGCCGTCACGGATGGCTCGTCCGTCTCTTCATTTCTCTCATCAGGGCAGGATCGCCTATGTCACTTATCACCGAGTTGCCAGCCATTTTCGATAGTTTTTCAGATGCCCGTCGTCAGGGCTTTCTGGCTGTGATGGCACTCAAGGAGCGACAGATCCCCCTGGTCGGCACCTACTGCACCTTTATGCCGCAGGAGGTGGCGATGGCCGCCGGCGCGGTGGTGGTATCGCTCTGCTCCACCAGCGACGAGACCATCGAGGAGGCCGAGAAAGACCTGCCCCGCAACCTCTGCCCGCTGATCAAAAGCAGCTACGGGTTCGGCAAGACCGACAAGTGCCCCTACTTCTACTTCTCCGATCTGGTGGTGGGTGAAACCACCTGCGACGGCAAGAAGAAGATGTACGAGTACATGGCCGAGTTCAAACCGGTGCACGTGATGCAGTTGCCCAACCGTGCCGATGACGAGGCCTCCCGCACCCTGTGGCGCAGCGAAATCGTCCGCTTTAAGGAGCTGTTGGAGCAGCAGTTTGGCCAACCCATCAGCGAGCAGGCGCTGCGAGAGGCCATCGTGCTGAAGAACCGCGAGCGCCGCGCACTGGCCGACTTCTACCGGCTGGGTCAGCTCAACCCGCCGGCGCTGAGCGGCACCGACATCCTCAAGGTGGTCTATGGCGCCACCTTCCGCTTCGACAAGGAGCAGCTCATCAGCGAGCTGCAGGAGATGACCCGCCGCATCAAGGCCGAGTATGCCGAGGGCAAGCGACTCGATGCCCGCCCGCGTATCCTCATCACCGGCTGTCCCATCGGCGGCGCCGCCGACAAGGTGGTACGCCTTATTGAAGAGCACGGTGGCTGGGTGGTGGGTTACGAGAACTGCACCGGCGCCAAGGCGACCGAGCAGTGCGTGAGCGAACAGGGTGATCCGTTCGATGCCCTGACCGACAAGTATCTGGCCATCGGCTGCTCCTGCATCTCCCCCAACCACCAGCGCATGAATCTGCTGAGCCAGATGGTGGAGGAGTATCAGGCAGACGGGGTGATCGATGTGATCCTGCAAGCCTGCCACACCTATGCGGTGGAGTCGCTCGCCATCAAACGCCATGTGCGCGAACGCCACGGCATCCCCTACATGGCGGTCGAGACCGACTACTCCAGCGCCGACAAGGGGCAACTGGCCACCCGGCTGGCGGCCTTTATCGAAATGCTGTAAGGAGGCGCCGTGTCACTCTCCATCGGGATTGACTCGGGCTCCACCGCGACCAAGGGGATCCTGTTCGACCACGAGGATGGCGGGCGCATCGTCCGCCGTTTTCTGGTGCCGACCCCCTTTCGTCCGCTGGCCGCCATCGAGCAAGGCTGGGAGGAGCTCTCGGCCGATTTGCCAGTGCGCCCCCACCTGACCCTGACCGGCTATGGCCGGGATCTGGCGTCGTTCGCCGATCGCCGGGTTACCGAGATCTCCTGCCACGGGCTGGGGGCTCGCCTGCTCTGCCCGTCGGTACACACCGTCATCGACATCGGCGGTCAGGATAGCAAGGTGATCCAGCTCGATAGCGAGGGCAACCTCACCGACTTTCTGATGAACGACAAGTGCGCCGCCGGCACCGGCCGCTTTCTCGAGGTGATCACCCGCACTCTGGGAGCCCGGGTCGAGCAGCTCGACGAGCTGTTGGAGGGCGCAGAGCCCCACGACATCAGCAGCATGTGTACCGTGTTTGCCGAATCGGAGGCGATCAGCCTGCGCTCGGCGGGCATTCCGGCCGAGTCGATCCTGGCCGGCATCGTCCGCTCTATGGCGCGGCGCAGTGCCAACTTTATCGGCCGCCTCGGTGCCAGACCGACAGTGCTCTTTACCGGCGGCGTCAGCCACTGCGCCACCTTCCGCCACTATCTGGCCGAAGGGTTGGGCTGCGACGTGGCCACCCACCCGGACGCCCAATTTGCCGGTGCGCTGGGGGCCGCGCTGTTTGGCGCGCGCGCCATGGCGGGAGGCAAGTCATGAACGAAGAGTTCCTCTACCTGTTCCACTCCACCCTCGGTACGGTCAGGCTGCGCAAGCGGCTGGAGCTGCACGGCCAGTCGTTTCGGGTCTGCGACGTGCCGCGCCAGCTCAGCGCTGGCTGCGGCCTCGCCATTCGCCTCCACTGCTCGCCAGATGAATGGCAGAACTGGTGTCAGCGCGGCGAAACCGCAGCCGTCTTTCGCTGCGAAGCGGACGGCGACTATCAGGAGCTGGCCCGCTACCAGGCCGATGGCCCAGCCATGGCAAAGCAAAGCCCTGTGGTTGGCAATCGGAGTCATGGATGATAAAGAGCTATCCCATGGCTGTTTATCTGCGCATGCTGGCCAGGCTGGCGCTGGGGGGATTCTTTCTCGCCTCCGCCGGGTTCAAGCTGGCCTCCCCCGCCCTGTTCATCGAGCAGATCGGCGCCTTTGGCCTGCTCTGGCCGCCGTTGCTGCCACTCGCCGCCTGGGGGCTGATTGTCCTTGAGCTCTGCGCAGGGCTTGCAGTCATCGCCAACCGGCGCTGGGGATTGTGGCTGGTGATCGGGTTGCTCACCCTGTTTATTCCGGTGTTGGGCTATGGCGTTGCCATCGGGCTCGACATCTCTTGCGGCTGTCTTGGCAGGGCTGATCTCAGCTCGTTGCCGGAAGCTATTGTGCGGGATCTGCTGCTACTGACGCTTGCGGGCGCCCTGCTGCGAACTTCCCGCCCCGTTTTTCCCGTTCCCGTTTTTCCCGTACTAAAGGAGTAGTGACATGATGACATTGCGATCCCGCACTCTGGTGGCCTCGCTGATCGCCGCCAGCTTTGCCCTCGCGGGCTGTGGCGACAACCAGTTCGAGCAGGAGGTGAAGCTGGAACAATCGGCTGTGCAGCTGGCACAGGAGGCGCAGCAGGGGGGCTATCAGCTGCTGACCGTGGCCGAGTTGAAAACCCGGATGGACAAGGGCGAGGAGCTGGTGATCATCGACACCATGCCCTATGAGGACTCCTACAAGAAAGAGCACATTCCGGGGGCCAAAAACTTTGTCTTTGTGAAAGAGGCCAAAGCTGGCGACAACTGGAGCGAGATCGTCGAGGGAAGCGGTACACCGGAGCAGTTCCAGGCGCTGCTGGGTGAAGACAAAGCCCGCCCCGTGGTGATCTACTGCGGCTTCGTCAAGTGCGGCCGCAGCCACAACGCTGCCGCCTGGGCGGTGATTCAGGGCTATCAACAGGTCTATCGGGTGCCGGGCGGCATCTTCGCCTGGAAAGGAGCCGGTTACCCCGTCTCTGCCGAATAACCGCGTTTGCCCACAAGGCAACACAGCCGATATGAAAGAAGCCCGCAACTGCGGGCTTCTTTCATATTAGGTAACGCTCGGGGTTAGCTGGCGGCCTGCTGCTCCAGCACCTGCGTCTCGGCCAGCTGCTGTTTGCCCAGCAGGCGCTTGGTGATCATCGCCGCCATGATGGAGCCGTTGACGTTGAGAGCGGTACGGCCCATATCCACCAGCGGCTCGATGGCGATCATCACCCCCACCAGCGCGATGGGGAAGTTGAGAGTGGAGAGCACGATCAGCGCGGCGAAGGTGCCGCCACCGCCGACGCCAGCCACCCCGATGGAACCCAGCGCAATCACCGGCAGCAGAGTCAGCAGGAACAGCGGATCGAACGGATTAATGCCGAGCATGGGGGCAATCATCGCCACCATCATGGCCGGGTAGATGCCGGCGCAGCCGTTCTGACCCAGATTGGCACCGAATGAGGCGGCGAAATTGGCGATGCTGGCGGGCACGCCAAGGCGCTGCTGGGTCTCGATACTGAGCGGAATGGAGGCAGCACTGCTGCGGGAGATAAAAGCGAAAGTGAGCACGCCCCATACTTCCCGCAGGTAGTGCAGCGGGTTCTGACCGATCAGCAGCAGGATCACCATGTGTACCGCAAACATCGCCAGAATGGCGACATAGCAGACCAGAATAAAGCCGAGCAGATTAAGGATCTCGCTCAGCGGATAGTGGGCCACCACTCGGGCAATCAGCGCCATCACGCCATAGGGGGTGAGCGCTATCACCACCCGCACCATCTTCATCACCCACAGTTGCAGGGTGTCGATGGCCACAGCGGCGCGAGCACCGGCCTCTGGATGCTCCGCCTTCAGCTGCAGCAGGGCAACCCCGGCCAGCACGGTGAAGATCACCACCCCGATCACCGAGAGGCCGCGACTACCCGCCATATCAGCAGCAAAGTTGGTGGGCACCAGCGAGAGCAGCAGAGCCGGCAGGGTCTGGGCACTGTCGATGGTGCTCATGCTCTGTTGCAGGGCTGCCGCGTCGCTGCCGTGGCTCAACAGCCCGGTGGCGGTAAGGCCGCTCAGGTGGGTAATGCTCATCCCTACCACACCGGCGATCATCACCAGGGTCAGCATGGAGCCGATCAGCACGGCGCTGATCTTGCCGAGGGACTGGGCCTGCTCCAGCTTGTTGATGGCGGAGAGGATGGAGGTGAACACCAGCGGCATCATCACCACCTTGAGCAGGCTGACATAGCCGCCGCCGATGATATTGACCCACTCCAGGGTCTGCTGGACGCCGGCATCATCGGCGCCCCAGCCCAGCTGCAGAGCGAGACCAAACAGCCCCCCCAGCAGCAGACCGGCGAGCACCTTGCGCGAGAGCGGCACCGAAGCGGGTAGCCGGGTCAGGGCAAAACAGAGCAGACAGAAGAGCAACGAAGCAAACAAGGTAAACATAAATAAACACCTGTAGCGGCCATCAGGGCCGATTGTGGAGAGAGAAAACAGCGGGTGCGAGCAGATTCGCGAGGGAAAACGCCAAATGGCAGGCGTGAAAAAGCAGCGGACGCCCGGGAAGGCGTCCGCTGACAATCGGGAGAATTACTTCTTTACGGTGACGACGCGGTTGTCGATAAGGCGGGCCTTGCCCAGATAGGCAGCCATCAGGATCACCAGCTGCGCGCTCTCGTCAGTGGCAGATTCGAGGGTGGCGGCATCGACGATGTCGATGGCATCGGTACGAAAACCGGCGTTGTCGAGGCGTTGGCTGGCCTGCGCCACCAAGGAGGGCAGGTGGTGGTCACCCGCTTCGATCTGCTCGGCGATCCAGTTCATGGTGCGCGCCAGCTCGGGAGCAATGGCCCGCTCGGCGGCAGTCAGGTAGCCGTTGCGGGAAGAGAGTGCCAGCCCGTCTTCGGCCCGCACGGTCGGCACGCCGACAATCTCGATGGGCATCGCCATGTCGGCCACCATCTTGCGAATAAGCGCCAACTGCTGGTAATCCTTCTGGCCAAAGCAGGCCACATCCGGCTGGACCAGATTGAACAGCTTGGTGACGACAGTGCTGACCCCGCGGAAGTGACCCGGGCGCAGCGCCCCCTCCAGCAGATTGGAGAGACCCGGCACCTCGACGAAGGTCTGGCTCGCCAGCCCCTGCGGATACATGATCTCCGGGGTCGGGGTGAATACCATGTCGACGCCAGCCGCTTCCAGCGCAGCACAATCCTGCTCCAAGGTGCGCGGGTAGTTGGCAAGATCCTCGGCCTTGTCGAACTGCATCGGGTTGACGAAGATGCTGACCACCACCTTCTCGGCATGGCTGTGCGCCTCTTTCACCAGCGTCAGGTGGCCCTGATGCAGATTGCCCATGGTGGGCACGAATGCGATGGCACGCCCTTCACGGCGCCATTGGCTGATCTGCTCACGCAGAACGACGGGATTATTTACGACCAACATCAGCAGTTCACCTTCCGATAAATCAAAAAGAGAGACGGGTTGCATCTACCGGTAGCGCTCGGGCGGGATGAAGCACGAACATGGCTATCAGCAGTTCACCTTTAGATGAATCAATAAGATACGGATTAGCTATACGGATTAACTGTGCGAGGCGGAGAAGCAGAGACGGGGGCCGCAGCCCCCATCATGCAACTGCCAGGATCAGTTGAAGCAGTGCTCCGGGCCGGGGAAGCTCCCCTCGCTCACCTGCTGGACATAGAGGCGGATGGCGGCACGCACATCGCCGGTCTCGGCCAGGAAGTTCTTGGTGAACTTGGGCACATAGCCGGAGGTGACGCCAAAGGCATCGTGCATCACCAAAATCTGACCATCGGTCGCGGGGCCGGCACCAATGCCGATCACCGGGATGCGAAGCGCCTTGGTGATGCGCTCGGCCAGCGCAGTGGGCACACACTCGAGCACCAGCAGCTGGATACCGGCCGCTTGCAATTCGAGGGCCTGACGGTAGATCTCTTGGGCTTGAAACTCATCGCGCCCCTGCACCTTGAAGCCGCCAAAGACATGAACGGATTGCGGAGTGAGGCCGAGGTGACCGCACACCGGCACCCCGTTGCGGGTGAGGTGGCGGATGGAGTCACACAGCCAGTCGCCCCCTTCCATCTTCACCATGCGGGCACCGGCCGCCATCAGGCGGGCAGCGTTCTGGTAAGTCTGCTCGGGGGTGGCGTAGCTCATGAACGGCATGTCGGCGACCACCAGTGCCTTGCTGGCACCGCGCGCCACACAACGGGTGTGATAGACCATCTCATCCATGTTGACCGCCAGGGTATCCTGACCCCCTTGCAGCACCATGCCCAGCGAATCGCCGATGAGCAGCACGTGGGCCCCCTCGTCGTCGAACAGCTTGGCAAAGGTGGCATCATAGGCGGTGATGGCGGTGAACTTTTGACCGTCCTGCTTCATCTTCAGCAGGCTGGCGGTGGTGATCTTGCTCATAGAGGCTCCTGTACGTCTGCACGCGGGGCAATGATGGCCAAATCATTGTGCGGGCAGCGGGCAACCAGTCGGGCGAGCGGGGTGCCGCAGGGCAGCACCAGAGCAGGCGCAATTTCGGCAAGGGGCAGCAGCACGAACTCCCGCTCCTTCATGCCGTAGTGGGGTACGATCAGGCGCTCATGGTTGATCACCTGATCCCCATAGAGCAGCAGATCGAGATCCAGAGTTCTCGGCCCCCACCGCTCATCTTTGCGCACACGTCCCTGTTCCAGCTCGATTTTTTGTAATTGATCCAGCAGCGCAAGGGGCGCGAGCCGGGTATTGAGCCGGGCCACGGCATTGACGTAGTCCGGTTGGTCAGCAGGCCCCATGGGGCGGCTGCTGTAAAACGACGAGGCCTCCACCAGCACAGATTCCGGCAACCTTGCCAACGCGGCAACGGCGCGATGAGCCTGACCCAGCGGGTCAGACAGGTTGGAACCAATGGCGATGAAGACCTCGGTCATCACGTCTGTTGTCACTCGGCCACTTTCGGTTTGCGGCGACGGGGGCGACGACGGTTGCGGCTGTTGCTGCTGCGCTTCTCGCCATCGTGGCTGCGGGGCTCACCGCGCTCACCGCTGGCCGGGCGACGGGTCGCTTCACGCTGCAGTTGCGGGCGCACATCCGGATTGGAGGCGACATAGCGCTCCCACCAGCTGGCCAGCTCGCCGAGACCGCGCTCGACCCGGTTGCGCAGCAACAGGAAGTCGAACGCCGCGCGGAACTTGGGATGCTCCATGGCGCGCTCGGGGTGCTTGCCCTGACGACGGGTCAACCGCTGTTGCAGTGCCCAGATATCGCGGACATCTGTGGTGAAACGGCGGGGAACGGCGATGATCCGCACCTGATTGTCCAGCACCTCGTTGATCGCCAGCATGAAGGCGTCATACCAGGGCAGGCCGCTCTCGTTCTCCAGCACCCGACCACGGGCCTCGACGCAGCCCCACAGCAGGGTGGCGTAGAGGAATGCGGGGGTGACGCGTTTATCTTCACGAACGCGGGTGTCGGTATCGATCAGCGCCTGCTCGATAAACTGCTCGTAGGGCGAGTTGCCGTGCGGGGTAAACAGCGCAGCTACTTGCGGGAAGAGCTGTTGGAACAGGCCATACTCGCGCAGCAGTTTGTAGGTCGCCAGACCGTCGCCAGCCAGGAACAGCTTGAGGGTCTCCTCAAACAGGCGGGCAGCCGGGATGTCTTGCAGCAGTGGCGCCAGCTCCTTGATAGGGGCGGCGGTACGCGGACTGATGGTCATATCCAGCTTGGCGGCAAAGCGCACGGCGCGCAGCATGCGCACCGGATCTTCACGATAACGGGTCTCGGGATCGCCGATCAGCTCAAGCTTGCGCTCGGCCAGATCTTCCAGACCCCCTTCGAAATCGTGCAGGGTGAAATCTTTGGCGCTGTAGTAGAGGGCGTTGACGGTAAAGTCGCGGCGCTCGGCATCCTCTTCGATGGTGCCGTAGACGTTGTCGCGCAGCAGCATGCCTTCATCAGACTGGGCCGACACATGTTTGCTGGTATTGACCTGATGGTGGTGACCCCGGAAGGTGGCCACTTCGATCACGTCACGACCAAAGACAATGTGGGCCAGGCGGAAACGACGGCCAATCAGACGGCAGTTGCTGAACAGCGCCTTGATCTGCTCCGGCGTCGCATCGGTTGCGATGTCGAAATCCTTGGGCGTCTTCCCGAGCAGCAGATCCCGGACTCCGCCGCCGACCAGGTAGGCTTCGTAGCCCCCTTTGTTCAGGCGATAGAGCACCTTGAGTGCATTCTCGCTGATCTCTTTGCGCGAAATAGGGTGCTGATCACGGCTTAAGGTACGACGTTGACCGGCGACACGGGCTGGAATGGGGGATTCCACCGACTGCTCGCCGTCTTCCTTGCCGAGCACCTTGCGGCAAAAGTTTGCGATCTGGGAAAAAATGGTACACCTCTTCATGACTTCTAAATTGACGGGAGGCCAAAAAATAGCGGCCTATCATAGCTCACGCCTGCACAAATGAAAAACCATGTGGCTACTTCAGCTCATTTGAATCAAACCGAGCCAAAAAATAGCGGTCTACTTGCGCATAGCTCACGCCTAACCAAATGAAAAACCGTGCTGACAATTGATCCCGCATGAAACCGTCTGTCAGCGAAAATAGCGGTCAATCTGCACATAGCTCGCGTACTGTTACACGAAAACCGGCTCTCTTTACTCAATGTCCAGCGGGATCTTCTGGCTGGCTGGCACCCGATCGAGCCGCCAGTTGGCGATGCCCCACCCGATGATCTCGTCGATCCTGCTTGCCATCAGCTCGGGGGGAGGACACTGGCCGAGGAAGTGCAGCGCCTGCCACAAGGCTGGTCGCACCTCATCAAGCGCGAGGGCCGGCGCATGGTTCTGCTTGGAGAGCTTGTTGCCATCTGCCAACACCGCCAGCGGCAAATGCACCCAGTCGGGCACCGGCGCCCCCAGGGTCTGGTAGAGGGCAATCTGGCGCACCGTGGGCTCCAGCAGATCGGCGCCGCGCACTATCTCGGTGATGCCGCTGTCCATATCATCCACCACCACTGCCAGGTTGTAGGCGTAGAGCCCGTCGCGGCGGCGGATAATGAAATCCTCCTCGGCGAGCGCCGCCGGGACCGCGATATGGCCCTGCAAACGATCGTCGAAGTGGTAGACCGGATGGTGCTGGCGCAGCCGGGCGGCGCAACCTTCGGCCGCAAACCCGAGGGTGCGGCAGTGGCCGCTGTAGAGACCGCCCGCGGCCATGATTTCTCGCCGGGTGCAGCGGCACCAGTAGAGATCCCCCGCCCGATAGAGCTGGTCAATGATCTCGTCATAACGGCCGTGGCGCGCGCTCTGGAACATCACCTCCCCATCCCACTCGAGACCGTATGCCTCAAGGGTTTTGAGGATCAGGGTCGCAGCCCCCGCCATCTCTCGCGGAGGATCGATATCTTCGATGCGCACCAGCCAGCGCCCCTGCTGCGCTCTGGCCTGCAAAAAGCTGCCGAGGGCGGCGATCAGCGAACCGAAATGAAGCGGGCCTGAGGGTGAGGGGGCAAAGCGGCCGACATAGGGGCGCACAAGGGGTGAGGATGGGGAATTCACTGGCATGACTATTCGGGTAAGCGATTCATTGAGGCTGCATTCTGGGGCGCGACCGCCAAAAGCTCAATAAAAAAGGGAGCCCGCGAGCTCCCTTTTTCATATACCAGAGGGTCGGGATCAACCGGCCATCTGTTTTTCCTTGATCTCGGCCAGCGTCTTGCAATCGACACAGAGGTCGGCAGTCGGACGGGCTTCCAGACGACGGATACCGATCTCGATACCGCAGTGTTCGCAGTAACCGAAATCATCGTCTTCAAGCAGCTGCAAGGTCTTCTCGATCTTCTTGATCAGCTTGCGTTCACGGTCGCGGGTACGCAGTTCAAGAGCGAACTCTTCTTCTTGCGCGGCACGATCCACGGGATCCGGGAAGTTGGCAGCCTCGTCTTTCATATGGTCGACGGTACGATCAACTTCCTGCATCAGTTGGTTGCGCCAGGCACCCAGGATCTTGCGAAAATGCGCCTTTTGTTGGTCATTCATGTACTCCTCACCCGGCTTTTCCTGGTAAGGCGCGACACCCGCAATGGCCAGGGGGCCCAGAGATTTCCTGTTTTCGCCTGTTGGCATGCCCTGTCTCCTAATTCAGCACGCTACCCGTGCCATCCATAAATTGAGGGCGACATCTATAGCAGAAGGGTAACGGGTAAGCAAACAAGCCGTACCAATAATGTTACCCACTCCAATATTTATGCACTCCCCTCGGGTAACAGGTGACCAGATTCAAACGGGATAAATCCTTGAGCCACCATGCCTTGCACCCCAACATGGGGCCGATAGCATAAAATTTCAACCCCCGCCGCGATTGCCTGCTCAATTAGCAGACTATAGTGCGGATCTATATGGGTTGCAGGGCGCATCCGGCTTATTCCGGAGTGCAACACCATAAAGAGCAGCACGGCCCTGTGGCCCGCCGCTTTCATCGCCATCAACTCGCGCAAATGCTTGGCACCACGGGCGGTGACCGCATCGGGGAAGTAGCCCATGCCAGCCTCCTCCCGCTCGTCGAGCAGGGTGACAGATTTTACCTCGATGTAACAATTGCCCTTCTCATCATCTTCCAGCAACAGATCGATGCGACTGTTCTCTTCGCCATACTTCACCTCGGTGCGCAACCGGCTGTAACCCGCCAGCGGAGCGATGGCCTCCTGCTCGATTAGCTCGCGGGCGATCTGATTGGCGCGTGCCGTGTTGACGCAGATAAAGTGGCCCGCCGGGCTTTCGGCGATCTCCCAGCTGTTGGGCAGCTTGCGCTTGGGGTTATCGGAGGTGGAGTACCAGACCCGGGTGCCCGGATCGGCACAACCGGTCATGGCACCGGTATTGGCGCAGTGGATAGTAATGACCTCGCCGTTATCGAGTTGCACATCGGTCAGAAAGCGCTTGTAGCGGGCCACCAGCTGGCCCGATTGCAGGGGGGGATCAAAAATCACGGGTTAGCCCTCCGCGCATCTTCTTTTACCCGGGCACGCAGCGGCCAGCAGGCAAGCGGTTCGTAGCGAACCCCGTCCGGGGTCGAGATGGATTGATAGAGGCAGAACTCATCGGCCTGCAGCAGAAAATTTGGGGCAGGCAGGATGGTAGGCGCCTCGACCGCCTTGCGCGACAGGGTGACATGGGGGCGATAACCCTGCTCGCCATTGCCAAGACGCAACTTCTCGCCGTGGCGGCGCAGCGCCTTTGCCAGCACGGTCAGCTCGTTGGGCCACTCTTTCGGGCCAATCCAGGCTGCCTTGGCCCGGCTGAACCAGCCGGTCTCATCCAGGCTGATGGAGAGCGGCGGACAGTGCTGGCGCTCCACGGCGGCGATCAGGCGGCGGGTGGTCAACTCGTCCGCCTCACCCAGAAATGCCAGGGTCAGGTGGAGGTTGGCTTGCGGCACCGGCTGACCGGGCCAGGGCAGCTGATCGCGCCAGGCGATGAGCTTGGGAGCGAGCTCCTTGACGGGCAGGGCAAAGAAGAGTTTGGCCATGTGGTGATAATGCCTTTTTCACGCTCATTGGATGGGCCCATTCTATGGCAGCTATCCGGCCATGTCTCGCCAGCCTCCCGCCCGAGTGGCCATCTGCGCACATCCACTCACGGTGGCGCGGGTGGCTGTGGCAGAATAGGCGCCGTTTTACCGGTTGCTACAGAAGGTGCTCATCGCTTTGTCCCAGCTCCCCATCGTTTCGGTATTGCCCGAACTCTTTGCCGCCCTCGACCGCCACACCAGCGTGATCCTGCAGGCGCCCCCCGGCGCGGGCAAATCGACTCTGCTGCCGCTGGAGCTGGTGCGTCAGAACCGGCTGCCTGGCCGCATCATCATGCTGGAGCCAAGGCGCCTCGCGGCGCGCAATATCGCCACTTTTCTGGCGCGCCAACTGGGGGAGAAGGTGGGAGAGCGCATCGGCCTGCGGGTACGTGGCGAGAGCCGCACCAGCTCAGCGACCCGGCTCGAGATCGTCACCGAAGGGGTGCTGACCCGAATGTTGCAGCAGGATCCCGAGCTCGGCGGCGTCTCGCTGGTCATCTTCGATGAGTTCCACGAACGCAGTCTGCACGCCGATACCGCGCTGGCCTTCGCCATCGAGAGCCAGCAAGGGCTGCGCGATGACCTCAAGCTTTTGATTATGTCCGCAACCCTTGATGGTATGGCACTCGAGACCTTGTTGCCGGATGCCCCTGTGGTTCGCTCGGAAGGGCGCGGTTTCCCCATCGACTACCACTACCGCCCAGCCAACCGCCAGCAGTGGCTGGAGCCGCAGGTCGGCGCCGTGGTACTCGAAGCGCTGTCCGCCCACCGCGGCAGCCTGCTGGTCTTTCTGCCGGGACAGGGGGAGATCGAGCGGCTGGCGCAGTGGTTGGCAGACAAACTGCCGGACGACGTGACCCTCGCCCCCCTCTACGGCCGCCTCGATATGGCGGCGCAGCAGGCGGCCATCGAACCGGCGCCTGCGGGCCGCCGTAAGCTGGTACTCACCACCAATGTGGCGGAGACCTCCCTCACCATCGAAGGGGTCTCTGTCGTTATCGACAGCGGGCTGGAACGACGGGCCTCCTATGATCTGAAAAGCGGTGTCACCCGACTGGAGACACGCCAGATAGCCAAATCCTCCGCCACCCAGCGGGCAGGCCGTGCTGGCCGTCTCGGCCCCGGCGTCTGCTACCGGCTCTGGAGCAGCGAGGTGCAGGAGCGACTCGCCGAGCAGAGCCCGCCAGATATCCTCACTCAGGAGCTGACCGGCCTGCTGCTGGACGCCGCCCAGTGGGGGGCAAAGGTGGAAGATCTGCCGCTTCTAGATATGCCCCCCGCCGCTGCGGTGGCCAGCGCCCAGCAGCTGCTGGTGACCCTTGGTGCCATGAAGCCGGAGGGTGAGCAACAACTCACTCCCGCTGGCCGCGCCATGGCGGCCTTCGGTACCCACCCTCGTCTCGCCCTCATGCTGCTGCGTGCCCGCGAGCTGGAGTCCGAGGGTCTGACAGGGATTGTCGCCGATGCCGCATATCTGGTGGCGTTGCAGGAAGAAGATCTGCGAGGATCGGAGCGCCTCTCTGTGCTGTTCCACCGCCGTCAAAACGCCCTGCGTCAGGGGGCGGCCCGCTGGTTTGAGCGGCTTGGCGCCCGCCCTGCCAATGCGCAGGGTCAGTGGCTGGGGCTACTCTGCGCCCTCTCCTGGCCGGATCGCATCGGCAAGCTGCGCAGCGGCAGTCGCTATCAACTCAGTGGTGGGGTGAGCTGCGATCTGGTAGAAGGTCATCCCTGTCAGGGACAAGGGGCGCTGATTGCCATCGAGATGGGGCAGAATGATCGCGGCAGCCGCATCTTTATCGCCGAACCGGTCGAGCTGGACGAACTGGTACGCCTGCTGCCGGAGCTGGTGAGCGAACGGCAGTGGTTCGACTGGGATGAGCGGGAAGAGCGGGTGCGCGCCGAGCGCCAGCAGGTGATCGGCGAGCTGGTGCTGAGCCAGCGACCGCTAACCGAACTCTCTGACGAGCAGAAAGGGCGCTGCCTGCTGCAAGGCATTCGCCGCAAGGGGCTGCATGTGCTGCCTTGGGACGAGAGCAGCGAAGGACTGCTGGCCCGTCTGCGCTGCGCCTGCGACTGGCTGCCCGATGAGGGGTGGCCCGCGATGGATGACGAGAGCCTGCTGGCCACACTGGAACAGTGGCTGCTGCCAGCGGTGAGCGGTATGACCCGGCTGGAGCAGCTGAAGAGGCTCAATATGAGCGACATCCTGCGCCAATCCCTGCCCTGGCCGTTGCCCAGGCGGTTGGATGAGGCACTGCCGAGCCACTTTGCGGCACCGACCGGCAGCCGGGTGCGGATCCGCTATCAACCGGGGCAGGCACCGGTGATCCCGGTGCGCATTCAGGAGATGTTCGGGCAAGGTTCGACCCCCTGCGTAGCCGATGGCCGGGTGCCGCTGGTAGTGGAGCTGCTCTCCCCCGCCCAGCGACCGCTGCAGATCACCGCCGATCTGGCCGCCTTCTGGGCTGGCTCTTACGAGCAGGTGAAGAAAGAGATGAAGGGGCGCTATCCCCGCCACTACTGGCCGGATAATCCGCTGGAGGCGATGCCGACCAAAGTCACCAAGAAGAAGATGGGCATCTAGGTTCGACGGGTTAATCCCGCTCGAACGTTCGCGAATGCGACATAACAAGTAGAAAGGAAAGCAAAGAGGATTTATGGCAACCCAACGACGCAAGCGTGCCCCCAAGAAGGCAGCGCCCAAACGCACCATCTGGCGCAAGCTGTTCTGGCTTGGCTTCAAGCTCTCCCTGGTGGTGGCGGCCTTTATGGTGGTGTTTGGCATCTACCTCGATACCAAGGTGCGCGAGCGCTTCGATGGCGAGAAGTGGCAGCTGCCGGTGATGGTCTACAGCCGTCCGCTGGAGCTCTACCCCAGCCAACGCCTGTCGCGGGACCAGATGCTGCGCGAGCTCAACATGCTGAGCTACAAGCAGGTGCGCCAGCCTCACACACCGGGTGAATACACCATCAACGGCAACCGCATCGAGCTGATTCGCCGCCCGTTCGAGTTCTATGACGGCGCCGACGGAGCCCGTGGCCTGAGACTCACCTTCAACGGCCCGCGCCTTGAGGGGATCCAGTCGCTGGAGAACCAGCGCCAGCTCGGTTACGCCCAGATGGACCCGGTGCTGCTCGATCGCCTCAATACCGAGGATCGGGAAGATCGCCTGCTGGTTCGCCTCAGCGAGGTACCCGACAGCCTGCTGGTGACCCTGCTCACCACCGAAGATCGCGACTTTTACCAGCATGGCGGCGTCTCGCCGGTGGCCATCATGCGGGCCATGTTCGCCAACCTGATCGCAGGTCGCACCGTGCAGGGAGGCAGTACCCTGACCCAGCAGCTGGCCAAGAACTTCTTCCTGACCCGTGAACGCAGCCTGTGGCGCAAACTGCAGGAAGCCTACATGGCAGTGCTGATCGACTATCGCTACAGCAAGGACGAGATCCTCGAGTCCTACCTCAACGAGGTCTATCTGGGGCAGAACTTCTCGCAAGGGGTCTACGGTTTCGGCCTCGCCTCCTACTTCTACTTCGGCATTCCGGTCAACGAGCTGGATATCGATCAGGTCGCCCTGCTGGTCGGTCTGGTGAAGGGCCCCTCCTATTACGACCCCTGGCGCTTCCCGGAGCGGGCCAAGACTCGCCGGGATCTGGTGCTGAAGCTGCTAATGGATCACGGCAGCCTGACCCAGGCCGAATATGAGCTGGCCAGCCGTCAGCCCCTCGGCATCATCGCCCGTGGCCAGATGAGTTATGGCCGCACTCCGGCCTTTATGGGACTGCTCAAGCGAGAGATCCAGAGCCGCTTCGGCGCCGATCTGCTCAAGCAGTCTGGCCTCAAGATCTTCACCAGCCTCGACCCCATCGCCCAGCATGCCGCCGAGCAGGCCGTCTCTTCCGGGCTTGCCCAGATCGAGAAACAGCGCGGCAAGAAAAAGTTGGAGGCGGCCATGGTGGTCTCCGACTGGCATAAGGGCGAAGTGGTGGCGCTGGTGGGTGGCCGCGATCCCCGTTACGCCGGGTTCAACCGGGCGCTGGATGCCCGCCGCCAGATCGGCTCGCTGGTGAAACCGGCTGTCTACCTCACCGCCCTCTCCAATGGGCTGACCCTGGCGACCCCGCTCAAAGATCAGCCGATCCGCATTCGTGGTCAGGATGGTCAGGTCTGGACGCCGCAAAACTACGATCGCAAGTTCCGCCAGAGCGTACCGCTGATGGATGCGCTGGCCGGCTCCCTCAACGTGCCGACTGTCAATCTGGGTCTGCAGGTGGGGCTGGAGAAGGTAGTCGACACACTGCACAAGCTGGGGGTGCAGCAGGAGATCCAACCTTATCCATCGCTGGTGCTGGGGGCGGTGGCCCTCTCGCCGATGGAGGTGAACCAGATGTATCTTCCCATCGCCAATCAGGGGCTGACCCAGCCGCTGTCGGCCATTCGTGCCGTGGTCAAGGGGGATGGCAGCCTGCTCTATCAGCATGATCAGACCGCCAAACGGGTCACCGACAGTCAGGCAAGCTGGCTGACCCTGTTCGCCATGACCAAGACGGTGAGCCAGGGCACGGCCCGCGCGCTCAGTGCCAAGTTCCCCGGCGCTACCATGGCGGCCAAGACAGGCACCACCAACGAGCTGCGCGACTCCTGGTTTACCGGGATGGACAACAACGAGCTGGTCAGTATCTGGGTCGGTCGCGACGACAACACCCCGGCAGGATTGACCGGCGCCAGCGGGGCACTGCAGCTCTTTAGCGGCTACATGAGCCAGCGCGGCGTCAACAGCCTAAGCCTGCAGATGCCGGAGGGGGTCACCTGGGCCAACTTCTCCCGTGCCAGCGGCACCCGCGTCACCAGCGACTGCCCGGGCAGCCTGCAGGTTCCGGCCAAAACTTCGACTATGGGCTCCCCGACCAGCTGCGCCAGCAGTACGACACCACGCAGTGCACTGGATGACTGGTTCGGCGGTTTCTTCAACTAGATCAACAACACGGGCAGCGCAGGCTGCCCGTTCACTATGCTGCTGACAAGGAAACACCATGACCTTTCCGCTGTTTGACGCCATCCACCATGTGGCCATCATCGCCAGCGACTACCAACGCTCGCGCCACTTCTATCACGAGGTGCTGGGGCTGCCCATCATTGCGGAGACCCTGCGCGAGGCGCGCCAGTCGTGGAAACTGGATCTGGCCCTGCCAGACGGCAGCCAGCTTGAGCTGTTCAGCTTCCCCTCGTCCCCCGAGCGCCCCTCCCGCCCCGAGGCATGCGGCCTGCGCCATCTCGCTTTTCGGGTCAGCGACCTCGACCGGGTCATCACCCATCTGCATGCTCATCAAGTCGATGTTGAGCCGGTGCGGGTGGACGAGCTGACCGACAAGCGCTTCACCTTCTTCGCCGACCCGGATGGTCTGCCGCTGGAGCTCTACGAAGCGCCGTGCTGAGCCTGCATCGGCCAAACAAAAAGCCGCCCGGCGAACCGGGCGGCTTGGTCATTGATAAAGCGTTATCAGGCGGTGGTCAGCATGGCGACGGCCAGCGCCATCACCATCATTCCTGCCCAGCCGATGGGCTTGAGTCGCTCACGGAAGATGAGCAAACCACCGAGGGCTGTACCCAGAATACCGATGGCGCCCCAGGTGGCATAGGCCACAGCAAGATCAATCTTGCCACTGCTCACCGCTTCGGAGAGCAGGGTAAAGGCACCCAATACCAGCATAATTCCCAGCATTCCCCACCCTTTATAGCGGAATCCCCGCGAGCGGTTGATCGCCATATTGGCGCCGATATCCAGCAGTGCGGCGCCAAACACGATAATTAACGGGTGCATACCGCCTCCTTCGCATGACTCGTATCACTTCCTGTCACCGGGTCGTCATGGGTTTCCCCCATGGTCACCATAACAATACCCACTATTGCCAGCGCAAGACCGATCAGCTCCTGAACGTTCAGGTTGTAATCGAGAAACAACACGGAGACGACGGTGATCAGTGCAATCCCCAGACCCTCCCATAATGCGAACGCAATACCAATGGAGATTGTTTTGGCGGCTTTGGCCAGTAACAGGTAAGAGATCGAGATCAGAACCCACATCGGCAGGTAGTTCATCCATCCCGCTGCATCCTCTGGGATCATCGCCATACTGGATGTCCCCGCTACTTCGGTGAGGATGGCCCCCGTCAAAAATATGCGCGCTAAAAGCATGCGACTGATTAACATAGAATTTTCCTTCTGTTGCTGCGACGGTAGAGATGATAGCCGCAGTCACGGCAGGGGCAGGAATCGCTGAGCGTCGAGTTATCAGACGCTGACGGTTTGCCTTGCTATCAGAGGTCGGGCTAAGGTGGTGCTAGATCCCTCCTTATTGCACATCATCATGAAGCTCTATCAGATAGAACTCTTCGTAGAGTCCGCAAACAGTGGCTCTCTTGCCAACACCGCCAGGCGACTTGGCAAAAGCCGCAGCGCCGTCAGCACATCCATCGCCTCTCTTGAAGTGGAGCTTGGCGTCGAACTTTTTGAACGCGGTGCCAATCAGAGTCGCTTGACCGACATCGGCGAGCTGGTACTGGATGACTGCAAGCGACTCCTGCAAGCGGCCAACAGCCTCAAGCTAAAGTGTGAACACTACGCCTCCGGCGCCGAGGTAGCACTGCGGGTTGCGCGCGATGACGCTATCCCGGAACAGGTGTGGCGCGAGATGCTGGCTGCCTTGCGCAGCCAGTTTCCCGGTACCAGTATCTCGCTGGTGCTCGCCTCCCCACCCGAACTGCCCGCACTGGTGGAAGAGGGCTTTGTCGATGCAGCATTTGGCCTCATCACCGAGGATCAGGAGCGCAGCGGCCTCAACATCGACGTGCTCAACCCCATTCGCACCCTGATGGTGGTAGCGCCCAGCCATCCACTGGCCGACCTGCGACGGGTGAAACAGCAGGATCTGACTGATCACACTCAGGTTACCCTCTCTTATATCGATGAATTTTCGGTAAAAAGCCTGTTGCCAGTAGGGGGCCAGCATATCGGCCTCTCCAGCTTCGAGTTGATGCGCAATGCGGTGCTGGACGGACTGGGTTGGGCGGTGCTCCCCTCGCCACTGATCCAGAGCCAGCTGCGACAAGGCACCCTGCTGACCCTGAAACACAAGTTCAGCCTGCAGTGGCGTGATTATGGTGTCTATCTGGCGGAAAACGCCTATCACGGCAAGGTGTTGGCCTGGTTGAAAAAGTCGATCCAGGGATATCTGGAGCCTTTCGAGTAGAGGTAAAGAGGCGGAGCCAGCTCACGATATACACTTATCCTGATGATCCGAGCAGATGTGATCGTGCATACTGTCCACATACTCATTGAGCGCCGGAGGCGTAACCGATATGAGCAGTGCCCAAGACAAGGACGACATCTTGCTGGACGACGACATCATCGAACTCGATGAAGAAGAGGTCGTGGTCCCCAAGGCACTCAACCCATGGCAAGTGCTGATCGTGGATGATGAGCCGGATATTCATCATGCTACACGCTTGGCCCTCTCCAATATTCACTACAAGTCGCGCCCGCTTGAATTGCTTAATGCCTACAGCGGCGCCGAAGCGGGTCGCATGCTGGAAGCCAATCCCAGAATTGCCCTGATCCTGCTCGATGTGGTGATGGAGACCGAAGACGCAGGTCTGCGGCTGGTGCACCGGATCCGCAACGAAATGCACAACTCGCTGGTGCGGATCGTGCTGCGTACCGGCCAGCCCGGTCAGGCCCCCGAACAGCGGGTGATCCTCGATTACGACATCAACGACTACAAGACCAAGACCGAGCTGACGGTACAAAAACTCTACACCACCGTCATCGCCTCTCTGCGCTCATACGAAACCCTCAGCGCCATCGACAAGAGCCGTCAGGGGCTCGGAAAAATTCTCGAAGGTGCCGGTGATCTCTACCATCTTCATTCGCTCAAAGAATTTGCCTCTGGTGTGCTCAAACAGATCAGCGCCATTCTCGATGTGGGCACCGAAGGGGCTATCTGCGCCGAACGCCGCCCCGGCGAAGAGACGCTGGGGATCCTGGCTGCCACCGGCGACTACGAGACCCTGTTGGACGAGGGCAAGCTAACCGATTTTCCTACCCTCAACGACTCGGTCATGAAGGCATTGGCGGCACGCTGCAACCGCTTTGAACACCCTCAGGATTCCCTCTATATCGCCGCCCAGAATGGCCGCGAGTTCGTGTTGAGCTTTACCCCTACCCAACCCCTGGATCCCCTCGAGTGCGATCTGCTGGATGTCTTCTGCCAGCGCATCTCGGCGGCCTACGACAACCTCTATCTCTACAACCAGTTGCTGCGCGCCCAGGAGGCCACCGTGGTGGCACTGGCGGCGCTGGCAGAGTTTCGCGACTCCGATACTGGCGAACATGTACTGCGGGTGCAAAAACTCTCCGACGCACTGGTGGAAGAGTTGCAGCAGATGGCAGTTTATCCGGAGCAATTGACCCCGGAGTTTGTCGAAATGATCGGCATGGCTTCCATCCTGCACGATGTGGGCAAGGTCGGTACCCCCGATCATATCCTGCACAAACCGGGGCGGTTCGACCCGGAAGAGCGGGCCATCATGGAGCAGCACGCAGGAATCGGCGCCAATATCTTGCACAAGGCGGGCGAGATGGTGGAGGGCACCAGCTACCTCTCTCTCGGCGCCGAAATCGCTCGGGGCCACCACGAGCACTTCGATGGCAAGGGCTACCCGCTGCAGCTGACTGGCCAGCAGATCCCGCTGTCGGCGAGGATAGTGGCGGTGGTCGATGTATTCGATGCCCTGCTCAGCAAACGCCCCTACAAGGAGCCCTGGACGCTGGCGCAGACCATGGAGTATATCCAGTCCCGCTCCGGCACCCAGTTTGATCCTCATGTCGTAACAGCACTGTCGCGACTGGTCAACGAGTCGAGACTCCCCTACTCGCTCTGACTCTCTGCACTTGCAACTCAACATCCCTTGCCGATGACCAAGGTCACCGGCAAGGCATCAAAACAGCTGTTTTGTTGCATCCTGCACGCATCAACGCGCCGCAAACCGGAAACATCACCCTTCTTTGGCTGCGATATCCGCTGAAATATGGTCATTTAACATCACATCGCTATAATATCGGCCTGCAATCCTGATACTAACAACGAAGGAAATATCATGAGCCTGAACCTGGTACCGGCCGGCAAGAGCCTGCCCGACGATATCTATGTCATCATCGAAATCCCGCAGAATGCCGACCCGATCAAATACGAAGTCGACAAGGACAGCGGCGCTATTTTCGTCGATCGCTTCATGTCTACCCCGATGTTCTATCCGTGCAACTACGGCTACGTGAACGCGACCCTCTCTCTGGATGGTGACCCCGTCGACGTACTGGTTCCGACCCCCTACCCGCTGCTGGCCGGTTCCGTCATTCGCTGCCGTCCGGTTGGCGTGCTGAAGATGACCGACGAATCTGGCGAAGATGCCAAGATCGTTGCTGTACCGCACTCCAAGCTGACCAAGCAGTACGACCACATCCAGGATGTGAACGATCTGCCGGAACTGCTGAAAGCCCAGATCCAGCACTTCTTCGAGCGCTACAAAGAGCTGGAAGCGGGCAAATGGGTCAAGGTGGAAGGCTGGGGCGACAAGGCTGCTGCCGAAGCCGAGATCAAGACCTCTGCCGAGCGTTACGCTGCCAAGTAAGCGTCACACGGAATGAGAAAGGCGCCTTATGGCGCCTTTTTTGTCGGTGTTTGCGGCAGCTGACCGGCCGCATCTCCGGCAGGATTGCCCTGAATGTATATTTCACGACCATCTTTCTGGTAGGGACGATAGTAATCACCGCCACAGCGATAGCCGCCGCCCGGCTGGCTCATCAGCTCGCAGTTGACCGGCAATACCTCCAGCCACTTGATGGCCTGCTGGTAGCGCAGCCACTCCTGCCATTCGTGTTCTCGCGCCAGCTGATCGCGCAGGGCAAAGGTATCCGCAACGGACATCCCCTGATTGACGATCACCTGACCCGCCATGGCAGGCAGGCTGAGCCCACCCAGTAGCACTATGATCCAAGGCCTCATATGCCCTCCCGAGTGACTTATTTTCACAATTAAATTAAAAGTCACATCAATCTGTTATACAGCTCACAAAACGAAACATCACCTAAGTGGTGCCGGCTCACCTAGTTGTTAATTATCGTCCACGGCAGGAAGCACCACCATGAAGCTGACCCCCGCGCTGTTGCTCAGCCTCACTCTCTTCGCCACCCTTGGCGCCACAAGCAACGCCAGCGAGATCAACATGAGCTGGCAATGGCAATCCAGCGATGGGCAACGCAAGCACTTCCATCTGACCACCAACGATCAGGTGATGGCCGCCAGTCGCCACGAGATGAGTCTGCTTGACGCCTCTCTCACCAATCCGCTGGAGACGCTCTACGCCTATATCAGCCCGCGCCTCTACAACAGCCTCAACCTCATCAACCAGAGCAGCCCCGAGACCGCTACCAAGTTTCGTAATCTGGAGCAGGCATTCACCCTGCGGGACAACAGCATGGAGTCTCTGCTGTTCTGGCAAGCCTACCAGCAGTATCAGGAGGATGCCTTCTACCAGATGAGGGTGATCCCCTGCGTCCATCCGGCCAATCGCAAACTGCCTTGCGTGCGACCCGATTACTCCCAGCTCTTCTACCACTTCAAAGGGCATCTCAAGCCGCTGGCGCAGCAGTTTGCCGCCAAGGATCTCGCCACCAGCGTCAGCCTGCTGCAGGAGTGGCTGAACGCCATCCCCACCCAACCGGAGCAGCTGGATCACTTCGCGCCGCCGCTGCAGGCGTTGCAGGATAACAAGGCCGACAGCGACGAGAAGGCACTGTTGATGGCCAGTCTGCTGGCGGAGCTGGCGCCGCAATATGTGCTCAGCATCATCTATCCGGATATCAGCATCGGCAGCGTCTCCCCTGCCTGGCTGGCCATTACGGCAGACAGTGGCGTACCCGGTGATGTTGTGGTGATCAACAATCAGCGCCATGTGCTGCTGACCGGCTCGTCCCTGCTGGCCCAGCAGATGACCATGGCCAAGATCCCCCTCATCAGCGAGTCGCTCTACTGACGCAGACAGCTCAGACCAGCAGCCAATTCATTGATTTTTATCGATGTCATGCCATCCTAGCCGCCCTTGCCAGCCAACCACCTGACTGGCGGGGCGCCGACGCTTCTGAATTGCGATCTTATTTAACACTTTTTAAACAGATCCGATCAGTTTAGGATGAAGCTCGCCCATTCCCTCAATCCGAAACTCGTTATAACATAACAAATGGAGTGTCATCAGGATGAAACATCTCGTACTTACTTTGGCGCTGCTGCCATCTCTGGTCTTTGCTCACAACTTCAAAGATGGCAACCCGGTGCCGCTGGTCAATGTCAGCGACAAGGGTGAGCTGGTACTGAATGGCAAGGATATCGGCTACCAGCCGTGGCAGAGCACCTCGCTCACCGGCAAGGTATTCCTGATCCAGCATATTGCAGGTCGCTCCAGTGCCAAGGAGCTGAACGCCCCGATGATCGAGGCGATCAAGGCCGCCAAGTTGCCGCAAGACAAGTACCAGACCGTTACCGTCATCAACAGCAATGACGCCATCTGGGGCACCTCCGGCTTCGTGAAGAGCAGTGCCGAGGACAGCAAGAAAGAGTTCCCCTGGTCCGCCATGGTGCTGGATGCCAAGGGCATGGCGCGCAACGCCTGGGATCTGACGCCGGAAAGCTCGGCGATCATCCTGCTGGATAAAGAGGGCAAGGTGCTGTTTGCCAAAGATGGCCAGCTCGATGCCAACAACATTGCTACCGTGATGGGGCTCATCAAGTCCCATCTCTAAGTCAGAGAGAAAGGGCGCTGATGGCGCCCTTTCCATAAGGGTCTATGGGTCGTATCAAGCTGAAAATCTGGATCTTGCTGCTGGGCTGGTTATGGCTGCAGCCTGCCCTTGCCCGGCACCAGTTTGAATCTGCCCTACCCGGCCACGACGACCATCACTGCCTGGTCTGCGCCCTCCATCTGGATGGCAAGCAGATCATCACCGCTACCCCCTATTGTTTCCCCGGTTCGACCTCTGTTCTGCCCGTAGTTGCAACCATGCAACGATCGGCGGATACCGCCACGCTTCACAGCTATGCCATCCGTGCGCCGCCCGCCTCTGCTTTTCTCTATCCCTTTGTTTAATTTCGCTATTTGTTTTGAAAAAGGATTAAAGATGAAAGCAGTTACTCTGTTGCTGGCCGCTGCGGCCTTTGGCGCACACGCAAATCACGACGAACACGAGAGCCACAGCCACGGTGCCCACGAGCATGGCCACGGCCACCTCAATCTGGTGGTCGATGGCGACCAGTTGATGATCGAACTGCAGGCCCCCGCAGCCGATCTGGTGGGCTTCGAGCACGCTGCCAAGAGCGATGAAGAGAAGGCGCAATATGCCAAGGCGGTCGCCCGCCTCCAGCAGCCTGATGCCCTGTTCCGCTTCGACCCGGCCGCTGGCTGCAAACTGACCCAGCAGGAGCTGCAAGCCGCCAAAGAAGAGCATGATCACGACCATGACCATGACCATGACCATGACCATGACCATGACAAGGCTGCCAGCGACAAACATGAAGACCACCATGATCATGACGAAGCGGGTCACGCCGATATGGGCGCCATGTACACCTACACCTGCGCTACACCAGCCAAACTGACCGGCCTTGAGGCGACCCTGTTCAGCGTCTATCCGAGCCTTGAGAAGCTGAGCGTGCAGGGGATCCTGCCCACCGGCCAGACCGCTGGCGAGCTGACCCCGTCCGCCAACAAGCTGAGCTGGTAACGCCATGAAAAAAGCCGTGGTTGAGATCCGCGATCTGGCCTTTGCCTGGCCAGGTGGCGACGCTGTACTCGATCTGCCCGCCCTCACCATCCGCGAGGGTGAGCGGGTCTTTATCAAGGGCCCGTCGGGCTCTGGCAAGTCGACCCTGCTCGGGTTGCTGGCCGGGATCCAGACCGCCAACCACGGCACCCTGGAGGTGCTGGGCCAACCATTGGCCCGGCTCTCTGGCCGTGCCCGTGACCACTTCCGGGCGGCCAATCTGGGTTATATCTTCCAGCAGTTCAATCTGCTGCCTTTTCTCTCGGTGCAGGACAACGTGACCGCTGCCCTCACCTTTTCGCCCGCCAAACGGGCTCGCCTGCAAGGGAGTCCGGAGCAGGAGGCGCGCCGTCTGCTGACGGAGCTGCAACTGCCGGATGACGCACTGCATCGCCCCGTCCATGCCCTCAGCATCGGCCAGCAGCAGCGGGTTGCCGCCGCACGGGCGCTGATCGGCTCGCCACCGCTGGTGATCGCCGACGAGCCCACCTCTGCACTCGACACCGACAACCGGGCGGCCTTTATCAAGCTGTTGTTCGAGGAGTGTGACAAGCAGGGCTCGACCCTGATCTTCGTCAGCCACGACCCTTATCTCGAACCCCTGTTCCCGCGGGTCGAAAACCTGCAACAGCTCAACCGGAGGGCATCATGCTAAAGCTCGCCCTGCAAAGTCTCTGGGCCCGCCGCCTCACCGCCGGGCTCACCCTGCTGGCCGTCGCCATCAGCGTCACCCTGCTGCTCGGGGTGGAGCGGGTGCGCACCCAGGCCCGTGAAAGCTTCTCCAACACCGTCTCGGGGACCGATCTCATCGTTGGCGCCCGCTCCGGCCAGGTGAACCTGCTGCTCTACTCGGTGTTTCGCATCGGCAACCCCACCAACAACGTGGGATGGGACTCCTATCAGGCCATCAAGCAGAAACCGGGCGTCGCCTGGACCATCCCGCTCTCCCTTGGTGACTCCCACAAGGGATTTCGGGTGCTCGGCACCAATGGCGACTACTTCACTCACCTGAAATACGGTCAGCAGCAGTCGCTGCAATTGCGGGAAGGGCGGCCATTCGACACGCCGTTTGAAGCGGTACTCGGTGCCCAGGTGGCCGAGAAGCTCGGCTATCACCTTGACCAATCCATCGTTATCGCCCACGGTGCTGGCAACACCTCGTTCAGCCAGCACGACAACCTGCCGTTCAAGGTGGTGGGCATTCTGGCGCCAACCGGTACGCCCATCGATCGCACCATCCATGTGCCGCTGGCGGGGATCGAGGCGATCCATCTTGGTTGGGATACCGGCCGCCACAGCAAGAACGTGACACCGGAGCAGGCGCTGGCGCAGGATCTCACCCCGAAAACCATCACCGCCTTTATGGTGGGGCTGAGCAACCGGATCCTGGCGTTCCAGCTACAACGCAGCGTCAACACCTATCCCAAGGAGCCGCTGATGGCGATCCTGCCGGGCGCCGCCCTGCAGGAGCTGTGGAGCCTGATGAGCGTGGCGGAAACCGCCCTCTCGGTCATCGCCGGTTTTGTGGTAGTCGCGGGCCTGATCGGCATGCTGACTACCCTGCTGGCTGGGCTTAACGAGCGACGCCGGGAGCTCGCTATTTTGCGATCCCTCGGTGCGGGCCCTGCCCACCTGTTCCTCCTGCTGGCGCTGGAGGCCATGGCGCTGACCACGGTCGGCATCGCCCTCGGGGTCGCCGTGCTCTATCTGGGGCAGGGGCTTGCCTCGCCCTGGCTGCTCAGCCACTATGGCCTGCAACTGAGTCTGGGGCTGCCGAGCGCCTACGAGTGGCAGTTGCTGGGGGTGGTGTGGCTGGCGGGCATGGTGATCGGCCTGCTCCCTGCCGCCCGCGCTTACCGCTACAGCCTGAGCGATGGCATGAGCATTCGCGTCTAGCAAGACGCCCTAAATAGAAACAGAAGGACAGATGATGAAGTGGAAAATTGTGGCGCTGCTCGCCAGCCTGCTGGTGCTGCCCGCCCTGGCCGCCGATTACAAGACCATCGACTGGGATGTGCTCATCCCGGAAGGGGAGAAACTGCTGCCACCTCCGCAGGTGAACCACGATGGGGATCTCGCCTCCGTGCCGCAACCGGTGGGCGGGGTAAACAAGAAGCTGGACAACCAGGATGTGCGCATTCCGGGCTTCGTGGTGCCGCTGGAAGGGGATGCCAAGAAGATCACCGCCTTCCTGCTGGTGCCCTACTTCGGCGCCTGCATCCATGTACCGCCGCCCCCCACCAATCAGGTGATCTATGTGAGCTACCCCAAGGGTGCGCCGGTGGATGACCTGTGGGATGCCATCTGGGTGAAGGGCAAGATGCGCACGATCAGCTCCAGCCACGAGATGGCCACCGCCTCCTATTCGATGGAAGCGGTCGAGGTGAGCGTCTACGAGGAGTAATCCTCTCGTTGCAAAAAAAGCGGCCTCCACGGAGGCCGCTTTGTTATCTTGGCATCCCGGTTGGAGTAACATTCAGCTCCAGAACCTGTGCGAATGGAGTCAGCATGGCAGACCTCCCCCCCCCGAAAAAAGAGAGTTCGATCCTGAGCAGCCAGGAGCAGACCCTGCGCCTGGCCCGCAGTCGCGGCATCGACGGCATGCTCACCCGCAATACCGACAGCACCTTCGAACAGCGCGCCACCTTTCGCCATCTGGCGGATCAGGCCGCTCGCCAGCGCAATCTGGAAGCCATCATGGTGATGGCCTCCCGCCACTGCGAAGAGACCGCGGCTGGCGGCGAGATGGACAGCGACTGGCTGACCCGCTTCCTGCAACTGGCGGAAGATATCAGCATGGTGCCGATGCAGCAGCTGTGGGGGCGGATCTTCGCGCTGGAAGTAGCCACCCCGGGCCGCTTCTCCATCCGGGCGCTCGCCACCCTCAAAGAGATGACTCAGCGCGAGGCCCAGCTGTTCCAGCGCATCTGTTCACTGACTTGCCACTACACCGGCAGCGACGAGCAGCGACTGCTGCTGGGGCTGCACAAGGGGGCCAGCTTGCTGAGCCGCGCCAAGGCAACGCGGCTCGGCCTTGGCAAATACCGCCTCCCCTACAACGCCCTGCTGCAACTGTTTGAGCTCGGGCTGCTGCATCGCGCGGAGCTGGAGTCCGGCCCGCTGCCCGCCGATGGGGTCGAGCTGGAGTTCGGCAACCAGCGCTGGCGGCTGCAGTGCAAGCAGCACAACATCACCCTGCTCTACTACCGCCTCACCCCGGTGGGCAACGAGCTCGCCCAGCTGCTGCAAGAGTCGCCGCTGGAAGAGTACCTGCAGGATCTGAAAACCGTGCTGGGGCAGGGTATCCAGATCGAGGTCCAGCATCAGGTCAGCGAGACCACACCGCCCAGCCCTGACGCCGCGCCCTGATCGTCGATGGGGGAACACGCCCACCGACGCGCCACAGATCCCGCTCACAGCACCTCACTCAGCAAAGTGAGGTGCAAAATGCAGCTCCCCTCGCACCTTGCCGCTCGCTTTTTGCACATTGCAACGACAGCAGCGCCACATTCAGTGGCTGCGCCCCTTTATTGACACAAAAATCACTTAACGTGATTGATGGCCCGCCCTTTGCTTTGAAGCTTGATGCAGATCAATTTTCAACCACCACAGCCCGGAAGCATGGCTATGAGAATCAATCAACCGGTTACCCAAAGAGAACGTCTCTATCCAGACCACCAGAGCCTGATCTCCACCACGGATCTGGAGAGCCGCATCACCTACGCCAACGATGAGTTCTGCGAGATAGCAGGCTTCTCGCTCGACGAGCTGCTGGGGGAACACCACAATCTGGTGCGCCACCCTGACATGCCGAAACAGGCCTTTGCCGATCTGTGGAACCATATCCGCGAAGGCAAGAGCTGGATGGGACCGGTGAAAAACCGCTGCAAGAGTGGCGATCACTACTGGGTCAGCGCCTTTGTCACCCCCATCAAGGATGCCAGCGGCCGGGTGGTGGAGTATCAGTCGGTGCGCACCGCCCCGAGCGAAGAGATCAAACAGCGGGCCGAGAAGGTCTATGCCGACCTTCGCAACAACAAGCTGCCGCTGGCACTCAAGTTGCCCACCTTCTCCCATACCCTGACCATCAACCTCTGCCTGCTGCTGAGCCTGCTCGCCATGTTTGCGCTTGGCTACAACCACGACATGAACTGGCAACTGGCGCTGGTCGCCCTGCCGCTGGCGATAGCGGCCATCACCCTGAATGCCCTCTCCCGCCGCCTCGGCAAGCTCAACAAGATGGCCCGCAGCCGCTTTGACAACCCGCTGATGCAGTTGCTCTACACCAACAAGGTGGACAACATCGCCGCCATCGAACTCTCGATGGTGATGAATCAGGCCGAGTTCAGCGCCGTGCTGGCCCGCACCCAGCAGACCTGCAGCAAGATCCTGCAGGCCGCAGAGGGGGATCTGCGCAACGCCGAGTCCATCACCGACAACCTGCAACAGCAGCAGGCCGAAACCAATCAGGTAGCCACTGCCGTGACCGAGATGTCGGAATCCATTCGCGAGGTTTCACAGAGCTCCAGCGAATCCTCCAGCCTGCTGGACGAGACCGCCGACCTGTTCAAGAGCGGCAACCACAGCGTGGCCGAAACCGTGGCTGCCGTGGCGGGTATGAACAGCGAGCTGACCACCTCCAAGAGCGTGATCAGTGCGCTGGTCGGCCACTGCCGCGATATCGACGGCATCCTCGATGTGATCAACAACATCGCCAACCAGACCAACCTGCTGGCCCTCAACGCTGCCATCGAAGCGGCCCGGGCTGGCGAAGCGGGTCGGGGTTTCTCGGTGGTCGCCGACGAGATCCGCACCCTCGCCATCAAGACCCAATCCTCGACCAGCGAGATCCAGAAGATGATCACCGAGCTGCAAACCAGCGCCGGGGATGCAGAACAGGCGATGGAGAAGGGCTGCCAACTCTCCGAGAGCTGCCAGCAGAAAGCCTCGGCGACCGGCACCATTCTCCAGCAGATCAACAATATGCTGCAGCAGGTCGCCTCCGGCAGCGGCCAGATTGCCCAGGCGGTACAGGAGCAGTTCCACGTCACCGCCGAGATCAACCGCAACGTGCTCAGCATCAAGACCCTGGCCGATGACTCCAGCGTCGGCAGCCAACACGCCGTGCACGGCATCACCCAGCTGGTCAACCAGTTGAGCGATCTCGACCGGCTGGTGCGCCAGTTCCAGAAGGGGGCTCCGGCAAGCCAAAACCGCTACGAAGTGGCCACCACCCGCGCCGTGCCGGTACGCCAAGCCAGATAACCACTACCCAAACAATCACCGCAGCAAAACCCTATGGGCCCATAGGGTTTTTTAATGCCCGCCAACAAGAGGACGACATCCTCGCTTCACTGTCCGATTTCCCTCTGCGCTGATAGGCGGCTGTTCTTGCACGAGCACATCGCCGCCCGTTATTGATTAATTTGTTGATCTTGCTCAGAAAACCGCCCGCTTGCGCTTTTCACCCCAGCCCCGTTCGGTAACATAGCCGCTTGGCAACCTCTTGTCGGAGTCAGCCATGAGCCAAGCCAGTGCCAAAACGCAGGTAAAAAGCAGCAAACTGGAGGCTGAAATTCAGGGGCGGTAGCGTGGTTTTTGCAGATTGACGCAGGGCGTAGCCAAGCCAATATACAAATAGACGCTTGACGTGAATTTGTGAAAATGAGACATTCAAAATTCGTGGGGCTGTTATTCTTCGGAATAAACGTTTTTAAACGTGTTACTAATAAACAATAGATTCGCTCTATTTGTTAACTCAGACACTCAATTGAGTGTGTTAAACTTGTAATTATTTACAGCCCCACATCTAATTAGAGAAACACATGGACATCAATAATATTTGGTTTACTCGAAAAGCAAGAATTAGAGCATCTGAACGTCTTCTGGAAAATGATTTTCATGCGCAATGCATTTTAATCTATTATTCATCTTTAGTCGTTTGCGTTTCAATTTTAGATTTGGGTGTTGATAACATATTTAATGGCAAGGCTGGTGTAATTTTATGTGCTTTATCAGTTGCAGTATTAGTTTTATCATCATTCATTACCAGTATTAATTTTAAAGGTAGAGGTTTGGCATTTAAAGATAACTATATTTCATTACATGCCCTATATGAGAAAGTTAATGCATCAAATACACAACAGTTAAGTTCCATCCAAACCGATGAATATTTTGAATTATTGAAGAATTGTGAGAACCACCTTGATTTAGATGACCTCTATGCCCGTGTTATTTATTGCAAGAACAACACATCTAGAAAGGCATCCTGCCAAGAAGTCATTAATATTTATACCTACATAGTTAAAAGAAAAATAACAATACTTGCACTGTATATTATTCCTGTAGTTAGTTTGTGGTGGGCATGGTGATGACACCTTACAAATTATTTAAAATTTTTACATCCAAAAAGAACCTTAAGCAAGTTTATGAAAGCCACATAAAAAACAAACCAGCTGTTGGTTTAGATAAAATAAATAACCACACTTTTTCAAAACGACTCGATGATGAAATTGATGTAATACATAGAAAGATCAGAAATAAAACCTATCATTTTACCACCTATAAACAAAAGCTAATCTCTAAAGGCGCGAACAAATACCCTAGATGCATTTCAATCCCAACAATACGGGATCGAATAACTCTAAAAGTTCTATGTGAACTTTTACAAGCATTGTATAAAGAAAAAATAACACAAGAAATACCTCAAACAAAAATTGAAAGAATAAAAGATGCCTTACTAACAGGCACGTATTCACACTATATTAAAATCGACCTGGCTAATTTCTACCCATCTATTCATCATGAACAATTATTAGCGAAATTATCAAAAAAAATACGTTCTAAGCAAATCCTTAACCTTATTAAATCTGCATTACAAACGGCAACATTACCTACACCAGATAGAAATAAACAAAATACATGCGGAATTCCACAGGGTATTGCCATATCAAATATCTTGGCTGACATATACTTCATTGATATTGACGAGAGAATATCAAACATCGAAGGAATCCATTACGAAAGATACGTAGATGACATATTCATACTATGCAAAGAGGAGGATGCTGATGATATTTTAAGAGCAACCTTTGAATTACTAACTACTGAGAGGTTGGAACCCCACCCTATAGAGGCTCTAGGTTCAAAATCAAAACTAGATAATCTAAGCAATAGATTCTCATTTTTAGGTTATGAATTTCACTCCTCGAAAGTGACAGTAAAATCAGAAAGTCGTCATAAATTAGAGTCATCGATCGTTAAGTTATTTACGACTTACAAATACCAAGTAGAAAAAATCGAAGGTGAACATCTTGAATACAGAAAAAGGCTGAAAAAAATCCTCCAATGGAGAGTTAACTTACGTTTAACCGGGTGTATATTCGAAGATTCAAGACGAGGCTGGGTATTTTATTTCTCACAAATAAATGACCAAGAGATATTATATAAAATAGACAGGCTCGTACACTCACTTTGTAAACGATTTAGAATACCCGATGTCCACTTTAAAAAAATATCGAAAGCATACCTTGAAGCAAAAATAAAAAACAAAGACGACCACAAATATATAATAAACTTTGACAAGTTAACGGTGACAGAAAAAAGGAAAATCCTCGAGACATATCTGGGCGAAGAACGAATTGGAGCCAGAAATAATGATGAGATTAATAGGCTGTTCAAATTAAGAATTAAACATATTATCGCAGAGCTAGAACAAGATATTCAATCTGCATATTAATAACGAGCCCCCAAATTGGTGCGGGATTGATTTCAACCCATAGGTTCGAATAGCGCAGCGTATTCGGACAATCGCGAATAACCCCGCAGCGATATAAGCAAGGATCGGAAGATCCTTTTGCGGGGTTGCTATCGACCGCCTCGGGGTGGCTCAAGACTTGCCGGTGCCACTATAAGCTGGATTTATGGGTTTTCCGATAATGATCCAACTTTTGTTCATAGTGGCTGCTGCCAACCCAGCAGCGCCTGTGGTAGCCAAGTGGCAGACCACTGGGCGCTTGTTTTAGGTTCTTCCGATCCAATTACAGATAGTTCCCCTGCCTCAGGGCAGTCAGCAACTCCTCCACCAGCACCTCCACCGGTTTACCGGCATTCAGCAGATGAATTTCCGGCTGCTCCGGCGCCTCGTAAGCGGAGTCGATTCCGGTAAAGTTACGAATTTCCCCTGCCCGAGCTTTTTTATAGAGCCCCTTGGGGTCGCGCTCTTCGCAGACGGCGAGCGGCGCATCGACAAACACCTCGACAAACTCCCCTTCGCCCAAGAGATTGCGTACCAGCTCCCGCTCGGCACGAAACGGCGAGATAAAGGCGGTGAGCACGATCAGGCCCGCATCCACCATCAGCTTTGCCACCTCGCCGACTCGGCGGATATTCTCCTGCCGCGCGGCATCATCGAAACCGAGATCGCCACAGAGGCCGTGGCGCACATTGTCCCCATCCAGCAGATAGGTGTGCTTGCCTTGTGCCGCCAGCGCCTGCTCCAGCGCCCCCGCCAGGGTCGATTTGCCCGCCCCGGAGAGCCCGGTAAACCAGATCACCAGCGGCTTTTGCCCTTTCAATTCGGCCCGGCTCTGTTTGTCCACGGCATGCTTGTGCCACACGATATTGCTCATCCCACACTCCTTGATTGGCGCTCACGCCTCAAAACTTAAACGGTCCGGCACCACAGGGAGCCGCCTCGGACTATCAGCCGACAACGTGCTGGTGCCATGGTATTGCTCATCCCACACTCCTTGCTTGGCGATCACGCCTCAAAACTTAAACGGTCCGGAACCACGGGGAGCCGCCTCGGACTATCCGCCGACAACGTGCTGATGCCATGGCATTGCTCACCCAACACGCCTTGACTGGCACTTATGCCTTAAAACGGAAACAGCAGGGGCACCATCACAATCACCCCGAGGCTATAGGCCAGCGAGACCGGCAGGGCCAGCTTGAGGTAGTCCGGCATCTTGTAGTTGCCCGCGGCATAGACCATCAGGTTGGTCTGGTAGCCGTAGGGCAGAATAAAGCTGGAGCTCGCCCCGAACAGCACCGCCAGAATAAACGGCATGGTCGAGACATCCATGCTGAGCGCCAGCTGGTAACCCATGGGGAAGGCCAGCGCGGCGGCCGCGTTGTTGCTCATCAGCTCGGTCAGCACCAGCGTAAACACATAGATACCGATAAAGGCGATGATGGGGCTGGCACCGTTGAACTCCCCCATCAGCCAGTCGGCGATAAGCTTGGCCAGTCCGCTCTTTTCCAGCTGATCGGCGATGGCGAGCGCCCCGCCCACCACCAGCCAGATATCCAGCGGAAAGCGGCGGCGGATCTCGTCCAGGGTCAGAATGCGGGTGAGCAGCAGCGCCACCAGCATCAGCAGCAACCCCTTGAACAGCGGCACCAGATCGAACACCGAGAGCGCCAGCACCCCGAGAAAACCCAGCACCACGGCGGCGCTGCGCTTGCCATCGAGGCGGGTGGAGGCTTCCAGCCCGCTCACCACCACAAACTCCCGTCCCAACGACTTGTTGCGGGCAAACTGGGGGCCGGGGGCCAGCAGCAGGGTATCACCGGCGTGCAGCTCAATCTGGCCGAGGCCACCGGTGAGCTGGGTTTCGCCGCGGCGCACCGCCAGTACCACCGCATCGAAGTGGGTGCGAAATTCGGCATCCTTGATGGTCTGCCCCACCAGCCGCGAGCTGTGGCTGACGATCACCTCCACCAGATGCTGGCCGTTGAGGCGGTGCTGACCGTAGAGATCCAGCCCCTTCATCTCCTGCAATACGCCGACACTCTCCACATCGCCGCAAAACAGCAGCACGTCCCCTTCGTGCAGCTCGTGTTCCGGCTGCACCGGGCAGATCACCTGATCGCCGCGAATGATTTCCGCCAGATAGAGGCTTTTCAGGCTGCGCAGGCCGTTCTCCTTGACGCTGCGCCCCGCCAGCGGCGAACCGGCGCCCACCTTGGCTTCGAGAAAGTAGCCGGATTCGCGGCTCATCTCGGTATCCTGCTCCGGCAGGTGACGTGCAAACAGCAGTACGGCCACCAGACCGGTCAGCAGGGTGCCCGCCCCCACCATAAAGAAGTCGAACATGCCGAGCGGCGGCGCCCCCATCTTGATGAGGAAACTGTTGACGATCAGGTTGGTGGAGGTGCCGATCAGGGTCAGCACCCCGCCAAAGGTGGCCGCGAAACACATGGGCAGCAGCAGCCGCGACGGCGCATGGTTGGGGTTGCGTTTGACCGCTCCCAGCATGGAGGCCACCACGGCAGTGTTATTGACGAAAGCCGACAGGAAAGCGGTGGAGAACCACACCTTCACCAGCACCTTGTTGAATGAACCTGTGCCCACCAGATTGGCGAACCAGCTCATGATGCGGGTCTTCTCCACCGCCAGCGACACCAGCAGCAACAGCACCAGCGTCAGCAGGGCACTGTTGGTGTAGCCCGCCGCCACGGCGTTGATATCCGCCAACCCGCTCAGGTAGGTGATGAGCACGGCGCCCGAGAAGAGCAGCGCCGGGCGGAGTTTGCCCTGGATCAGCAGGGCCACGAGAGCAGCCAGCAGACCCAGCACCAGGAATTGTTGCCAGGTCATGGGCTTACTCCTTGCTTGTGTCGTTACCGATGGCAAGGGCTTGCCAGTGCGGGAAGTGCTTGCGCACCAGCGCGTTGAGCTCGATCTCGAACTCGCTGTAATGCCCTTTTACCGCTTTGGCGGCCAAGCCTTCCACTATCATGCCGGCGCCGACGGTGACGTTGGTCAGCCGGTCGATCAGGATAAAGCTGCCGGTATCACGGATCTCCTGATACGGGTCGAACGCCACCGGGTCGGTGAGGCTCAGCTCGCACAGGCCGATCTCGTTGAGCTTGAGTTCGCTCGCAGGCAGCTCGTCCAGCTTGTTGATCTCGACGCGGTGGCGGATAGCCTCCACCTGACCGCGACTCTTCTTGGTGGCCAGTTTGACGTCGTAGACCCGACCCGGTTGCAGGGACTCCTCCCCCATCCAGACGATATGGGCCAGCAGATTCTGGGTCACTTGCGGCTGCTTGGCGGCATCCACCAGCAGGTCGCCGCGGCTGATGTCGATCTCGTCGGCGAAGGTGACGGTGATGGCCTGACCCGGCAGGGCGTACTCCAGATCCCCGTCGAAGGTGACGATGCGGGTCACTGTGCTCTCCTTGCCCGATGGCAGCACCGCCAGCTTGTCGCCGACCCGCAGGATGCCGGAGGCGAGCGTCCCCGCGAAGCCGCGAAAATCGAGGTTGGGGCGGTTCACATACTGCACCGGCAGGCGCACTGGGTGGCGCTCCAGCTCGCGCTCCACCTCGGCAGACTCCAGCAGAGCAAGCAGGGTTTCGCCCTGATACCAAGCCAGCTTGTCGCTCTGGTTGACCACGTTGTCACCGTCCAGCGCCGAAACCGGCACCATATGGATGGTGTCGACGCTGAGCTTTTTGGCGAACTCGCGGTAATCGGCGCTGATGCGCTCGAACACCTCTTGGCTGAACTCCACCAGATCCATCTTGTTGACCGCCACCACGAACTGCTTTATGCCGAGCAGGCTCGCGATAAAGCTGTGGCGGCGGGTCTGATCCAGCACCCCTTTGCGGGCGTCGATCAGAATGATGGCCAGATCGCAGGTGGAAGCGCCGGTGGCCATGTTGCGGGTGTACTGCTCGTGGCCTGGGGTATCCGAGATGATAAATTTGCGCTTGGCAGTGGAGAAGTAGCGGTAGGCCACGTCGATGGTGATGCCCTGCTCGCGCTCCGCCTGCAGGCCATCCACCAGCAGTGCCAGGTCCAGCTTCTCGCCGGTGGTGCCGAGCTTCTGGCTGTCGGACTCCAGCGCTTTGAGCTGATCTTCATAAATCTGCTGGGAGTCGTGCAGCAGGCGACCGATAAGGGTGCTCTTGCCGTCATCCACGCTGCCGCAGGTGAGAAAACGCAGCAGACTCTTGTGCTGCTGGGCGTGCAGATAGGCTTCAATGCCCTGTTCGGTGATGGCGGTCTGAATATGGCTGTTCATGCTGACGACTCCTTAGAAATATCCCTGACGCTTCTTCTGCTCCATGGAGCCGGCCTGATCGTGGTCAATCAGCCGCCCTTGCCGCTCGCTCGAGGTGGTGAGCAGCATCTCTTCAATAATTTCCGGCAAGGTGGTGGCAGCGGATTCGATGGCCCCGGTCAGCGGGTAGCAGCCGAGGGTGCGGAAGCGCACCAGCTCCTGCTTCACTTCGTCTTCCGGGCCGATGGGCATACGATCGTCATCCACCATGATCTTGATGCCGTTGCGCTCCACCACCGGACGATAAGCGGCGAAGTAGAGCGGCACTATGTCGATCTTTTCCAGATAGATGTATTGCCAGATATCCAGCTCGGTCCAGTTGGAGAGCGGGAACACCCGGATGCTCTCCCCCTTGTTGACCTGGCTGTTGTAAACCCGCCACAGCTCCGGGCGCTGGTTTTTCGGATCCCAGCGGTGAGACTTGTCACGGAAGGAGTAAACCCGCTCCTTGGCGCGGGATTTCTCCTCATCGCGGCGCGCACCACCGAAGGCGGCGTCGAAGCCATATTTGTTGAGCGCCTGCTTGAGCCCCTCGGTCTTCATGATGTCGGTGTGCTTGCCGCTGCCGTGCACGAAGGGGTTGATGCCCATGGCGAGCCCTTCCGGGTTCTTGTGGACGATGAGATCCAGCCCGTACTTCCTGGCGGTCTCGTCGCGGAACTTGATCATCTCCTTGAACTTCCAGTCGGTGTCGACGTGGAGCAAGGGGAAGGGGATCTTGCCCGGATAGAAGGCCTTGCGGGCCAGATGCAGCATGACGGAGGAGTCCTTGCCGATGGAGTACATCATCACCGGGTTTTCAAATTCGGCAGCCACCTCGCGGATGATATGGATGCTCTCGGCTTCCAGCTGCTGCAAGTGGGTCAATCTTTCACGGTCCATGTTGGTCCTCGGGTCATTGCTTATGCGCCTGCTCGGGGCGCTGGGTGGTTCAGTGCGCGGCCGCACCGGCAGCCGCATCAAATATCTCTTTCTCGGTCAGGCCAGCTGCACCAGCTTGAGGTCGCAGCCATCGAGATCCGGGTTAGCGCGCAGCTGCTCGCCGCTTTTTTCTCCAAACCAGGCGAGCCGCTCGCGCAGTGCCACTACTTCGCCGATGACGATAAGCGACGGGCTCACCGCCTGTTTGGCAAGCTCAGCCAAGTCGGCCAGCGTGCCGGTCAGCACCCGCTGGCGGGATGTGGTGCCACGCTCGATGATGGCGATGGGGGTGGCTTGGCTTCGGCCGTGATCCACCAACTGCTGCTGGATATGCTCGGAGCGCATCAGCCCCATGTAGATGACCAGGGTCTGGCTGGTGGCGGCGAGCTGCTGCCAGTCGGGCTCCTTGCCATCGATCTGGCAGTGGCCGGTAATAAAGACGGCGCTCTGGGCATAATCACGGTGAGTCAGCGGAATACCTGCATAGGCGGTGGCGCCGGCAGCGGCCGTGATGCCGGGCACCACCGAGAAGGGGATGCCTTCATTGGCCAGCACTTCCAGCTCCTCGCCGCCACGGCCAAACATAAAGGGATCGCCCCCTTTCAGCCGCACTACCCGGTTGCCCGCCTTGGAGTACTCAACCAGCAGGCGATTGGTCTCCTCCTGCGGCACGCTCTGGGCGCCCGCCTTCTTGCCGACCGACACCAAAGTGGCATCACGGCGCACCAGATCGAGGACCTCAGACGAGACCAACTGGTCGTAGAGCACCACTTCAGCTTGTTGAATCTGTTGCAGCGCCTTGAGGGTCAACAGACCCGGATCGCCAGGGCCCGCGCCGACCAGCACCACCTCGCCCACTTCGCTTTTCGCCTGGTCGAGGCCATCACTCAGCCACTGCTCGGCTCCTTGCCAATCCTCTTTTTCAATCAGGCTGGCGAGGGTGTTGGAGGCAAAGGCGCGCTCCCAGAAGCGGCGGCGATCGGAAATTGAGGAGAGCACCCGCTTGGCCTTGTCACGGACCCGGCCGGAGAGCTCGGTCAGCCCGCCAAGATGGCGCGGCAGCAGGCTCTCCAGCCGCTCGCGCAGCAGGCGCACCAGCACCGGCGCCTTGCCACCGCTGGAGACCGCCACCATCAGCGGCGAGCGATCGATGATCGAGGGGAAGATAAAGCTGGAGCGCTTGGGGTCATCCACCACGTTGACGAACAGACCCAGCTGGTTGGCACTCTGATAAACCAGTGCGTTGACTTCGAGGTTGTCGGTCGCCGCCACCACCAAAATCTGGCCTGCCAGATGGGCCGGGGTGAAGCGCTCCGCCAGATGGGTGAAACGACCGGTGAATTCCGCAAATTCCGGTTCAAGCTCCGGGGAGACCAGAGTCAGCCGGGCACCGGCCGCCAGCAGCAGGCGCGCCTTGCGCAGGGCAACCTCGCCCCCGCCCACCAGCAGTACCGGGCGGCCTTCCAACTTGGCAAACATAGGTAAATAATCCATTTCGGCCCATCCCTCGGAACACGACTAATATGGGGCGACTATAGGCAGGGCAGCTTATCCCTCAAAATAATAAAAAATGCTTTTTAATGCGTTTTGGTAATTAGCAAAGCCAATTCATGACAAAGGCGTACAAAGTCACTTGTGGTACCTGACGCCAGACCATAGGCTAGGGACTGTGTTTCATAAGGAGCTAAATGATGAATGAATCATTGATTGTGCTAGGGATTTTTGTGTTCCTGGTGCTCGCCACCCTGAGCGCGGGCATCAAAATCGTGCCCCAGGGCTACAACTGGACGGTAGAGCGCTTCGGCCGCTACACCCGCACCCTGACCCCGGGTCTCAACCTGCTGATCCCCTACGTGGATCGGGTCGGCCACAAGATCATCATGATGGAGCAGGTGCTGGATATCCCGGCACAAGAGGTGATCTCCCGCGACAACGCCAACGTCACCATCGACGCCATCAGCTTTGTGCAGGTGGTGGATGCCCGTAAAGCGGGTTATGAGGTCAACGATCTCACCAGCGCCATCCGCAATCTCACCATGACCAATATGCGCACCGTGCTCGGTGCCATGGAGCTGGACGAGATGCTCTCCCAGCGCGACACCATCAACGAGAAGCTGCTGCGCACCATGGATGCCGCCACCGCCCCCTGGGGCATCAAGGTGACCCGCATCGAGATTAAAGATGTGCGCCCGCCGCTGGCACTGGTCGAGGCGATGAACGCCCAGATGAAGGCCGAGCGCCAGAAACGGGCCGAGGTACTGGAAGCCGAAGGGGTGCGCCAGTCCAAAATCCTGAAAGCGGAAGGCGAAAAGCAGTCCCAGATCCTCAAAGCCGAAGGTGAGCGTCAGGCCGCCTTCCTCGCCGCCGAAGCGCGGGAGCGGGCTGCCGAGGCGGAAGCCAAGGCGACCCATATGGTTTCACAGGCGATTGCGGAAGGAGACCTGCAGGCCATCAACTACTTCGTGGCCCAGAAATATACCGAAGCACTGGCCCGCATCGGTGAAGGCCCCAACAGCAAGATCATCATGATGCCGCTGGAAGCGGGCAGCCTGATTGGCTCTGTGGCTGGCATGGCCGAGCTGTTCAACAAAGATGGCAAGGGCAACAAGTCATGACAGCCCTGTTAGAGGGGCTGACCCACTGGCACTGGTTGGGGCTCGGCTTCATTCTGCTGGCCATAGAGGTGCTCGGCTCGGTGGGCTTTTTGCTCTGGACCGGCATCGCCGCTCTGGAAGTGGGCCTACTGCTGCTGATCTGGCCCTTTGGCTGGCAGGCGCAGTTACTGCTGTTTGCGGTGCAATCCCTGCTCACCACCTGGGCCTGGTGGCGCTGGCAGCACCAGCGTGACAACTCGGGTCAGGATGCCGCCAGCACCATCAACGAGCGGATGCAGAGCTATATGGGCCGCGAGCTGACCCTGCTGGATGATGTCACCCAGGGCACCAGCCGGGTGCATCTGGACGACACGGTCTGGACGGTGCGCTGCGACGAGTCGCTGCCTGCAGGCAGCAAGGTCAGGGTGGTCGGGGCCGACTCCCACATCCTGCTGGTTGAACTCCGCAACTGACGCAACTCTGCCATCGAGTCATAAAAAAGCCCGCGATCGCTCGCGGGCTTTTGTCTCTCTGGCTGCCACTCAGGTACGCAGCCGATCGAGCTGACTGGCCAGCGCCGTGGCCGCTTGCTCCAGCGCTTCGCTCAGCTGATGGCTGGAGCTGGCCTCCTGCCCGATCACGTTGGCGGTATCGCCGATCCGCATCAAATTCTTGTTGATATCGTCACTGACGGCGCTCTGCTGCTCGGCGGCGGTGGCCACCTGACTGATGTGGTCGTGGATCTGCTGGATCTGGGCCACCACCCGATTGAGCGCCTCGAACGCCTGCTCGGTGCCCTGCACCGTGGTGGTGGAGCGCTCGATGCCGGTATTCATCAGACGCTGACTGCTGCTCACCTCGGTCTGCAGGCTACCAATCAGCTGGCCGATCTCGTCGGTCGATTCACGGGTCTTGGTCGCCAGCGCCCGCACCTCGTCTGCCACCACCGCAAAGCCACGCCCCATGTCCCCTGCCCGCGCCGCTTCGATGGCGGCGTTGAGGGCCAGCAGGTTGGTCTGCTCGGCAATGGCGCGGATCACATCGAGGATCCGGCTGATATTGGTGCTGCGCTGGGCCACCAGCGCCACCGCTTTATCCGCCTCATGCATATCGCCGACCAGAGTATGGATCTCGTTGCGGGCATTGCTGAGGGTCTGCTGGGCGGTATTGATGTGGTGGGTCGCCGCTTCCGACTCCTGCGCCGCCTGCTCGGCATAACCCGCCACGCTGACTGCCGTGGTGCTCATCTGATGCATGGCGCTCACTACGCTCTCCAGCTCCAGATTCTGCTCGTCCAGACTACTGCGCATGGTGTCGGCGGTATGTTTCATCTCCCGCGCCTGCTGGTAGACCTGCTGACCAATCCCCTTGCTCATTTGCACCATGCCCCGCAGCTTGCCGAGGAAGGCATTGAGCTGGGACCCCAGATCGATCAGCTCCTGATGGGTGTCGATCTCCATCTGCTGGGTCAGGTCCCCCTCGTTGCTGGAGAGATGGCCCACATGACGGCTGATAAGAGAAAGTGGCGCTGTGATGGTCTGGATAAACCAGACCAGCAGCCCCAGCACCAGCAGGGTAATCCCGCCCATGGCGATGATCTGCTGCCGCTGGGCATCCACCAGCAGGGTGCCCAGTTCATTGCTGATGGCGTGCGCCTTGCCGAGCGCCAGCGCCTTGGGCACCTTAATCATCAACCACCACTGGGTATTGGCTGCCTCAACCCGGATGGGCTGATGAAGAATGAAGTCACTGTCGCTGCTGACCGGCTGACCGTCAGGCAGGGTCAGGCCCACCTCCTTGAGTGGACGGCCCAGCTTGTCGGCATAGCGGTTGCTGCCCACAATCAGCCCCATCTTGCTGACCAGAGTCACATCCGCCTTGTTGTCATAGAGGCTCTTGCCAAGGTTTTCAGCCAGTTGCTGGAAGATGGGCAGGTTCATATCCACCCCGGCCAGCCCGACAAACTTGCCGTCACGCAGCACGGGTACCGTCAAACTGGTCATCAGCATCTTGTTGCCCGGGCTGATTTCGTAGAGGTAGGGCTCCATCAGGCAGGGCTGGCGGGTATCGCGACCACAGAGATACCACTCGCTGTTGCGAATGCCAAACTCGTTGAGGGAGGTATCAAACTTGGCCTCGCTGGCAGCGGCGTCCACCGCTTGCTGAGCGACTGCCCCTCCCTGATCCTTGGTGAAATAGACCTCCAGACTCCCCTTGCCTGCCACCGAGTGGCTGGCCCCGCCCAGCCAGTTGCCATCCTCGCCATCATAGCCATCCGGTTCAAACTGGGCATAAATGGAGCTGATCCCGCTCGCCTGCTGCAGGCTGCTGCCGAGCAGAGACTCCACTTGGGGCCGCGACAAACGCAGTTCCGGTTTGGCCATCCCGGCTTCAATCTGGGCGGTCACGGTCAGGGGGATCTGATAGGAGTTCTGCATCAGCGAGGCAATCTGGATGGCATAGCGCTCTGCCTGATACTGCAGGCTGCGGGAGACCTCCTCTTCCAGTGCATCGCTGGTCTGGGTCATCACCATGTTGCGAAGGGAGCTGAAAGAGGCCGATTGCAGCAGGGTCATGGCCAGCCCGGTCAGCAGAAACAGCCCCATGGTAAGGCACAACAACTTGAACTTGAGGGAACGTTGCTTCATGCGACAACTCCTTATGGCAGAATAACAACGAATTACTTGAGTATATTCGCCCACTTGCGCTTCACCCGATTTGTTGATGGGTTTGTGGCAGGCTTCTGGTTATAATTTTTGCCTTCCCGAGCGTTGATGGAACAGTCGCAATGAGCAATGCACTGAGCAGTGTCCCGCCGGTAGTCGCAATGGACTACCCCTTTCCGGCCAAACCTCTTCCCCTGAGTGCCGAGCAGAGAACGACCTTGACCACAGAAATCAAGGCGCTGCTCAAGGAGCGCAAAGCGGTACTGGTTGCCCACTACTACACGGATCCCGAGATCCAGGCGCTGGCCGAAGCCACCGGCGGTTTCGTCGGTGACTCGCTGGAGATGGCCCGCTTTGGCCGTGATCACGAGGCGCAAACCCTGATCGTCGCCGGGGTGCGCTTTATGGGGGAAACCTCCAAGATCCTGAGCCCCCACAAGCGGGTGCTGATGCCGACTCTGGAGGCCGAATGCTCCCTCGATCTGGGCTGTCCCATCGAACAGTTCTCCGCCTTCTGCGATGCCAACCCCGACCACACCGTGGTGGTCTATGCCAATACCTCGGCCGCCGTCAAAGCACGGGCGGACTGGGTGGTGACCTCCAGCATTGCACTGGAGATCGTCGAACACCTCGACAGTCTGGGTCACAAGATCATCTGGGGCCCGGATCGCCATCTGGGTGCCTATATCGAGAAGAAGACCGGGGCGCAGATGCTGCGCTGGCAGGGCCACTGCATCGTCCACGACGAGTTCAAGGCCCGCGCCCTGCGCGAGCTGAAAGAGCAGAATCCGGAAGCCGCCGTGCTGGTTCATCCGGAATCCCCCGCCTCGGTGATCGAGCTGGCCGATGCGGTGGGCTCCACCAGCCAGCTGATCAAGGCGGCCAAGGAGCTGCCCCAGCAGAAGCTGATCGTGGCGACCGATCGGGGCATCTTCTACAAGATGCAGCAGGCTTGTCCGGAGAAAGAGATGGTGGAAGCCCCGACCGGTGGCGATGGCGCTACCTGCCGCAGCTGCGCCCATTGCCCCTGGATGGCGATGAACGGTCTGGTGGCGATCAAGGAGGCCCTCACCGATGGTGCCGAACGCCACGAGATCCATGTCGATGAAGCGCTGCGGGTAAAGGCCCTCATTCCGCTCGACCGGATGCTCAATTTCGCCGCCGAACTCAAGCTCAAGACCCAGGGCAATGCCTGATTGCCGCCGTCATGAGATGCAAAGAGGGCTCCCGCGGGAGCCCTCTTTATTTATCTGAACCTAATCCAACTCAGATGATTACGGTGGAGAGGCTGTGCTCTTCATCCGGCGCAACGGTCACACCCGCCTCGCCAGCGATGGCAGCCTCGACACAGAGCATGGTGCGATAGCCATCGTCGCTCATGTCGGCCATGGCGGTAGCCCCTTCCAGCCAGGGGGTCCAGACCACCACGCTGTCGTGGTTGCCACTGACCACCCGGGTCTCGCGCTCACCATCCTGCACGCTCACCAGCACCTCTGGCTGCCAGTAGACCCGATCCAGCGGCCCGCTCAGGGTCAATGCCCCCTGCTGCTTGGCATCCTGTCCGGTCAGCTTGTCGGCATAGGGCTCGCCCAGGCCGGTGACGCTTACCGCCTCTGGTGCGCTGATCTGCAAATAGGTGTGCAGCGCACCGCTATAGGTCAATGGCTGAGCACCTGTGTTGCGAGTGGTCAGCACCAGCGAAAGCTCTTTGCCCACCAGCACGTCTAGTTCCAGCTCGAAGGGGTGATCCCACAGGGCGCGGGTTGCATCGCTGTCGCGCAGGGAAAGATGAACAAGCGTGCCGTCAGCGTGATCGGAGACCCCGTCCAGCATCCAGAGGGTGGTACGGGCAAAACCGTGGGAGGGCTTGCCGCTACCGACGCGGGCGGGCGCCGGGCCAAACCAGGGCCAGCAGATCGGGATACCACCACGAACAGGCTTGCTGCCATCCAGCACCGCTTTGTCGCTCAGCCAGATAGAGGCCGACTCGCCATGACGCTGATAGCTCAGCACATGGGCGCCAAACAGGCTGATCTCGGCCTTGGCATAGTCGTTATTAATGGTGAGAACCGGCAGACCGGCCGCATTGTTGGCAAGCTTGCAATTGGCTGTCAGGGGACGAATGGATTGCATGTGGACTCCTGTCATCAGGGGAAACCGAAAAACAAAAAGGCGGCCAATGGCCGCCTTTTTCAAGCTACGCGATTGCGCATCCCAAATTACTTGGAGATGTGAGCGATCAGGTCCAGAACTTTGCTGGAGTAGCCCATTTCGTTGTCGTACCAGGATACAACTTTAACGAATTTGTCGTTCAGCTGGATACCAGCCTTGGCGTCGAATACGGAGGTCTGACGCTCACCCAGGAAGTCGGTAGATACAACTTCGTCTTCGGTGTAGCCCAGAACGCCTTTCATAGCGCCTTCGGAAGCAGCTTTCATCGCTTCGCAGATTTCTGCGTAGGTGGCAGCTTTCTTCAGGTTAACGGTCAGGTCAACAACAGACACGTCCGGAGTCGGAACACGGAAAGCCATACCGGTCAGCTTGCCTTTCAGTTCCGGGATAACTACGCCAACAGCTTTGGCTGCACCGGTAGAGGACGGGATGATGTTCTGAGCCGCACCGCGGCCACCGCGCCAGTCTTTGGCAGACGGACCATCAACGGTCTTCTGGGTAGCAGTGGTAGCGTGAACGGTGGTCATCAGGCCAGACTCGATACCGAAGGTATCGTTCAGAACCTTGGCGATCGGTGCCAGGCAGTTGGTGGTGCAGGAAGCGTTGGAAACGATGTCCTGGCCAGCGTAGGTAGAGTCGTTAACACCCATTACGAACATCGGGGTGGCGTCTTTGGACGGGCCAGTCAGAACAACTTTCTTGGCACCAGCAGCGATGTGCTTACGAGCAGTCTCGTCGGTCAGGAACAGACCGGTAGCTTCAGCAACAACGTCAACACCGATTTCGCCCCACTTCAGGTTGGCCGGGTCACGCTCAGCGGTAACACGTACGGTTTTGCCGTTTACAACCAGGTTGCCGTCTTTAACTTCAACGGTACCGTTGAAACGACCGTGAGTTGAATCGTACTTCAGCATGTAAGCCATGTAGTCAACATCGATCAGGTCGTTGATACCAACAACTTCGATGTCTGCACGCTCGCAAGCCAGACGGAATACGAAACGACCGATACGGCCAAAACCGTTAATACCTACTTTGATAGTCATATTTAGTTACCTAACTGTTCAGTAGTCAAAGAAAATTCCGCTTGTAAATTTACTAGAACTCTCCGGTGAGTCAACCAACATTCTGTCTGAAATTGCGCTATATCATGAAAAACTGTGAAATTAATTTTCTGTTTATGTAACTGATTACCACGTTTTGACGAAAAAAGTGCCAGATCGTGGCATCGCGCAGATATCAACAATAGTGCCTACTCGGTCACACAACCATTCACAGAGATATGTAAAAATGTGCGCGGTTTAGCATGGCCAAAGAGCCACTGTTCAAGTACCACCCCATAAAAATCAAACAAAATAGTATAGATAGAATCCACAGCGGGAATTCTCAAACTATGACCACCCTGATTGAACAGCTGGCTGCCGCAAAAGGTATCGCCAGCGAGTATGTCGATGCCTGGGGCCACCCGGCCCAGGTATCAGAAGAGAGCAAGGCCGCCATGCTGGGCGCCATGGGCTACCGCGTCGATGACGAGGCCGCACTGGTGCAGCAGCTGGAAGAGGAGCATCGCCAGCACTGGCTGCGGGCGCTGGATCCTGTGATGGTGGTTCGCACCGGCGACGCCGTTACCCTTGAGGTTCGCCTCCCCATCGAATTCGTCAACGACGCCCTCACCTGGCAGCTCCAGCAGGAGCAGGGTGCTGTGCTGTCCGGTCAATTCACCCCCATCGAGGGTGAGCTGGTCGGCGTGGCCGAATTTGAAGAGATGGAGTGCCAGGCCTATCGCGTCACGCTGGATATGGCCCCTGAGCTGGGTTATCACCAGCTGGTGCTGCTGGAAGAGGGCAATGACGAGCCGCTGGCCACCATGCGCCTCATCGTCGCCCCCAAGGCCTGCTACAAGCAGGCGCCAATTGCCGATGGCCGCAAGGTATGGGGCCCGAGCGTGCAGCTCTACTGCCTGCGCAGCCGCCACAACTGGGGTATCGGTGACTTCAGCGATCTGGGCCAACTGGTTGAGAAAGCCGCCGCCTGGGGTGCCCACTTCGTCGGCCTCAACCCTATCCACGCCCTCTATCCGGCCAATCCGGAGAGCGCCAGTCCCTATAGCCCCTCTTCCCGTCGCTGGCTCAACGTAGCCTATATCAATGTGGAAGCGGTGCCCGAATTCCAGCAGAGCGATCGCCTGAAAGCGGAAGTGGCAAGCCCAGCCTTCCAGCAACATCTGGCCGACCTGCGAGCCAAAGAGAATGTCGATTACACCGGCGTGATCCAGACCAAACTCGGCATGCTGCGTCAGGTGTTCGATGAAGCCACCCTGAGCACCGAGCGTCAGGCCGCCTTTGATGCCTTCGTGGCCGCCGGTGGCGACAGCCTGCAACAGCAGGCAGCATTTGATGCCCTGCAGGCCCACTTCTATGCCAAAGGCGAAAATGCCTGGGGCTGGCCGGTATGGCCGCAGGAGCTGCGCGATTACCACAATCCTGCCGTTGCCGCCTGGATGGCCGAGCACCCGCAAGATGTCAACTTCTACCTCTATCTGCAGTTCCTGGCTGACGAGCAGCTGGCGCAAGCCGATGCCCGTGCCAAGGCTGCCGGCATGGTGATGGGTATCTACCGGGATCTGGCAGTGGGCGTCTCCGAAGGCTCCACCGAGATCTGGGCCAACCAGGATCTCTACTGCCCGAAAGCCTCGGTCGGTGCGCCGCCCGATATCCTTGGCCCGCTCGGTCAGAACTGGGGCCTGCCCCCGATGAACCCGAACAAGCTGTTTGAAGCGGCCTACCAGCCGATGGTGGACTTGTTCCGTGCCAACATGCGCTCCTGCGGCGCACTGCGCATCGACCACGTGATGGCCTTGCTGCGCCTGTGGTGGGTACCGCCCGGAGCGTCCGCCGCCAAGGGCGCCTACATATATTATCCGGTCAACGATCTGCTGGGCATTCTGGCCCTCGAATCCCACCGCAATCAGTGCCTGCTGATCGGCGAGGATCTGGGTACCGTGCCGGAGGGGATCGACGTGACCCTGAAAGAGAACGGCGTCCACTCCTACAAGGTGTTCTTCTTCGAGCGCTCCAAGGAAGATGGCGGCTTTATCTCTCCGGCGCACTACACCGAGCAGGCGATGTCAGCCCTGACCACCCACGACATGCCGACCCTCAAGGGCTTCTGGCACTGTGATGATCTGGCGCTCGGCCGTCAACTGGGTCTGTATCCGGATGAAGATGTATTGAAGACTCTGTATGCTGATCGCCACCAGGCCAAACAACGGATCCTCGACAGCTTGCATGCCCACAAGGTCATCTCTGACAACATCAGTCATGACGTGAACTGGGTCGGCATGAACACCGAACTCAACCACGGTCTGCAGATCCATATGTCCCGCGGCAGCTGCGCCCTGTTCAGTACCCAGCTGGAAGACTGGCTGGAGATGGACAAGCCGGTCAACGTACCGGGCACCAGTTACGAATACCCCAACTGGCGCCGCAAGCTCTCCGCTGATCTGGAAGATATTTTTGCCAATGAGGCACTCAAGGCACTGGCTGGCAAAATGAGCCAAGCCCGTGATGAGGCCAGTCGTTGAGACGCTGTCTCCCACAGCGCTCTCACCTAAATCCACTCCGGCTTCGGCCGGAGTGGATGCTCTGTCATGAAAGGAAATCTCGATGCTCGTTGAACGTTTGGTTGCTGCCCGCTGTTCCGATCCCTTCTCTCACTTAGGCCTGCAGGCCAATCCGGATGGGCCCGGCCTCAAACTGACCGCCTGGTTGCCTGATGCCCTCGAAGTCCGCGTCAAGGATCTCAAGTCGGGCAAAGTCGTTGCCACCCTGGCGCCCACCGATGAATCGGGTCTTTTTGAAACTGTTTTCACCCGCCGCAAAAACTCCTTCCCCTATCAGCTGCTCGCCAGCTACCAAGATGCCACCACCGAGGTCATCGACCCCTATCAGTTTCAGGATGCCGCCTGGGCAGGCCTGGCCGAACTGACCGCCCAGCCGGAAAACCTCTACCACACCCTTGGCGCCCAGCTGCGCACCGTGGAACATCTTGGCCAACAGGTGGAAGGGGTGCGTTTTGCGGTCTATGCACCGAGCGCCACCGCTGTGAGCCTCATCGGCGATTTCAACTTCTGGGATGGCCGCCGCCATCCGATGCAGCGCAGCCTCTGCGGTCACTGGGTGCTGTTTGTGCCGGGCCTCAAGGCCGGGGATCGCTACAAGTTCGAGCTCAAGGATCCCATGGGCAACCGGTTGCCGCACAAGAGCGATCCGGTCGGCTTTTACTGCGAGCAGTATCCGTCGTTCGCTTCCGTGGTCTATGACCACGCCCAGTACCAGTGGCATGATGCCGAGTGGATTGCCAGCCAGCACAACGACAAACGCGAGCAGCCGCTCTCCATCTATGAGCTGCATGTCGGCTCCTGGAAACGCCACCCCAACGGCGACAGCCTGAGCTGGCGCGAGCTGGCGGTGGAGCTGGTCGCCTACGTCAAGGAGATGGAGTACACCCACATCGAGCTGCTGCCGGTCTCCGAGCACCCCTTCAGCGGCTCCTGGGGCTACCAGCCGGTGGGCATGTTCTCCCCCACCAGCCGCTACGGCACCGCTGATGATTTCAAATACTTCGTCGACCAGTGCCACCAGGCCGGCATCGGCATCATTCTGGACTGGGTGCCCGCCCACTTCCCGTCCGATGCCCACGGCCTGGCCCGTTTCGATGGCACCCCGCTCTACGAATATGAAGATCCGCGCCGTGGCTGGCACCCGGACTGGAACTCCTACATCTATGACTTTGGCCGCGACACAGTGCGCCAGTTCCTGGTAGCGAGCGCCCTGTTCTGGCTCGACAAGTTCCACATCGACGGACTGCGGGTGGATGCGGTCGCCTCCATGCTCTATCTGGACTACTCCCGCAACGCCGGTGAGTGGGTACCGAACGTCGATGGCGGCAACCACAACTACGAGGCGATCAGCCTGCTCAAGTGGACCAACGAGGAGGTCTATGGCAAGTATCCCCACGCCATGACCATAGCCGAAGAGTCCACCGCCTTTGCCGGGGTCTCCCGCCCCACCTTCCTCGGCGGCCTGGGTTTTGGTTTCAAGTGGAACATGGGCTGGATGCACGACACCCTCACCTATATGCAGAAAGAGCCGATCCACCGTCGCTACCACCACAACGACATGACCTTCTCCATGGTTTACCACTATGACGAGAACTTCATCCTGTCGCTCTCCCACGACGAGGTGGTGCACGGCAAGCACTCCATGCTCTACAAGATGCCGGGCGACGAGTGGCAGCAAGCCGCCAACCTGCGGGCCTACATGGGCTTCATGTACGCCCACCCGGGCAAGAAGCTCAACTTCATGGGCACCGAGATCGCCCAAAGCAACGAGTGGAACCACGATGCCCAGCTGCCGTGGCATCTGCTGCAATATCCCAAGCATGCCGGTCAGCAGCGGCTGATCCACGATCTCAACCACCTCTACCGTCATGAGCCTGCCTTGTATCAGGCCGATTATGAGCAGACCGGCTTCCGCTGGCTGGATCACAACGATGCCGACAACAGCATCTTTGCCTGGCTGCGGGCGGACAAAGAGGGCAAACAGACTATTGTGGTTGCTTGCAACTTCACCCCGGTGCCCCGTATCGAATATCGGATCGGCGTCCCTGCGGCGGGCCACTATCGGGTGGTGCTCAACACCGACAGCGAGTATTACTGGGGTAGTAACTATGATGTAGGTCTGGTGTTCGCTGCCGAACCGACCCCCTGGCAGGGGATGGCACACAGCATAGTGCTGGATCTGCCGCCGCTGGCGACCTTGTTTATCAAACAGGAGTCTTGATGCTTGTAATGGAAAAAGGGGCGGGCCACCCGCTGGGGGCCCGCCTTGACGAGAACGGTTGCCACTTCTGCGTCTGGGCCCCCCAGTCGGACAAGGTGGAGATCTGCCTGTACGACGAGCAGGAGCAGGAGCTGATGCGGCTGGAGTTGCCGGGCCGCCGTGGCCAGTATCGCTTTGGCTACGTACGCGGCGTAAAGGCCGGTCAGCGCTACGGCTACCGGGTCTATGGTACCCCGCAGGAGGGGATGCTGTTCGATCCGCAAAAACTGCTGATCGACCCCTACGCCAAGGCGCTCAGCCGTCCCACCTACTGGGATGAAGCCCTCTATCAGGGGGACAGTGCCAGGATGATTGCCAAGTCGGTGGTGGTGGATGACAGTTTTGACTGGCAAGGGGTTGGCAAACCCGGGATCAGCCCGGCCCGCACCATTATCTACGAGACCCACGTCAAGGGCTTTACCAAGCAGCACCCGGGGATCCCAAAAGCGCTGCAGGGCACCTACCTTGGCATCAGTCACCCGCTGGTTATCGAGCATATGAAGAACCTCGGCATCACCTCGGTGCAGCTGATGCCGGTGGCCGCCTTCATGTCGGAACCGCGACTGGAGCAGCTGGGACTGACCAACTACTGGGGCTACAACCCCATCGCCTTCTTCGCCCCTGAGCCGCGTTACAGCACCCGAGCAGACGAGGCAGTGACCGAGTTCAAGACCATGGTGCGCGAGCTGCACCGGGCCGGGCTCGAGGTGATCCTGGATGTGGTCTACAACCACACTGCCGCCTCTGGCTTCGACGGCCCTACCCTCTCGTTCAAGGGCTTTGACAACGCCGGTTACTACGCCTTCGAAGCAGGCCCCCACGGCCCGGACTACACCCGTCACGCCAACGTGACCGGCTGTGGCAACAGCGTCAATCTGGATCACCCCAACACCCTGCGACTGGTGCTCGATGCCCTGCGCTACTGGGTCACCGAGATGCAGGTGGACGGCTTCCGTTTCGATCTGGCGGTGACGCTGGCGCGGGAAGCGGGAGAGTTCGAGCCCATGGGAGCCTTCTTCAAGGCGGTGATGGCCGACCCTGTGCTGTCACAGGTCAAGCTCATCGCCGAACCCTGGGATATCGGCCCCTTCGGCTACCGGCTGGGTCAATTCCCGAGCCAGTGGCAGGAGATCAATGACCGCTACCGCGATACTGTGCGCGCCTTCTGGCGCGGTGATGCGGGCAAGATGGGGGACTTTGCCACCCGTCTGGTCGGCTCGCGAGATATCTTCCCGAAGAACTGGCGCTCGCCTCACAGCAGCGTCAACTACCTCTGCTATCACGACGGTTTCACCCTGGAGGATCTGGTCTCCTACAACCAGCGCCACAATCAGGCCAACGGTGAAGACAATCGGGACGGCCACGGCAACAACCTCTCCTATAACCACGGGGTAGAGGGGCCGACTCTGGATCCGCGGGTCAACAGCCTGCGCCAGCAGCAGAAGCGCAATCTGATTGCCACCCTGCTGCTCTCCCAAGGGACTCCCCACTTCCTCGCCGGGGACGAGATGGGCCGCAGCCAACTTGGCAACAACAACGCCTACTGTCAGGACAACCAGATCAGCTGGGTCAACTGGCAGTGGCGACCGGAGGATGAGCGGCTGTTCGCCTTCACCCAGCAGATGATGGCGCTGCGGGCGGAGTCCTGCGTCTTCTCCAACCTGCAGCTGAGCGACGACAGCTGGAATGGCACCCCGTCCAACTGCCATCAGGTCAACTGGTATCACCCGGACGGCCACCAGCTCACCGATCAGGATTGGCACGCCCCCATGGGGCAGGCGTTCGCCATGGATATCGGCATGATCAACTGTGTCGGCGAGCGCTGGTACGTGCTGTTCAACGCCAGCGACTACGATATCCAGTTCCGCCTGCCGCCGCCGGGGGAAGGGCTGGAGTGGATCCAGACCATCGACACCGCCACCAACGATGGGCTGCCCTTCCTGCCCGATGACATCAAACGGCAGGTAGCGGTCGGCCGGGCCCACTCCCTCAAACTGCTGGAGCGGGTGGCGCTGGCCAGCACGGCGGAGGATGCCCAGCCACCGCAGCAGGATATTCTCCCTGCATCCGGTGAGGAGATGGTTGCCACCTCGATCACAGATACAGGCAAAGCATAAGAGGCATGCTGGAGTCGGCTTTACGGAGCCGCTATGCTGGGCTCGGGTATGGATGGCAAGGAGTCGGTATGAGCAGTAACAATCCGGAACAGTGGCGCAGCAAACTGACCGCCGAGCAGTTTCACGTCTGCTGGGAGAAGGGCACCGAACGCCCCTACAGCGGCGCCCTGCTCCACAATCGCAAGAGCGGCGACTACCTCTGTGTCTGCTGCAAGAGCGTGCTGTTTCACTCAGGAGCCAAGTTTGATTCCGGCTGCGGTTGGCCCTCGTTCGACAAGGCCATCGAGGGGACGGTTGAGTACACCGAAGACAACAGCCACGGCATGAAGCGGGTGGAGATCACCTGCCGCCAGTGCGGCTCTCACCTCGGTCACGTCTTCCCCGATGGACCGACCGAGACAGGCCAGCGCTACTGCGTCAACAGCCTGAGTCTGGATTTCGATCCCGACGCTTAAGCGGCTGACCCATTGCAATAAAAACGGCGCCTCCATCACGGAGGCGCCGTTTTTTATCGGGATTTCACCGGCTTCACGCCAGCAGGATGGTGGCCATCACCAACAGGGCCGCGATGGCCAGCACCGGCAACTTCAACGCCCGCAGCAGATAAAAGCCGATGGCCGCCAGCGCCAGATCGGTCGGCGCCAGCACCGCACTCTGCCACACCGGCTGATAGAGCGCCGCCAGCAACAAGCCCACCACGGCGGCGTTGATGCCGGTGACGGCCCCCGCCAGACGGGGTCGGGCCAGCCACTGTTGCCAGCAGGGGCCCACCGCCCAGAGCAGCAGAAAGCCGGGTGCAAAGAGCGCCAGGGTCGCCAACAGGGCCCCGATCATCGGCATCTCGGGCTGCAGCTGGGCGCCAAGATAGGTGGCAAGGATAAACATGGGGCCCGGCACCAACTGGGCCAGGCTGTAACCGGTCAGAAACTGCTGCTCGTTGAGAGTGTGGCCCACGCTCTCTTGCAGCAGCGGCAACACCACATGGCCACCGCCAAACACCAGACTACCGGCGCGATAGAAGTCGGCAACCAGCTGGCCAAGCGGGCTGCCGAGCAGCGGCAGGCCGATAAAAAGGATGCCAAACAGCAGCAGGGTCGGCCAATGAGGCTGACTGCTGGCGGCAGAAGGCAGCTCGGCGGAGGCTGGGCGACTCCCCGCCCCGCGCTGGCTGCGGGCGCAGATCAATGCAGCTCCCGCCAGCATCAACAGTTGAGTCAGCAGACCGGGCTGCCACCAGAGTGCAGCAGCGGTCACCACCATAATCCCTTGGGTCATTACCGTGGCACAGAACTGACGACTCATGGTGAGCACCGCATCGGCCACCACGATGAGCGCCAGCAGCTTGAGGCCGTGCAGCGCCGCATCAAGCCACAGATTGCTGCCCAGCTGGCCGATGCCGATCGCGGCCGCCAGTAGCAGAAAAAATGAGGGAAGTGTGAAGCCAAGAAAAGCAGAGAGCGCCCCGCCCAGACCGGCGCGATGACGACCGATGGCGAAACCAAGCTGGCTGGAGGCGGGCCCCGGCAGCAGTTGGCACAGCGCCAGCAAGCGGGCAAATTCGGCCTGTGTCAGCCAGCCAAGCCGCTGGACGAAGGTGCGCTGGAAATAGCCAATATGAGCGGCCGGACCACCAAAGCTGATGCATCCCAGCCATAAAAACTGAATAAATACCTGTCCCACGCTCTTCTCCCTCATCCCTCTTCTCCCGATGGAGAGGGGATATTATGACAGCGCGATGATCGTTTTATGACAATCAGACTGATTCGGCCGACACTATTGGCACATCACTCGGCAAGTAGCAGCGTCCCGCCAGCCAGCAGGCGATGGACTGACGGCTGGCGTCGAAATGGGGCTCGGGCAACTCGCGCGGATCGCACCAGACCCAGCCTTCGCACTTCTCCGGCTCCAGCAGCTGCGGCTCGCCATCGGCCTTAGCGTGCAGCGTCACCGAGATATAGTGCAGCCCGCTCTCGCGCCAGGTCTCCAGATTGTTGGTCACCGCCACCACCTCGGGCCCGTGGATCTCAAGTCCGGTCTCCTCGGCCACCTCGCGGATCGCCGCCGACTCGAAGCTCTCCCCCAACTCCAGATGACCACCCGGGATCGACCAGTAGGGGGCATGGCTCCCTTTGCGCTTGCCAAGCAGCACCTGGCCTTGGGCGTTAGTCAGAATGACGCCGACCCCGACGCGGGGATAGAGAGTGGACATGAAAACGCTCCTTCAATCAGGCAGTAAAACGGCCCCACCTTAGGCCCAAGGAGGGCACAGGGCAAGCCCCGGCTGCACGGCACCTGCGCCTGTCGGTGGCCCCTCCCCTTGCCCCTTAACCGGTTATCACTGATGCTGGGGAGTGGAGAGGTCATCCCAATCCTCTCAGTCCCCCATTACCTCGAGGAGTCCGCCATGAAAAAATTGCTCCCCCTGTGCGCCCTGCTGCTCACGGCTTGCCAAACCACGCCGCCCCCCAACTCGCTCGCCATCGATGATGCCGACGCCTGGCAGGCCATTTGCAAAGATGGCACCCGGGTTCGCGCCGTGGTGGCAGAGGGGATCTGTGGGGATCATCGCGGGGTAGCCATGTGGACGAATAAGCCAAGAGCTGAACGGATGGCAGAAGAAGCCGCCAAATAGTGTGATCCAGGCACCATAAAATGACACTGCCGGCCAATTGGCCGGATTTTTTCGCGATCTCGCCAGCACTTTGCCACCTTGTTCATGGTGCGCTCAGTTTTCTGTTCCCATACTGGCCCTACAGTTCCAAAAGAGGAGAGACAAGATGCAAACATCCATCGTCGGGCTCTCCATTCTGTGGGGGCTAGCCAGTTTTGGTGTTCAGGGGGATTTCATCGAGAGCCGTGATTCCGTTGCGCCATCCTGGCAAGCCGAGTCCAGAGTGGAGATGGAAGGTTATCTGATTGAATCGCTTGGCGAAGATCGCTGGTTGTTCGACAACGGCAGCGAAAGCCTGCTGGTCTCCCTGCCCGAGGGGCAGTGGGTGCCGACCGGCGAGCGGCTGCGAGTCAGCGGCGAACCGCAGCAGGAGCAGAGCGGCTGGCTGCTGCAGGTGGAAGACATCAGCCAGGTCAGCGTCTGACCACAGCAGTAGCCATTCCCCGTCACCGCGACAGCTAATCCAGAACCAAATAACCAATACCGCATAACAGAAAGAGGAGGCCACTGGCCTCCTCTTTCTGTTTATATGAGCGGTTTGTGCGGGCTCACCCCAGATGGTTGAGCGGCAGCGCCGTCTTGTGCTTGATGCGGCGCAGCACGAAGCTGGAGCGCACTCCGGTCACCCCCGGAATATGGGTCAGCTTGTCCAGCAAGAAGTGCTGATAGTGCTCCATGTCGCGCACCACCACCTTGAGCTGGTAGTCGGCATCATTGCCGGTGATGAGGTCACACTCCAGCACTTCGGGCAACTCGCTGATGGCGCGATCGAAGTTTTCGAACCGCTCCGGCGTGTGTCTGTCCATGGAAATGTGAATGTAGGCGGTGAGGGTGAGGCCAAGCTGGCGGGCGTTGAGCAGAGTAACGTGGGTGTCGATGAGACCGGCATCCTCCAGCGCCTTGACCCGGCGGGAGCAGGGGGACGGCGAGAGCCCCACCAGCTCGGCCAGCTCCAGATTACTGATGCGGCCATTCTCCTGCATCAGCTCGAGAATATGTCTGTCTATGCGATCAAGTTTCAGCATTTACCCTTCCTCGTTGCAATGACTAATCTACTTTTTCTAGATTAAGGGTGAACTATTGCAAAAACAACCGAAATAAGTGGTTACTTTGCAACCACTCACCAGCACGGGAGGGATACTATGGTTACATCTTCCGGTGGCAAAGCAGATACCTGACCGGGTCTCTGCGGTGAAGGACCTTACCGGGTCAAGAGCCCCATCAGCCGTCTTACCTTATCGGGAAACGACGGGCTGGAACGAGAGAACCCCCTCCCCGAAGGCAACAAAGCAGGCATCCCGGCGCCTGCTTTGTTGTTTTTAGTGCTAGCTGGTTATCCCATAACCCCGCTCCCGATCACAACCTTGCCGCTCGACGGCACGGAACCCTTGCATGGCATTGATGGTTTTGGGAGTTTATTGCTCATCCCATGACGGTGGAGTGATATGGATGGCTGCAGCCACCACCCACCGTTCGCATCTCCGGAGGAGCTATGAGTGAGTACAAGGCCATCGCGCTCGATATGGATGGCACCCTGCTGACCCGTGATCACAAGATCTCGTCGGCCACTCGGGCAGCACTGGCGCAGGCCCGCGCCCACGGCATCAAGGTGCTGCTGGTCACGGGGCGCCACTATATGACGGCGCGCCCCTTTCACCACGAGCTGGCCCTCGATACTCCCCTCATCTGCAGCAACGGCGCCTATCTCTATGATCCGGTGCAGAACGGGATCCTCAGCGGCGACCCGCTGGCTACCGCCCCGCTTACCGAGCTGCTGGCCGCGGTCGAAGCTCAGCAGATGGGCGCCCTGTTCCACCTGAGCGAGGGCATTGGCTACATCGGCTGTGAAGAGCATGTCACCCGCATCCGCCACTGGTCGGCCAATCAGCCGGACCACCTCAAGATCGCCCTCCACCCGGTCGAGGAGCTGGCAGGCTGGCTCGACAACCCGGTCTGGAAGCTGGAGCTGTTCAATCAGGATCCGGCACGCCTGCACACCTTTATGGGCGAGGTGGTCGAGCAGATGCCCTTTACCCGTGACTGGGCGGCCCCCTATGCGGTGGAGCTGGTACAGCCCGGTTGCAGCAAGGGCCACCGACTTGCCCAGTGGGCTGCCAGCGAAGGGATTGCGATGAAGCAGGTGGTGGCGTTTGGTGACAACAACAACGACATCAGCATGTTCGAGCAGGTGGGGCTGGCGGTGGCCATGGGCAATGCGGCCCCGCAGATCCAGAGTCATGCCCATCGGGTCACGGCCGACCACAACGAAGATGGTATCGCACTGGCGTTGCAGCGCTGGGTACTGCCCTGAGCTGACAAGATGCAACATGGCCAGCACACGGGTTGGCCATGAAGAGAGGAATTAACCGCCGAAGGAGAACTGGATCACCCGATCCGGATAGCGCAGACGGTTATACTCCCGACGCAGGGATTCATAGTGGCGAATGGCGCGATTACGCTTGGCGCGGTAGTAGTCGCGCTGCTCGCTGTTGGTCTCGTTGCGGATGCTGCGCTCCAGCTCATCGATCTCCCGCTCGGTGCGATCCAGCTCGTCGCGGATCTCCCGCAGCCGGGTCGCCAGCTTGTACTCTTCATAACCGCGCTGGTACTGCTTGAGGAAGCTGGCATCGTTGGGACAGACTCCCAGATACTCCTGCCCCTCCTTACCCTTGCTGTAAGCCAGCTCGGGAATGCAGTAGAGCTCCAGCCCCTTGTCGTAACCCCGCTTCCACTCTGCCTCGTCCACCTTGAGGCCATACTCGCCGCAGGTAGAGACGTAGTCCCGCGCCTGATTGCGGGTCTTGCCCTGCTCACCATCCTGATAGCCAAGGTTGTACCAGCTCATGGTGCGGCACTCATCTTCCGACAGGGAGCTGCATCCGGCCAGCAGCAGTGGCAGGGTGAGCAACAGGATCTTCGAGGACATGGACAGACTCCGGAAAAGACAGTGGCTGGCATTCTAGTGAGGATGGGCAGGCAGGACAAGGGAGCCACTCTCGCCACTATCCGCCTCTTTTATCTGATGTTTTTATCACTATCAGGCAGGGGGCGGCCGCTGGAGGCCGCGTCCCTTTCCTTGTTACGGCTTGCAGGGTAAACTGCGCCATCTTTTAACTGGCGCGCAACAAAAATAATGAAAGTCCTGACCGTCGATTACCGCTCACCCAATGCGGCCCAACGCTTCACCGAATCCCTGCGAACCACCGGCTTTGGCGTGCTGACCAACCACCCCATCCCGAAAGAGCTGGTGCAGTCCATCTACGACAACTGGTATCGCTTCTTCATGAGCGAGCAGAAGCAGGATTTCCTGTTCAACCGCGAGACCCAGGATGGCTACTTCCCACCCTCGGTCTCCGAGGTGGCCAAAGGCCATAGCCAGAAAGACATCAAGGAGTACTTCCACATCTACCCCTGGGGCCAGATGCCGGAAGAGCTGAAGGAGCAGGCGATGGAGTACTACCGCCTCGCCAACGGTCTGGCCGCCGAGCTGCTGGGCTGGGTAGAGCAGTACACCCCGGCCGATATCGCCGCTCACTACAGCTGCCCCCTCTCCTCGATGATCGAAGAGAGCCAGAAGACCCTGCTGCGGGTGCTGCACTACCCGCCGTTCGATGGCACCGAGGAGCCGGGTGCCATCCGCGCCGCCGCCCACGAGGATATCAACCTGCTCACCATTCTGCCCGCCGCCAACGAGCCGGGGCTGCAGGTGAAGGGTTCCGATGGCGAGTGGATGGATGTGCCGTGCGACTTTGGCACCCTCATCATCAATATCGGCGATATGCTGCAGGAAGCCTCTCGCGGCTACTACCCCTCCACCACTCACCGCGTCATCAACCCGACCGGTGGCAGTGCCAGCAAGTCACGCATCTCCCTGCCGCTGTTCCTCCACCCGCGCCCGGATGTGGTGCTCTCCGAGCGCCATACTGCCCACAGCTACCTGATGGAGCGGCTGCGGGAGCTCGGTGTGATCTAGTCCGCAGACGAGCTGTTGTCAGAGACCAAACCGGAGCAATCTCGCTCCGGTTTTTATTTGGTGGCAGGATTGGGCAAAAAACAGAATTAAATTAGCCAATTATGCCAATAAATCGCATTTACACCTGATAACCGTCGTAGTGATTGCGCCGTGACCTCCGTAACATGAGCGCCATTCTGCCCCTGCCCAAGGGGCGCTCGATTGGAGTTCTTATGAAGCAGTCCCAATGGTCATCCCGACTCGGCTACATCCTCGCCGCAGCGGGTTCCGCGGTCGGTATCGGCGCAATCTGGAAATTCCCCTATGTCACCGCCGTCAACGGCGGCGGCGCCTTCCTGCTGGTCTTTCTGCTCTTCAGCTTCACCCTGGGGGTTGCGGTACTGATGGGGGAAACCCTGCTCGGCAGCATGAGTCGCCGCGGGGTAGTCGGAGCCTTCTCCGATCTGCTCGGCAAACAGTGGCGCTGGGTTGGGGTAATGGGGGTGATCTCTACCCTGCTCATCTACTGCTTCTACAGCGTGGTGGGCGGCTGGACCCTGGGTTATACCGGCATGGCCATCTCCGGTCAGCTCAATCATGGCGATGCGGCAGCCCTCACCGCCCGCTTCAATGACTATGTCAGCGGCGACGTCTGGCCAATCCTCACCCATCTGCTGTTTGCCGCCCTCACCTGGATGGTGGTGCAAGGAGGCATTCAGAAAGGGGTGGAGCGCACCTTGCGCTGGATGATGCCGGCCCTGTTCCTGATGATCCTGATGCTGGTCGCCTTTGGCATCACCCTGCCCAATGCGATGGCGGGGGTTCGTCACTTCCTGATGCCCGACTTCAGCAAGCTGGGGATGTCCGGCGTGCTCGATGCCATGGGGCTGGCCTTCTTCTCCCTCTCCATCGGTCTGGGCATTCACACCACCTACGGCGCCTATCTGCCGACCAGCGAAGGGGTTGGTCGCTCAAGCCTCTGGGTGGTGCTGCTGGCCAGTATGGTGGCGGTACTGGCGGGCTTGATGATTTTCCCGGTGCTGGCCTCGACCGGTATCGACCCGGCCTCCGGCCCCGGTCTCACCTTTATGACCATGCCGGCAGTATTTCAGCTGCTGCCCTTCGGTCAGGTGCTTGAGGTGATCTTCTTCGCCCTGCTGGTCTTTGCGGCGCTCTCCTCGGCCATCTCCCTGCTGGAGCATTTGCAGTGCTTCCTGTGCGAAACCTGGGGCTGGTCGCGTCGTAACGCCTGCAGCGCCATCACCCTGTTCGTCATGGTGTGCGGCATTCCGGTCAGCCTGTCGTTTGGCCCGCTGCAACATGTCACCCTGTTTGGCAAAACCATCTTCGAGCTGCTCGACTTCATCACCTCCAACCTGATGATGCCGCTGTTCGGTCTGATGCTGACGCTGCTGCTGGGCTGGAAACTGGGTCGCAAGGCGCTGCCGCAGGGGCTCTCTGCCCACTGGCATCATCTGCTGATGAACTGCTGGCGCTGGATTGCTCCGCTGCTGATCGGCGGGATCCTGGTTCGCGGTCTTATCTGAGGATCAATGATGATGGGTGGGCTCACCGGCCCGCCCCTCTATGGCTCTCACCTTGTCCACGGCTTGCTGCCAGCGGGCAATCTCACCATCGTCAGTGGCTCTGGAGAAGGCGATGTAGAGACCGGCCTCATGAAGCAGCACGCCACTGCTGACGATGCTGCGCCGGGATAACCCCATCTTGTCGAGGGTGGCCTCCATCACCAGCTCCGCCATCGGCAAGGCATCGATCTTGCCCAGCATCAGCCGCTCTATCGCCTCCCCGACTGTCTTGTAGCGCACCAGATTGGTGTAGCCCTCATGGGTCAGCCGCACGTCATCGGCATTACCCAGCACGACCCCCACTCTGGGCAGATCCCGCAGCTGTGCCAGCGAGGTCAGCGGGTGGCGACTATCCGGCGCCTGATAGATAAAGACCCGATTGATAAAGAGCGGGCCAACCCATTTGAAATGAGACTCCCGCTCCGGGAGCCGCTGTACCACGAACAGTCCATAGCCGGGCTCGACCCGTGCCAGCGCCAGCGCCCGCTTGAGCGGGTAAATCCGCACCGGATAGCGGGTGCCAAGCTCCTCCTGCACCTCATCAATCAAACGAATGGCGAAGCCATCAAGCTTGCCATCGCGGTATTCGGTAAAGGGGGGTAAGTCGTGACTCAGCAGGGTTAATCCGGACTGCGCCGACACACTCAGGCTGATCAGTAACCAGGGCAGCACCATCCATCTCATACGACATCCTGTCTCATCGTTGTTCCCGTCAGCGCCATGTAGCGGTCACTAGTTCCAGAAGAAGCTACGTCGATTATCGCCCAGTAAATAGCCACAAGGTAGAAAAGATACGGCCCGGCGAGGTTTTCCCCCATTGAGTTGTACGTATAGCCAGAGTGGTGACAGCGGCACACATAAAAAATTTTTGATTTTATGTGTCAATTATTCTTTCCATGGTTTAGGCTGTTCCCTCATTCATTGGTCAGGTTGCCACCTCATGTCTGCCATCCTCGTGCTGTTTGGTCGATTTTTTAGCTCGCAAGAGAGGTGACCTTGCACGCACAGTTTTTCTGAATGTTCATTGCAAAGGTCGCCTCGGGCGGCCTTTTTGTTGTCTGTCGTTTATTGCTACAGAGGAGTATTGCTTCGATGTCGTGTTACCCGGAGGTTGTATGAGCCAGGTTCAGTGGTCTTCCCGTCTCGGTCATGTGCTGGCCGCAGCAGGCACAGCGATTGGCCTTGGTGCCATCTGGAAGTTTCCCTATGTGACCGCCACCAATGGCGGTGGCGCCTTCCTGCTGGTGTTTCTGCTGTTCAGCTTCACCCTGGGAGTAGCGGTACAGGTCGGCGAAACCCTGCTCGGCAGCCATAGCCAGCGCGGGGTGCTCGGCGCTTTTCGCAAACTGGTGGGGCCGAACTGGCGCTGGATGGGGTATATGGGGATCGCCTGCGGCTTCTTTATCTACAGCTTCTACAGCGTGGTCGGTGGCTGGACCGTGGGTTACGCCGCGCTGGCGATGGCTGGCAAGCTCAACCTGAGCGAGGGGAGCGCCCTCACCGCCCTGTTCAACGGCTATGTCAGCAACCCCTGGTGGCCGGTGCTGACCCATCTGATCTTCGCGGGCCTGACCTGGTGGTTCGTGCAGGGGGGTATTCAGAAAGGGGTGGAGCGGGCACTGCGCTGGATGATGCCCGCGCTCTTCATCATGATGCTGCTGCTGGTGGGGGTCGGTCTCTCCATGCCGGGCTCCATGGCGGGTGTGCGCCAGCTGCTGCAGCCGGACTTCTCCATGCTGACCGGCCAGAGCGTGCTGGACGCGCTGGGGCTGGCCTTCTTCTCCCTCTCCATCGGGCTCGGGGTACACACTACCTATGGCGCCTACCTGCCCAATAGCGAAGGGGTGCTGCGCTCCGGGGTCTGGGTGGTCACACTGGCAAGCCTTATCTCGGTGCTGGCAGGCTTGATGATCTTCCCGGCGCTGGCCTCCACCGGCATCGATCCCACCGCGGGCCCAGGGCTCACCTTTATGACCATGCCTGCCGTGTTCAGTCATCTGCCGTTCGGTCAGGGATTAGGTGTGGTCTTCTTCCTGTTGCTGCTGGTGGCCGCGCTCTCCTCCTCCATCTCCATGCTGGAGCATCTGGTGCGCTTCACCACCGAGGAGTGGGGCTGGTCGCGTCGTGGTGCCTGCCGGGTGTTGACCCTGCTCATCATGGCCTCCGGCATTCCGGTGAGTCTGTCGTTCGGCCCCTGGAGTGATCTGACCCTGTTTGGCAAGACCATCTTCGAGTTGCTCGACTATCTGACCTCCAACCTGATGATGCCGCTGTTTGGTCTGGTACTGACCCTGTTGCTGGGCTGGCGATTGGGTGATGCCATATTGCCTGCGGGCCTGTCACCCACCCTGCGTCTGGCGCTGCTCTGGTGCTGGCGCGTGGTGGCGCCGCTGCTGATCAGCGGGATCCTGATCCGCGGGATCATGTAGCACCTTGCGCATCTTTGCGGGCAGGCCTTGGCCTGCCCTTTTTATTGCTGGCGTTTGCTTTAACAGGCGTTCATATGAACAGCATCACGATGGACAGGAGTGCAGTCTGGCAATCTTGGCAGAGCAGAGTAGAGGATGTGCGAAATGACAGAGTGGCAGAGTGGCAGAGTGGCAGAGTGGCAGAGTGGCACTATAAGAGGTGGTGCTCGGCTCGCCACAACGGCAACAAAAGAAGCTGGAGTACTGAATTTCGGGCAAAAAAAAATCCCCATCTGAGTGGGGACTTTCTCTGCAACTGAAGCAGATATCTCAGCTTCGCTTGCGAATATGGTGGTCGTTACTGGGATCGAACCAGTGACCCCCTCCTTGTAAGGGAGGTGCTCTCCCAGCTGAGCTAAACGACCTGGGATTCTGAAATGATGGTGGGTCGTGCTGGATTCGAACCAGCGACCAATTGATTAAAAGTCAACTGCTCTACCGACTGAGCTAACGACCCATCTAAATCATTTTTT